>CAZZAX010000249.1:0-7194 GCA_964653075.1 uncultured Pirellulales bacterium
ACGACCTTTACAGGAGGATTATCAATCGCAACAACCGATTAAAGAAACTGATGGATCTGAACGCTCCTGAGGTTATTATCCGCAATGAGAAACGGATGCTTCAGCAGGCGGTGGATTCTCTGCTTGATAACGGCCGCTGCAGACGTTCTGTTCTCGGCAGTAATAATCGTCCGCTAAAGTCGCTGACCGATATGATTAAGGGCAAACAGGGACGATTCCGTGAGAACCTGCTTGGCAAGCGTGTGGATTATTCGGCTCGGTCGGTAATTGTCGTTGGTCCTAATCTGAAGCTTTATCAATGCGGTTTGCCGAAGAAAATAGCTCTCGAGTTGTATCAGCCTTTTATTATTCGCAAGCTCAAACAGCGTGGCCTGGCGGATACGATTAAGAGCGCCAAGAGAATGATTGAACGGCGCGATGAACAGGTCTGGGACATACTCGAAGAAGTAATTAATCAGCATCCTGTTTTGCTTAACCGTGCTCCCACGCTCCATCGAATGGGTGTTCAAGCCTTTGAGCCGGTACTGGTGGAAGGTAATGCGATTATGCTGCATCCGTTGGCATGCAGAGGATTCAATGCCGACTTCGACGGCGACCAGATGGCGGTGCATCTTCCGTTAAGTGTCGAAGCACAGGCTGAGACTCATATTTTAATGATGACCACCTCCAATATATTTTCGCCGGCTAATGGTTCGCCAATGGTCGGTCCGTCACAGGATATGGTGATGGGCAATTATTATTTGACCTATATGGAACCTCGTGAAGCCACCGAGGAAAAAGAGCTAAGGCTGTTCCGGGACACTTTCGAGGCTATTATGGCCCTGGAGGTAGGCAAGATTAATTTGCATACTCGAATTAAAGTCCGACTCAATGATATCAGGATTGTTGGAGATTCGAAACCTGAGAACGAATCTAATATTATTGAGACTACTGCCGGGCGCTGTATATTCAACGATATGCTTCCGAAGAAAATGCCGTTTTACAATATTACGATGTCTCAAAAGATGCTGAGCCGGGTGATTAGTGACTGTTTTGAATTCACAGGCTCTGCCGAGACGGTTGACCTGCTTGACAGAATAAAGGATCTGGGATTCAAATATGCTACTCTTGCCGGATTAAGCTTTGGTATTACAGACCTTAAAATACCGGAAAAGAAAGCACAGATTATTGAGCAGACTGAAAAGAAAGTCAGCAAAATACATAAGAACTACGATGAAGGAATTTTGACCGAGGGAGAAAGGTATAATCAGGTTGTCGATGCCTGGACCAATGCGAGAGTCGCCGTGACAAACGAAATGATGAGAGGTCTGAAAGAGGATACTACTGAGGACAACCGACCTTACCTCAATCCAATCTATCTCATGAGCGATTCTGGTGCGAGAGGAAGCGTAGATCAGATTCAGCAATTGGCTGGAATGAGAGCTTTAATGGCAAAGCCCAGCGGCGAGATTATCGAAACGCCGATTAAAGCGAACTTCAGAGAGGGCTTGACAGTTCTTGAGTATTTCAGCTCAACGCACGGGGCACGTAAGGGACTGGCTGATACGGCCCTTAAGACGGCGAATTCCGGGTATCTTACAAGAAAGCTTATCGATGTTGCACAAAATATGATTGTGATTGAAAGAGATTGCCAGACATTGCAGGGAATTACCAAAGGCGTAGTCAGCAGGGGAGAGCAGATTGATGTTCCTCTTTCACAGCTTATTATCGGCAGAACCGCAAGAGACAATATTCGTAACCCGATTACCGACGAAATGGTTGTGCACGAAAATGAGGTCATAGACCAGAAAGCGGCGGCAAAGATTGAGGCTTTAGGGCTTGATGCCATCAGAATCAGAAGCGCCCTGACCTGTGACAGTCCATTTGGTGTTTGTGCAAAGTGTTACGGATGGGATATGAGCACGGGGAAATTGGCTGAAGAAGGTTCGGCGGTTGGCATAATTGCGGCCCAGTCCATCGGGGAACCGGGTACACAGTTGACACTGCGAACATTCCATACAGGTGGTGTCGCCTCCAGAGCTATTCTTGAACGGGAGCAGAGGGCCACATACGCAGGAAAGGTGCAGTATCGTGATATCAATGCGGTTTCCATCAAGCGAAGCGGAGGTACGGCAGAGATAGTCGCACTGAAACGTAACGGCGAAATAGCTATTCTTGATGCAAAAGACAGGGAATTGGACAGATTCAAAGTGCCTTATGGTGCCATTGTTTTAGTCAATGATGACCGGAAAGTCAAAGGCGGAGCAATGTTATTCCAATGGGACCCTCACCGTACCCCAATTTTAGCCGAGGTGGCCGGGCTTATACGGTTTGTTGATATTATTGAAGGCGAGACGATTGGAATTGAGGAAGAGCGAAAAGGCCAGCTTGGCAGACCCGTGGTAATCGAGCATAAAGGCGATAAGCATCCACAAATCATTATCGAAGACAAGGACGGCAAGATACTCGACGTTCACTATCTGCCTGCCGGGGCCAGAATCGAGGTTAATGAGGGTCAGAGTGTTCAGGCAGGCCAGTTGCTTGCCCATCAACCCAGAGCTTCCGGCGGTACCCAGGACATCACGGGTGGTTTGCCCAGAGTTACCGAAGTATTTGAGGCACGTAAACCGAAAGATCCTGCAGCAATGGCTGAGATCAGCGGTCGGGTTGAGCTGCGAAGCGATAAGCGCAAGGGCAAAATGACTATTATCATTCGTTCCGAATCCGGAATGGAAAAAGAGCACCACGTCCCACGTGACAGACACCTTAATGTTCACACCGGCGATTTTGCCGAAGCAGGAGATGCCCTAACGGATGGTCCGCTTGTGCCGCATGATATTCTGCGGATTAAAGGCGAAGAGGCGCTGCAAAGGTATTTGACTATAGAGATTCAAAATGTTTATCGTTCACAAAATGTCAATATTAACGACAAACACATTGAAATTATCTGCTCTCAAATGATGCGCAAGGTCGAGATTGAGTCTGTGGGTGACAGCTCGTTTTTGCCGGGCCAGGTTGTTGATAAGTTCGTGTTCAGAAAAGAGAATGAAAAATTAACCAACAGTGCTAAGATTACCAACCCCGGAGATGCAGCTGATTTAGTGGTCGGTCAGGTTGTCGATAAAAAGGAATTGGTCGCTATTAACGAAAAGGTTGAATTGATTGGTGGTACCGGGGCCACGGGCAGGAAGCCAAAGCCTGCAACCGCCAAGACGCTGCTGTTGGGGATTACGAAGGCTTCACTGTGGTCTGAGAGCTTTATCGCTGCGGCCAGTTTCCAGGAAACAACTAAGGTCTTGACAGAGGCTTCTTTGGCGGGTAAAGTGGATGAGCTTCATGGATTGAAGGAAAATGTAATACTCGGCCACCTGATACCGGCCGGTACGGCTTTCAAGCCGTATCTGGATATAAAGGTTAAGCACCTTGTGGAAGCTCCGCTGCCGAAGGAATTTGAAGAAGCCAGGGAGGTCAAGGAAGCCAAAGAGGCCGAAGCGAAGGCCGATGCCGCCGTCAGGGAAGCACTGGGAATCAATTAGTTTAGATAATGAATTACGAAAGGCCATACAAGAATTATGCCAACTATAAATCAGTTAGTCAGACAGCCCCGGGCGAAATCTAAGGGCCATAAAAGAGTATCCGATATCAGTGGTTCGCCGCAGAAGAAGGGTGTGTGTTTGATTGTAAGGACGCAGACGCCCAAGAAACCGAACTCTGCTTTGCGGAAAATTGCTCGTGTCCGTCTGACCAACGGCAAGGAAGTTACAGCTTATATACCCGGTATTGATCACAATCTTCAGGAGCACAGCACCGTTGTGATTCGCGGAGGCCGAGTCAGGGACCTGCCGGGTGTGCGGTATCACATCGTTCGTGGTGTTCTTGACTGTGCCGGCGTGGCTAATCGAAAACAAGGCAGAAGTAAATATGGTGCAAAAAAGGCGAAATGAGCTGGTGAAATATAAATAATTACCAGTTACCAATATCGAGGAAAAGTAATGGCTAAAAAGTTTACTGCTTCAAGTCAACAGTTAAAACCGGATGCGAAATATAACAACAAGCTGGTCTCCAAGTTTATGAACTGTTTGATGTGGGACGGCAAGAAAAGCACTGCGCAGCGAGTGTTTTATGATGCTATGGATATCATCAGTAAAAATGTCAATGACGTTGAAGCCCTTGAGGTATTTGAGAAGGCGATAAACAATGTAAAGCCGTTACTCGAAGTTCGCAGCAAGCGTATCGGCGGAGCCAGTTATCAGGTTCCGATGCAGGTAAGCTCCAAGCGCCAGCAATCGCTTGCATTCAGGTGGATATTGGCTTCAGCCAGAGGCAAGAAGGGCAAACCTATGTGCGAGCGCCTGGCTTCTGAATTAATAGATGCGTATAATGAACATGGTACGGCAATGACCACCCGGGAGAACGTTCACAGAATGGCAGAGGCGAATAAGGCCTTTGCCCACTTTGCCTGGTAATAACTTTCGTTTGTAACTGCCACAGAATTTTATGAAAATAACCGTGGCAGTTTTTTTATATACTGCTCGAGTTACGGCTCACGAAAGACGAGATATTAATTATGTCGAGCAATTTGGAAAAACTGCGTAATATCGGGATTATGGCCCATATCGATGCCGGTAAAACAACGGTAACCGAGCGTATTCTGTTCTATGCCGGCAAAACCTACAAAATGGGAGAGGTCCATGACGGCACAGCAGTTATGGACTTTATGGAAGAAGAGCAAAAAAGAGGTATTACTATCACTTCGGCGGCGACAAAATGTCCCTGGAAGGATTATGAAATCAATCTTATCGATACCCCTGGCCATATTGATTTTACCGCAGAAGTCGAAAGATCGTTGCGTGTTCTGGACGGCGCTGTAGCCGTATTTGACGGCAGTGAAGGCGTTCAGGCCCAGAGTGAAACCGTCTGGAGACAGGGGCAAAAATACGACCTGCCCTGTCTATGCTTTGTAAATAAGATGGACAAGGTTGGCGCCGATTTCGAGATGACCGTTAACAGTATTCGGGATAAGCTCCTTGCCAATCCGATTTTGCTGCAGATTCCAATTGGCTCCGAAGATACTTTTTCCGGTATTATAGACCTTATAAAGATGCAGGCGGTTTTCTACAAGGCTGAAAAGATGGGAGCGGCTTTTGAAGAAACTGATATTCCCTCGGAATTGAAAGAAGTTGCTCAGCAGCAAAGAAACCAGATGATTGAGCTTGCAGCCGAATACGATAACGAGATGATGGACTGCTATGTTCACGATAAGCCGGCCGACGTTACGATGATTAACAGGGCAATAAGAAAAGGAACACTGAGCAACAAGCTTCATCCGGTATTTGTTGGCTCTGCCTTGAAGTATATTGGTGTGCAAAGGCTGCTTGAGGGTGTTCTGACGTATTTGCCTTCCCCCCTGGATAAACCTGTTTTGACCGGACACAAACCGAATGATGAAAATAAAAAAATATCGATTAAGTGCGATCCCAATGGCAGTCTGGTTGCGCTGGCGTTTAAGATAACCAGTGATGTACATGGCGATTTGTACTTTCTAAGGATTTATCAGGGCAAATTAAAGTCCAGCAGCAGAGTCTTGAATACAAATCGTAATCGTCGGGAGAATGTTACAAGAATATTTGAGATGCACGCCGATGAACGAAAAATTCTGGATACAGCCGTTGCCGGTGATATTGTCGCAGTCGTAGGGCTGAGACAGACACTTACAGGCGATACGATTTGTGATCCCAAGAAACCGGTTTCCCTTCCGAGTATTACATTTCCACAGACGGTTATTAATATGTCGATAGAGCCAAGGACGACCGCAGAAAAGGCAAAACTGGCTGATGCCCTGGCCAGCTTAAGGCGTGAGGATCCGACTTTCGAATGCAAAACAGACAGCGATACAGGCCAGACAATTATAAGTGGGATGGGTGAATTACACCTCGAGATACTCCAGCACAAGCTGGTACGGGACAGAGGAGTTAACGTCAGGGTAGGCAAACCGCGAGTGGCCTACAAGGAAGCTATCACTGAAACAGCCCAGGCAGAGGGCAAATTTATACGCCAGACAGGCGGTCACGGCCAATACGGGCATGTTGTTTTGGAAGTCGAGCCACTTTTAACCGATGACGGCCATTGGAGCCGCGATTTTGAATTCCAAAATGAGGCCTCCGGTGAAGCTGTGCCGAGAGAGTACATTACCGATGTTAAAAGTGGTTGCGAAGATGCGTTAAGCTGCGGGGTATTGTCGGGCTATCCTATTGTGGGAATTAAAGTTACGCTAATTGACGGGTCATTCCATTCTGTGGATTCCTCGGGTCTTGCTTTTGAGCAGGCCGCCGCAATTGCTCTCGAAAAGGCAGTACAAGAGGCAGAACCGGTATTACTTGAGCCGGTAATGCGTCTTCAGGTCATAGTGCCGCAGGTGAATTTTGGAGCTGTGCAGGGTAATTTGCTTGCAAAAAGGGGATTAATTACGGATTGTCATGTGCATGGAAATATGCAGGTAATTGATGCGAAGGCACCACTGGTGGAATTGTTTGGGTATTCCAGTGACATTAGAAGCGTAACGGCCGGCAGGGGGACCTTTACGATGGAGCCGTTAAGTTATGAGAAGGTGCCGGAGCAGATTGCCAGGCAAATTATTTTTTAAATAAATTGAAAAAAATTTGATATTTTTTAAACTTTTTTCGACATTTTGTTGACAGCGACTATTTTGTATGATAGCTTAGTATTTTTTCAGCCGTAGCGAGCATTGCCAAGGACGGCTTTGCGTAAACTTAGTTGGGCTGTGGCATATCTGTGGTATTATGGTCATGGATGGTTTATGACTCTGTTAGACTCAGGGGTGTACCAAAAGCTGGTGTATAGCTTTGGATGGGTATGAGTTAGCCCGAACCCAAACTCTTAAGGAAGGCGAACTTGATAATTGGTTATTTAAGGACTAAATCGTAAATAAGATCTGAGTAATCAATAATCGATAACAAGGCCTTTCCTGCCAGAAATCAAACAAGATACGTTTGGCTGATAGCAGAAAAAGTATAGACTAAAATTGGATTTTATATTTTGTTTTTCGCTGTATAAGTTGATATACTTCAGGCGTTTATCGGCTTGAGTAGAGGAACGTTATGGCTGCTGAGACTGAAAGAATAAGAATAAAGATGGAGTCTTACGACCACAGGGCTCTTGATGCATCCGCTAAGGAGATAGTGGAGCACGCTCGAA
>CAZZAX010000250.1:0-7124 GCA_964653075.1 uncultured Pirellulales bacterium
TGTGCCCAGTCATACATCGGATAGAGGCACCATTTATCGCCGGTGCGGGGATGCGCCGCGTGCAGGATTCGATACATAACAGGGTCGCGCATATTAAGGTTGGGGGCTGACATATCGATTTTAGCCCGCAGGGTGTGAGAGCCATCTGGAAATTCGCCTTTTTTCATTCGCTCGAACAGGTCGAGATTTTCCTCGACGGAACGGCTGCGATAGGGAGAGTCTTTTCCCGGCTCGGTCAGCGTGCCTCGATATTCTCTTGTCTGCTCTGCAGTCAGGTCACAAACATAGGCGCTGCCTTTCTTAACAAGCTCAAGGGCATATTCGTACATTTGCTCGAAGTAGTCCGAGGCGTAATACAGATGCTCGCCCCAGTCCCAGCCCAGCCAGCGAACGTCTTCTATTATGGAATCGATATATTCCTGTTCTTCCTTGACTGGGTTGGTATCGTCAAAGCGTAGATGGCAGAGGCCGCCTTTATTCTCAGCGGCGATACCGAAGTTCAGACAGATGCTCTTTGCGTGACCAATATGCAGATAGCCGTTCGGCTCCGGCGGAAATCGCGTTACAACCCGACCGTCCCATTTGCCGGTTTTGAGGTCTTCGGCCACAATCTGCCTGATAAAATCAAGCTTGACATTTTCATCTTTGTTCGGTGTTTCCACGGTCTATATTTCCCACTTTTTGAATTCAATACAGCAACGTTATCAACGACGATAATTTATCATATAGACGTTGACTCGTCCAGTATGTCGTTGCGAACAAAGTAGCGCCAGAGGAAAAGGAGGATTATTGAAGCGCCGGCGGCAGCAAAGCAGATAAGCTGCGATAAAGTAAGGGGGCCGAAGTATAAATGGTGGTCAAAGTCGCCTCTGAAAAATTCAGTAGCCGCACGTCCGGTTCCATAGAGGGCCAGGAACCATAAAAGCATCGCTCCCCGCCATCTGCCATAATCCAATTTTTTGAAGACTACCAGAATGCAGACAACAACCAGGATTTCGTAAATCTGTGTCGGGTGCAGCGGTACGCCGGGCGGTGCGCCCCTTGCCCCTTCAGGAAAAGTTATCGCCCAGGGCAAAGAGCACGCTTTGCCAAAACAACAGCCATTAAATAAACACCCAATTTTAGTAAATATCCAGGGGAGGGGAATCGACATCGCTACAAGGTCAAGTGCCGCACGTCTGTTTTTAGCTAAAATCAATGTCAACGGCACAGCTAAAATAAAGTACGCCAACAGCCCGCCCCACAATCCTCCCTGCATATAGTGCCTGATGCTCAATAGGGCATGGATATCAAATTGTGAGTTTTGGATATCGAATAGTATCTTAGCGCCAACGGTCATACCCTCCATATAGCAAATGCCGACAACAATCCAAACACGGTGCCGGAGCCCCAGCCGTTTGGCGATAAAGTAACAAATCAGAAAATGGGTAACAATACTCAGGATGTACAGGATGCTATATGTCGGCACCAGTCCGATTCGCGGGTACATTTGTTTGAGCCTCTACCAGAACTGACACGCAGATTTTATTGTTTTCGAACTTTAGTTCTCAGTCCGGGTGTTTATTTAAAAAATTACCTGTCACTTTGGCCAATTGGGGCACTTTATTTTGAATGATGTCCCAGAGAATGTCATTATCGATACCAAAATATGCATGCGCCAACATATCCCTGAGCCCAGCAGCTTTTCTCCATTCGATATCCGGTAATTGCTTTCTGATATCTTCGCCAATATGTTTGGCCGCCTCGCCTATAATCTCCAGATTACGGACAACAGCATCATAGGTCTTTTCATCCTGTACCAGATCCGACTGAGTCAAGCCGGCGCAGAACCGTAATATCTTCTCGCAGCTTTGAGCAATATCCTGCAAATACATTATTTCGTCACGCGACATCGACCATCTCCTGCTCAATCGTTCGTCGGACTTGCGGACGAAGTGCCTTTTCGGTAACCAGGTCAACTCCCATTCCAAGCAGCTCTTCGAGATAAAACTTCAAATCCATAAAGATATCGAAATTCGCTTTCTTCTCGAATGCAACCAGCACATCCACGTCACTACCCTCACCCGCCTCGCCACGAACCACCGACCCAAAGACAGAAAGCCTCTCAACGGAAAACCGCTGTCTGATTTGTTCGAGATTTTCTTTTAATTGCAGTAAAACCGTTTGCTTATCCATAAAAAAATCTCCCAGTTATCAATAAGCTATTTTAGCAGATTATGCTTATCTCGGACAGCTAAAATGTAGCTTTAAGATAAAAATACAAAATACAGCAACAATCGAACCAGCAAATATTTATCTAACCTTTACTTCAAGCATATAAATCTGCTAATACCATTGCCTCATCCTTGACAAACATACAGGTATGACTTATTCTTTTTACTTACGTATTTTCCCGAATTAACGAGGTTTATAATGGTCGTAACACGTTTTGCCCCATCGCCAACGGGTTATCTGCACGTCGGCGGAGCGCGTACAGCCCTTTTCAACTGGCTCTGGGCCAGACGGACGGGCGGAAAATTTATTTTACGCATCGAGGACACGGACCAGAAACGTAACACCCCGACGGCGGCCCAACAGGTCATGGACGACCTGCGCTGGCTCGGAATCCAGTGGGACGAAGGGCCTGAAGCAGGCGGACCGAACGGGCCGTATCTGCAATCTCAGCGAATGGACATCTATGACAAATACATAAAGAAACTGCTCGATGAAAAAAAAGCCTATTACTGTTTCGACACCACCGAAGAGCTTGATGCGTTTCGCAAAGAAGCTGAAGCTCAAAAAAAGTCCTTTTCTTATCCGCGTCCCAAAGAGTTCCCGAGTGAAAGCGATGTCGAAAGGGCAAGAACCCAGGGCCGAGACGTAACGGTCCGCTTTGCTGTGCCGCAGGACGTACCTTTGGCGGTTACCGATATTGTCCGCGGCGAAATTACATTCGCAGCGGGTGAAATAGGCGACTTTATAATTCAGAAAAGCGACGGCTTCCCAACGTACAATTTTGCCTGCGTGGTCGATGACTATCTGATGAAGATTACGCACGTTATTCGCGGCCAGGAGCATCTTATGAACACGCCGGGCCAGCAGGCACTATGGAAAGCCCTGTTCGGCGATACCCCATCGCCGGAGTACGCCCATATGTCCGTCACCGTCAGCGATACAGGAGGAAAGCTTTCCAAGCGTGAGCGTCCAAAGGCCCTTCGCAAGGCAATTAAGGCTATACAGGATGGTGGCACGGCCTTCCAGGCCGTGAACACGAGCAGGATGCCCGTGCCACCTGCAAAGCTCGCCGAGGCAGCCGGCATTACTCCCGAAGAGCTTGATTCTTTTATTAAGGGCAAGATCACTCCTGATATGCCTGCTATTGATGCAATGGCCGAATACCTCGGTGTTGCTCTACCTGAAATAAACATTGTAGATTTTTTCAAAAGCGGCTATCTGCCTGAAACGATGGTCAATTTTCTTGCGCTTTTAGGCTGGAATCCGGGTGACAATCGTGAGATTATGCCGATTGGCGAGCTAATCGAGTCCTTTGACCTTTCTCGCCTGAGCAAATCGAACAGCCTGTTCGACCGAAAGAAGCTTCTGGCTTTCAATATGGAACATATAAAGATGACGCCGCCGGAGAAAGTCTTAGAACATTTCAGAGCTTACCTGAAGGCCGTCAACTCTCCGGTAAACTCCACGGATTATGAGATTCTGCTAAAAATAATTAAGCTCTGCGAAGGAACGAGGACCTTGGTTGATATCGAGCGCAAAAGCAGATTTCTCTTTTTGAACAACAATAAAATTCAATACGACGAAAAAGCAGTCAAGAAGATTCTGCTAAAAGGTGACGGACTGGCGGTTCTGGCAATCGTGTGCAACAAACTGGCCGCGATGGAGCAATTCACAGAGCAGGGGATCGAAGATATGCTGCGCTCGCTGGCGGAGGAAAAGCAGGCAGGTTTAGGTAAAGTCGCCCAGCCTTTGCGCGTAGCCATTTGCGGGACCACTGTCAGTCTGCCTATCTTCGAATCAGTCCAAATGTTGGGCAAAGAGAGCACACTTTTTAGAATAGAAACCACACTTAGAAAATTTGCAGCGAAAAACTAAAAGGAGAAAAATACAGGAATGTCATTATTAGTAACCGGCTCTATAGGAATTGATACAGTTAAGACACCTTACGGTGTGAGTGAGAACTGTCTCGGCGGTTCGTCAATTTATTTCAGTATGGCGGCGAGCTTCTTCGCGCCCGTCCGATTCGTAGGTGTTATCGGGGCGGACTGTCCATTTGACCTGGCAAAGGTATTTGACGGCAGAGACGTTGACCTTACGGGTCTGGAGGTCCGAGAGCAAAGCAAAACCTTTCGCTGGGCAGGCACTTATCACGAAAATATGGACGACAGAACCACAGACTCTACAGAACTAAACGTTCTCGCCGAGGCGCCGCCGAGGGTGCCAGGAGAATTTAAAGACAGCAAATTCGTTTTCCTTGCAAACACAGCTCCCGCCCTTCAGCAGCAATTGCTCGAACAAATCGACGAGCCTGAGTTTGTGGCCGTTGATACGATGAACCTCTGGATCAAAGGCCACCTCAAAGACTTGAAGGCACTTTTGAAAAAAATCGACTGTTTGATAATCAACGAAGACGAAGCAAGGATGCTGACGGGCCAGAGCAACCTGATAAAGGCGGGGGAAATAATTTTGGATATGGGGCCGAGTGTCGTAATTCTTAAAAAAGGTGAATCCGGCTCAATAATGTGCAATGCCAGCGGCGATAAATTTATTCTACCCGCCTATCCGGCGAAAGATTTCAAAGATCCGACAGGCGCCGGTGACAGCTTCGCGGGCGGATTTATGGGCTGCCTGGCGCAAAGCGGCAAAGCAGATTTCGAGACACTGAAGAAAGCGATTGCATACGGCACAGTGGCTGCCTCATTTGCTATTGCGGATTTTTCGCTGAGCGGATTAACCTCCATAGACAGGGCCGATATTGACAGGAGATTAGAAACTCTGCGAAAACTGACAACTTTTTAACCGGCAAAAGTCAAATGCGAGTATTTATAGCAATAGATATCGACGAGCAAATCAGAAAGGCCCTGGGCAGACTGCAAAACGAGATGCGCAGCAAAGTTGATATTAAAAAAGGCGATGTCAAATGGGTAAATCCTGATGTGATGCATCTGACATTGAAATTCTTAGGTGAAATTAAAGACGTGCAGGCCGTAGATGTCTGTAAGATAACTCAAGAGGTCGCGAGCCGGCACAAGAACTTCGAGCTGGAAGTGGAAACGGTCGGCTATTTCGGCGGCAGAAGCGCCAGAGTTTTATGGGTTGGTACGGGACAGAACTGCGAAAATCTGCTACAATTACAAAGCGACCTTGAGCAGGAACTGGCTTCGGCGGGCTGGCCCAGGGAAACAAGGAAGTTTTCCGGCCATCTTACTCTCTGCAGGGTGAGAAACTCAAAAGCAGGTGTTAAACTGGCGCAAATAACCGAAGGATACAAGGATTTTAAGCTCGGGACCGTGCCGGCTGATTCAATTTCGGTTTATCAAAGTCAGTTGACACCGAAAGGCCCCGTTTATACTGTGCTGGGAAATTATAAACTGCAATAATAAGACTAATATAAAAATATAAACCCGTAAGCGAGATAAGAAAAAGGAGAAAAACAAAATGGCAAAGACAAAAAGAACACAGACAACGTCAAAAACATCAAAAGGCAAGATAGAGCGCCTGAAACCGCAGTCAACCGACAAGGAAGACGCACTGCAGCGTGTAATCGCACAGATAGAAAAGCAGTACGGCCAAGGCGCGATTATGCAAATGGACGAGCACTGCTACGCTAAAATCGAAGGCATACCCACCGGCTCATTATCATTGGACTTAGCCCTCGGAGGCGCAGGTATCCCGCGAGGCAGGATAGCCGAGCTGTTCGGCCCGGAGTCGTCCGGCAAAACGACACTGGCACTTCACGTTATTGCCAGCGCTCAGCGGGCGGGGGGTGTTGCGGCGTTCATCGATGCCGAACACGCCCTTGACACGACCTGGGCCAAAAGGCTCGGCGTCGATGTAAGCGGTCTGCTGGTCAGCCAGCCGGACACAGGCGAGCAGGCACTCGACATCACCGAGATGCTGATAAGGTCCAATTCCGTGGATGTCATAGTAATTGACTCAGTCGCTGCACTGACGCCGAAAGCCGAGATCGAAGGCGAGATGGGTGACGTGCACGTGGGAC
Organism: uncultured Pirellulales bacterium; assembly: GCA_964653075.1. Classification (GTDB taxonomy): domain Bacteria; phylum Planctomycetota; class Phycisphaerae; order Sedimentisphaerales; family Anaerobacaceae; genus NIOZ-UU13. The sequence continues at coordinate 6,215 of CAZZAX010000250.1, forward strand.
GGCAGGCAAGGTTAATGAGCCAAGCGATGCGCAAGCTGACCAGTATCATCAGCAAAAGCAAAACCGCCCTTGTTTTCATAAATCAAATCCGCATGAAAATCGGTGTTATGTTCGGCAATCCGGAAACCACGCCCGGCGGAAGGGCGCTAAAATTTTACACCTCCGTGCGAATCGACCTGCGTCGGATAACAACCATAAAGGACAGCAACGGCGCTGTCGGCTCGAGAGTAAGGGCAAGGGTGGTAAAGAACAAAATCGCACCGCCTTTCCGTGATACCGAGTTCGATATTATGTTCGACAGCGGAATCAGCTATGAAGGTGACTTGCTCGATTTAGCAAGCGGCTGTGATGTTGTTGAAAAAAGCGGCGCATGGCTGAACTACGGCGAAATACGGCTTGGACAGGGCAGGGAAAACGCCAAAAAATTCCTGATCGAAAACAAGGATTTGTGCGAGGAAATAAAACATAAAATCCTGGTCGCCAAAGGCTTAATAATCGACGATTGATCAGCAGTTGTTTCTGAAAGGCTATGAAGGACAGCCGCCAGGCAATTGTCGAGGGAGTAAGCGAAATACCAAATGTCAAGTGCAAAGCAAATAAGAAGCGGCTTTATAGACTTTTTCAAAAGCAAAGGCCATGAATTTGTCCCCAGCTCGCCCATAGTTCCCATCGGCGACCAGAGTCTGCTTTTTGCCAACGCGGGAATGAATCAATTCAAGGACATCTTCCTCGGTCTGAGCCCTCCTGAGTATCCGAGAGTAGCGAACACTCAAAAATGCCTGCGAGTCAGCGGCAAGCACAATGATCTCGAAGAGGTTGGTAAGGACACATATCACCACACATTTTTCGAAATGCTGGGCAACTGGTCGTTCGATGATTACTTCAAGGCCGAGGCAATCCAATGGGCCTG
>CAZZAX010000251.1:0-7090 GCA_964653075.1 uncultured Pirellulales bacterium
TTCGGACGACGAAGGAGATGCTTGGGAAGGTTGTTCGCGGGAAGATTGATAAGGTTGTATATGTGCCGATCAGTTCGGCTACGATCAAGAATGAAGAGTGGCAGGAACGGGAATAAGGAGAATCAGTCCAAATATTCATATTGTCCCTACCGAAAACTCCGTCCTTGTTTATTGATAAGGATTTACATACAATCACTATGTCAATATAAACCGCTACAAATGACTAAAGACAGGGCTGTCTGTTTTTATCCCTTAGAATTGGAGATCATTATGAGAAATTCATTACTTATTATCCTTGCCTTTATGGTCCTGCCCTGGACGTGCGAAGGTAAAGAAAACGCAGCCAACAGAGAGGATGCAAGGGCAGGAGTTGTTACAGCACATTCCCGAGGTCTGCACGGATATATTGGCTACAGTGCATCCCGGCCGCCGGACCGTGCCACCTACAGTGCGGGCATGGGTTTTTATTCTGCCGTCTGGCCGCTGATTGATAAGCCGATCGCCAACTTTCAGATCGGCCTGCCCAGCGCCTGGATCACACCGGACAACTCCGACAACAAAGATACCCCGCTCGCTCCGATTGGTACACATGCCAGAGACAACTGGCCGGAGCGAGGGCCTACCTGGAGTAGCGTATTTCAGACCGTGGAAGGAGGCCTTGGCTATTGGGCGCGCAATCGATTCCGATACGGCCCGCCGAAATTCAGCATGAATGCCACTCCGCAATGTTACGACTATGAGGTTGGTTCACCCGGGTGGTCGTTTTTCTATAGCAGCAAAGCCCTGCCGGACAATCGACTTGGCATCGCCCAACTGAGCAACCGACTGCTTATTCCGCCGGACGCACTGCCTTTCGAGGGCAATCCCAACGGCAAGTTCCTGGGTTACACCTACATGGCCTTGCCCTTTACCAAACCCACCATTGGTGACCCGCCCACCGGCGATCAGGCCTGGACCTGTTTCCTGAGTGCGGCCAACTTCAAAGGACCGATGGCCTACTATATCCCGGAGACCTGGAGTAAGATAGGTAAGCTGTTCAACTATCCCTTTATCTACGGACGGGGACTCGACGCCCAGCCGGGCAACATGGGTGGCGGCGCCATGGAGATTAACACCGTGCCTCGCTTCGAGGCCAAAGACGCACAAGGTGTTGTTTATTCCAAGCTGCCGAAATTGCAGTTCCCGGCAGACGAGCGAGGAAGAACGCTGCTTGTGCAAGACGTGACGTATTACTCCAGGGCGGCCCTGTATGACGCCTTCAAGGCATGGCGGGACGGTGGCCCGGCCTGTTCCGGACGGTTCGACGGGAAGGGCGCCTGGAAGTCAACGCTGAAGACACGTACACCGCGTTTCGATCAGGCCGGTAAGAAGATGACCGGTATCGAGAAGGTCTTTAACACCAGGGTATTTGAATCAAATGTGTGGGGTCTGGAGTGGTACGATGGCACTGTCAACGCCAATGGCTATTTCCCGCAATATTACAAACATGTGGGTGATGAACGCGTGGCCGTATCCGCCGCAGACGTGCCCATAGAGACGCATCTCCTGACAAAGGAGTTCAAACTGGCGGGCCGCGGGCGGCCCTACACCTCACCGGCCACTGGCGCCTGGAGCAATCCCGGCCCGACGCGGGGCCCGTTTACGGTCACTCTCGCAGACGGATCTTTGGTCACTTATTACTGGTATCGTTTTGTCGATCAGCCGTCTTTCCAGCAATATAAGTGGAGTGATGAAAAGAAGGCGAAATTACAATCTTTTGTCGAAAAAATACACGCCAACTGGCCCATCGACAGAGACTACATGGCACCGCCCAGTAGCGGAGAATTGGCGAGACTCGACCCTGTTCTGCTTGTGAAACCGCCCGAAGGTCTGGAAGTTGGCTACGTGCCTATCGTGACACGTCAGGAAGCAGCTTTCCATTGAACGCGTCACGTGCGATCAGCCGCCACTTCAGAGGAGTGATAATGGATGCTCGATGGGCTTCATCAAAGATGTAAAATAGGCGTCAGTTTGCCGTCACCGCAGCCTACGTGCACAATAAGACCACCTTTTAAATCAGTTGCATTCAGGATTTGCATAGCTTCTCGTCTGTGATCTTTTGGCCCAGTACCTGCAATAGATATTGTGACTGATACAAGCAGAAGAAAAGTAGTGTAAGCGATGAATCGTATTCGCCAGCTCATAGGTTGGTCTCCTTTAGATGAAATAGCTGCACAAAAAGTTCTTGTCCTTAACAATTTTAACGACAAGATATCATTATTACAATCGCAGCAGACTTACATTTTTCATTTACATTGTTAACGGCTTTATTTACGGTTGTTTGGCTGCTTCTTTTTAGTGCACCAATTTGCCAATATTACGCAGGGAATCACAACGGATATCGAACCTGGTTTTCTGTAAGAAAGGCCAGATCTATTGGATTAATTCATCCGTCTGTTCAGGTATGTTATGCTCTTTAGAAATAGCAGGTAAAGCGGGGCTGACCTGACGAAGTTCCAGCACGGTCCCCATAGCCTGGGCCAGCTCGGCCAGGGAAATATTAAAGTCGGCAATGGCCTTTATCTCGGCCCGCTGAGCATCCGCCAGAGCGGCCTGTGCCTGCAGTTTGACCATAAGAAACTCAGGCGTAAGTCTTTCCCGCACCGGCTCCGAATCCTCCACCGCCTGCAGATGAATTCTTGCCGCCTCGGCGGCGTCGTTCTGAATTTGTATCTCCGCAAGGTTCGTCTCAATCAATCTAATCTTCACTTTGGCCTGTATCGCCACCTGGTCGGCAAGATTCTGCAAAGAAGAAAGAGCCTTTCTTCGTTCAAGTCTTCTTCGGAGTAATTCGGCTTGGCGCTGACGGTTACCGAGCGGAAATTCAAGAGACAATCCAACGCCATAACTGACATAGTCGCCACGATTGAAATTGTCCTGTGCCTGGTTGCGGCCCTGTGCAATACCCTGTAATCTGCTGGAAGCGACCAAATCCAGCCGGGGCATCTCCTGGTTTTCCGCGACACGGATGTTAATATCAGCAACAGCCACAGCCACCCTGGCCTGCTGCAAGACGGGATTTTTCCTCATTGCCCGTCCAAGAATCTCAGACTGCTCGATCTCGGTCGTCACCACAGCCGGACCAGTCCGGGGTATAATTTCCAGCTCATCGAGCAGGCTTACCTGCGGGTCGGCCATCAACCTAAGCAATGCATCCTGTGTATCTACAACTTCCCTGCCGGCCTGAAGCAATATAGCCTCGCGGGCCTTCGCCGAGGCCTCTGTCTGCTTTATCTGCACGTCTGTTGCGTCAATTTCTTTCCGACCCAAAACTTTTGTCAGTGTCTGGTGTGTTCTTTCCAAAAGTTTCTTTAGAACCTCAAAGTTCCGTCGGGCCTGTACAAGCCGCCAATACGCCGATATGACCTGCGTGGAAACATCTTCGGCCTTTTTACGAAAACCAAGAACGGCAATATCATGATTGAGCCTGGCTATGTTCACGTCCGCAAGGTTGGTCTGCTGCCAGGCATCACGCAGGAGCGGCTGTTTAACCTGAAAAGCCAGTATCGGCTCATACCTTGTAGGCAGTGACCTGGTGGCTAAATCGTCCCAGCTTCTCGACAAGGCATAGCTTAAAGACCATTCCGAACCGGTAACACCCTTCTGCTTAATTCCCGACTCCAATAAACGAACATCCGATTGGCCGGACTGAAAAATACTGTTAACAGGATTATCGTCCTGCTCGTAATTTACCCGCCCGAAGGCGGTCACGTCAAACTCCGCCGCCGCTTTGGTTATGTCCTGCTTGGCGATAGACGGGTCGAAACTCACGACCCTTATTTCAGGGCTGTTGGCAAGGGTCCTGACTATCGCCTGCTCAACTGTCAGTTGGATAATCTTTCTGCCCGTGTCAGGATCTGTAACAATTTCAACCTCATCCATAATTCCATCAGGAGTCGGAATTGGTTTAAGCAGGGCCAAAGATTGCAGCGGGTCGGCCCGCTGCTGAGGGCCTTTATCAGACAGGGTCTGTTGGACAGCGGCGAGCTCAGCCGAGCCGTAGGAAGCCAGAGTACTTTGCTCATCAACTTCATCTGAAATACAGCCGACCAATAGAATCGACAGTAAAATAAAGAGAACAGGGAACAGAGGACAGTGGATAGATAATAGACAATCTGATTTCTTACTTCTGACCTCTGAATTCCAACCTCTGACTTTGAAAGTTTCCAGATTTGAACGATTTTTGAATTGTAAGGTATCTTGTTTAAGACTCATTCCGGGCTCCTCTGTTATTTCCTTGAAGGCGGAAAAATAATCTCAACGTGCTCTCCGGCCGGCCTGTTCGATTTGTTGGGAACCTCTATAGTAACTCTCAGGGTGCCGCTGGCCGCGTCGGCAACTGCGGCTATGAAAATTATATTTCCTTCCACTGACGCTCTGTTCGGGCTCGTAAACTCAACTGTCGCTTTTTTCCCGATAGTCAGATCCATAGCCTGGATTAAAGGCACCGGAACATCAATCCAAAGCGGATCAATCTGGACAACCCGAACTACATCAGTCAGGGCGTTAATTGATTCGCCGGCCTCAACATCAATTTTTTCAATCCGTCCATCTATAGGACTGACCAGACGCATCTTTTCAACCTGCATCTTGACCTCATCATATCTTCTCCCGGCCTGTTCGTGCTCGAATTTGGCAAGCTGAAGCGACAGATCAGCCATCCTTACGCTTAACCTGGCATGTTCTACTTCCAGCTCCGTTGCCGCATTCAGCGAGGCCGCCTTCTCAAGCTTTTTAAGGTCAACTCGTTTCTGGGCCAAAGATGCCTCACTGGCCTGTATTTGTGTCGTATCCTCGCTCGCCGCCTTCAGTTGAGCAAGCTGTATCTGCTCGACAGAATCGTCCTGCTGGACAAGCACCTGCCCGGTCTTTACCCAAGCACCTTCAACGAAATGAACTTTCGCAATACGCCCGGGCTGAACATAGGACAGAGTAATATCCGAGCTGGGAGTAGTTATTGCTCGTACCCGCTGAGGCGCATCGAGCTGAGCCGGCTGCGAGGCATCGAGACGAGCTATCGAATCTAAAGATCCGGAAGGCAACCCAAGAAGAAATAAAACACATATAATCCAGAAACCAACCCGCACCATCGCATCGCGGCCTGTAAAAATCTTTTTCCCAGTCCTCATATAAAACCTCATTTATCTGATATATTTACTCTATCATTATATCCATATATCGTACAAAAATGCAATTGAAATCACGTATCTCTATTTATCGGAACTTTCGGATGCTCGCTTTATTCCCGATTTCACCGGGATCCCGGCATCGCATTCGCACACCCGCTCAGAAGCACTGCGGGAGCCCGTTGCTGTATCTATTATTTCCACCGAAAATGTAATCATATCCAGAATATCATCACTTATAGCCAAAAAAAACGTTACTTCTGAGATACAGGCTGGCACTTTTATATAGGTTCATACAAAAAAGGAAGAATTAATTTTACCAACTTTTTAAAGGCTATGTGATGATGGGAACCGATATTTCAGCTTTTACAAAAAGATTCCTGTCCCGCCAGTGCTCGGACACAGCGGATAAGTCAGGATCAGGGCTTGCTGGTTCCATCGTAACGAAGATGTAATTATGGAGGAACACAAAATGAAGCGTATATGGAAAATGCTGAGAGCAAACCGCCGCTCACAAAAACAACAATCGGTCCACGGCAAACCCGTATTCGAGAACCTTGAGCCAAGGCTCTTATTAAATGCGGTTCCTTATATACAGGACTTCGGCCTGGGCAAGCCAAATGCGGCCGCCGGATGGGACTATTACTCGGATAACGAGGGGCGGATTGAGGTCGTAAACAGCCGACTGCGTATGGATGATACAACAGGCAACAGCATCGACTCGTATAATGAGGCGATTTTGCATGTTGATCTGACAAATAAGACCAATGTAACACTGACGCTCGACCACTGGAGTCTGGCAGATGAGGTAACCGGCTTGCAGGACAGCTTCGCGGGCAGGTATAAGGGCGATGGGATAGCTTTGAGCATCGATGGACAGAACTGGGTGAAAGTAATGGACCTGACCATTAATTTCACGAATCAATCTTTCAAACTGGACACTGTCCTGCAGCAGGCCATGGCCGCCGCTAACAGTGCGGATCTTTCGGATGTTCAAATCAAGTTCCAGCAGTATGACAATTATCCCGCGTCCACAGATGGCAGGGAATTCGACAATATTAAAATCCAGGCTACAACGGTCGTTCCTCAGGCGGTTCCTTATAGTCAGGACTTCGGCCTGGGCAAGCCAAATGCTGCATCAGGATGGGAGTATTACTCGGACAACGAAGGCAGAATCCAGGTCATTAGCGGCCGCCTGCGTATGGATGACATTGCAGGTAACAGCACATACTCTTCGAATGAAGCGATTTTACATTTGAATTTAACCAATACGACCGGAGTAACACTGACGCTGGACCACTGGAGCCTGGCAGATGAGGTAAAGACTCTTCCCGCCAGCTTTTTTGGCCAGTATAAAGGCGATGGGATAGCTTTAAGCGTCGATGGTCAGAACTGGATCAAGGTAACCGACCTGACCGTGAATTTTACTAATCAATCGTTCAACCTCGATACTATTATTCAGCAGGCCAAGACCGCTGCCAACAGTACGAACCTTTCGGACGTTAGAATCAAATTCCAGCAGTACGACAATTATCCCGCGAACACAGATGGCCGTGAATTCGACAATATTGTTGTCAATTACGGGGTCAATCAGGCGCCGGTTATTACATCAGTTACGGCCAGTCCATCTGCAATCTCAGATACCCAGACCTCTCAGTTACAAGTAGTTGCATACGACCCGGACAGCGGTCCGAATCCGTTGACGTACAACTGGATCGTACCTACGGGTGCCGGCAGTTTGAACAATCCAAATATAACAAACCCGATATACACCCCACCGAACGTGAGCTCAACACAGACCTTTACGCTTACGGTTAAGGTCTCTGATGGCCTGGCCACCGCCTCAAAGACCGTTAATATTACGGTAACAGATACAATTCCTGTTAATCAGGCGCCGGTTATTACATCAGTTACGGCCAGCCCAT
>CAZZAX010000252.1:0-7068 GCA_964653075.1 uncultured Pirellulales bacterium
CTTCCGGAGCAACGGCTGATTCTGTGGTAGTCTTCAATGAGGTCATGTACCATCCTCAGACAGGGGATAATGTGGAGTGGGTAGAGTTGTACAATCAGATGGGCATAGATATCGACATATCTGGCTGGTCGCTACAGGGAGGTGTGGAGTATACTTTTCCGCCGGATACAATCATCGGGGCCGGGGATTATATGGTGGTTGCCTCCGCGCCGGAACTGTTGCTAAATCAGGCACCATTGGGTGCATTAGTGTTTGGTCCATTTACCGGTAAGCTCTCAAACAATGGTGAGACTCTGTATTTAGTTAATAACAGTGGGCGGCTGCTGAATGAAATCGGTTATAGAGATTCCGGTGACTGGCCCGTGGCACCAGATGGTTCCGGAGTAAGTCTGGCTAAGCTCAATCCGGACCGGGAAAGTGATAATCCTGCCAATTGGACCTGGAGCGAGCAGGTGGGAGGCTCTCCGGGTGCCGAAAACTTTTCCTCAAACGAGGCACCGATTCAGCTCGTTCGTTTTAATGAAATGGCTTCCGTTACCGATGATGTGTTTTATCTGGAACTGGTGAATATCGGTGATACAACCTTAAATCTAAACGGTTTACTTATTGAGGTTCAAGGGGGCGTCGAAGCCGCTTATGAATGTTCAGACATGATGTTGGAATCGGGCAATACCTTCTGGCTCAGTGAAGCGGATTTGGGATTCATTCCCGGTAAGGGCGACCGCGTATTCCTCTGGTCCGCACATGGGCGTTTATTAGATGCGGTGCTTGCCGATGATACACTGCGTGGTCGTTATCCGGATGGCACAGGCCCGTGGCTTTACCCTGAGGCTGCTACATGGGGAGCACCAAATGTCTTCGCAATCTGCCAAGATATCGTCATTAATGAAATCATGTACCACCCTATGGGGCTACCGGAAGCAGAGGAATCTAACAGCTGGGTTGAACTCTACAACCGAGGTATGGAGACTGTGGATATGTCTAACTGGTCTTTTACCGAAGGGATTGGTTATAATTTTCCTATAGATACAACGTTGGAACCGGGAGAATATCTGGTAGTGGCTAAAGATGCGGCCTGGCTGAGCAACCTGTTTCCTGATGCGCATATAATAGGCGATTTCAATGGAAACTTGTCTAACGAAGGTGAGGAATTGGTTTTATCTGACCAACACGGCAATACCGTAGATACAATTCGCTATTATGACGATGGGACCTGGGCTGAATATGCAGATGGGGGCGGCTGTAGTTTGGAATTGATTGAACCAAGGGCAAACAACAACCGGGCCGAGGCTTGGGCAGCCAGTAATGAATTAGAACGTTCGTCATGGCAGGATTATGTCTATCGTAAAGTCTCAGCATCAAGCCCGGTTGGACAGGATTACCTCTATAGCGAATTTGTCATGGGCCTGTTAGATCAGGGAGAGATTCTTATCGATGATATTGAGGTAATTGAGGATCCTGACGGGAGGGCTCAGCAATTGTTGCAGAATGGTGACTTTTCCACAGACACCGATAAATGGCGCATCATCGGCAATCACTCCACATCGGTCGTTGTCCCGGATCCTGAAGATGTCTCTAATCCCGTACTTCTGCTGGTTGCCACCGGACCAACCGAGCATATGTCAAACCATGTCGAGACTACTTTGGCTAATGGTCGCTGGGTAAACAATGGAAAGGTCTATGAGATTCGTTTCAGAGCTCGCTGGGTGGCAGGGACACCCTTATTGAATACGCGCCTTTTCTTTAACCGTATTGCATATACCACACATTTGGATGTGCATCAGAGAAGCGGTACACCAGGTACGGTCAATTCAAGAGCCGTCTCAAATATTGGCCCAACATATTCATCACTTATTCATACACCTACTGTACCTGAACCTTATGAAACAGTAAACGTTACTGTTCAAGCCGAGGATCCTGACAGCATTTTAGAAATGGGAATGGGTCTTCGTTATTGCAAAGATGAAGGCCACTGGCAGCGCGTTGCAATGACTACCGAAGATGGTTTGTTGTATAGTGGTTCGATACCGGGTTATAGAAGCGGAACAACGGTACAATTCTATGTCGATGGTTGGGATAATTTGATGGCCAGGAGCTATTATCCTGCTGCTGGCCCAGCGAGTTTTGCCCAATACGAGGTCTTAGGTCAGATGCCGCGCGATACAGGCGTCCATAACTACCGAATTGTAATGCGCAACGAACAGAAGGAAATACTGTACGAACCCACAAATTTGATGAGCAATGAATATCTGGGAGCTACACTAATTGTTAATGAAAGCAATATCTACTACAACATCGGTGTCAGGCTTAAAAGTAGCGAGCACGGTCGTCCCACGAATAAGCAGGCGGGCAGGGTTGGTTTTAGTTTGCGTTTTGAAGCACAAAATCTGTTCCGAGGTGTGCACGATAAACTGGCATTCGACCGCTCTAACGGGCAGAACGTAGGTCAGCAGGAGATGCTTTTGCATGCAGCTATGGATCGCTTCGGCGGGCCGAGCAAATATCACGACTTAGGCTACCTGATAGCACCAAATCCCGCCCACAGTAGCGGAGTAGAAGTTCAAATAGCCCGGTTCAACAGATTATTTTGCGAGGAATCTTATGGCAATCAAGGCGGCAGCGGTACCCTTTATGAGTATGAACTGGTCTATCCCTTGACCCAAACCGTTGGCAACGATCCGGAGGGATTGAAATATCCCCAGGAAGCCGGTGGGGTTGATGGGCTTTCAATTAATACCTATCTGGGTCAGGACAAAGAAGACTATCGCTGGCATCTGCTCATTAAGAACAACCGGAATGAAGATAACTACGAACCGATAATGAACATGACATACGCGTTGAGCAGGAGCGGCTCTGAATTTTTCTCGGCCATTGAACAGGCACTCGATGTCGATGAGTGGATGCGTTCCTTTGCCGTGGGTTCAACTTATGGACCATCAGATAATTGGATTACCGGTTCGGGGCACAATGCGCTGTTTTACCATCGACCGACTGATGATAAGATTCTTTTCTTTTTACATGACCTGGACTACACCAAAGTTTCTGCATCAATCAAGAGCAATTCGATTTTACGAAAAATAACCGCAAATCCACACTGGGACCATATTTACTACGGCTATGTCTATGATTTCCTCCAGAACAGCTTCAATCGGGAATATATGTCATATTGGGCTGACCACTACAAAAGCTTATTGCCGGAACAGTCATGGTCCAGTTGGCTCAACTACATTGAGAATCGGTATAACAACGTACAACAGGAATTGCAAAGGACGCTGCCTGATGAAATTCCATTTCAAATCAATACCGTCTCGGTAACAATCGACAATAATCGCCTGGCCAGGGTGCATGGCCGGGGATGGATCAACGTCAACCGGATTCTAATCGTTGAGACGGGAACAGTTCTGGATGTGACATGGGACAGCCTGACGCAATGGAGTGGTGATATCTATATCGAGCAGGCACCCGGTACTTATACTCTGGAAGCTTATGACTCCCAGGGTAACATCTTAGGTACGGATACTGTTCAATTGCTGTTGCCTTAATGACCATACATTTTTCGAAAAAAAAGCCTGTCGGATTCTTCTTGGCCCGGTGATAGTGATGTAGATATTATAATGTAGTCTTGAGTTATTATTAATTTTATAAATCACTGAAAAACACCTACAGATATGCAGGGTGTCCCGGTCATCGTTGTAATTCAAACAACTAACAAGAGCTGAAAATATCTCTCAAGTCAAAATAAATTTTGTCTCATTCTGGAAAAAGACGTACAAGGTAAATAGCGTCAAGGAGAATTACGCCCTCACCACCGGTTGCACCAATCCTCTCAAAACCTATGACGAGGTCTTCGACATTGCTAAGGTTAGTGCCAAACGATGCCAGGTCAATATTCCACTGCGTCCAGCGGCTAATGGCTATATTGTCGATATTCTCCCAGTCCCTGCTGCCGTATATAACCTTAGAGTTATTGACCTTAACGTACATCTGGTCAGCAGCAATATTGTTGCTTGGGTAGCCATAGAACCTGATAACGAGGATCTTGGCATCGCCTTTGGTCCAGTTGTTGCCAATCGGCAGAAGTGCAGTATTTACTGTAACCTCCGACATGGGTGGAGTAGTGTTATTGTAGTATAGGAGCACCCCTTTGGTGTCGCCGTTAATTTCAAAGCTCTCCATTGGATTAATAAAAACATCCCCTGCATTAATAGCGGAGCTGAAAATCGAGCCGTTCTTTGAAGGATTTGGAAGCTCGTCTATCCAATTATTATAGACCTGAACCGGATCAGTATAGTCAAGAGTGTTCGCGTATCTCTCGAAGTCATCCACAACAAGATAGTTCTGGGTTTTAAAACTCCACGTATCGCCAGTATACGTTGATATGGTTTCGGCGTCATTGACCTCATCAACACGCCAATAGTAAGTCGAGCCCATTGCAACTTCTTGTGAATTTAATTCATAGCCGATCTGGCTCACAGTCATGGCAGTTGCCGTACCGTTTGCCACAGATGCCTCATCGGTACTTAAATAAATCTTATGTTGAGCAGCTTCCCTGCCTGCCTTCCAGTATAAAGTAGTATCCACGGGGACATTTGTCGATCCATTCTGCGGATTAGGAGACGATGCGTATGTAGGTATGGTCAGGAAATTAATCTCGCTTAGACCACAGCGGGAAGATATGCCTCCTGACCAGTTGCTGGCTGCGGTGAGTTTGACTGCGTTTACCACTAAGTTACCAAATGGAACAATTGTATTGGCATTATAACCGTTCGTACCAGTTGCCTTGGTAAAGTCCAAAACATTGCTCAGCGATTGCCAGGTTGTTCCACCGTTTGTTGAATATTCGACATTTACAGTCTTTATACCGAGCATGTTCCATATCAAAATGCCGTTAAAGTTCCATACCAGCATACTGTCCAGCTTATAAAGCTTATCGAAGTTATACTGGATCCAAGGCGCCGTGTCAGTTTTGCTGCTGATCCACATATCTGAAATGTTAGTGGAGTGTGTATCATCCCTGGTATCAATCGGGTGCATAACACTAGTCAAACCTGAACCGTCTATAGTCTTCTCAGGACCACCACTCTCCTCGGATTTACTTGAAGCTGTTACGGTGATCCTGTCGCCAGGAATCACATAATAAAATAACTCGGTTGTAAATTGCCAGATTTTGCCCTTCAAGACCGTCGAACCGGTTAGAGCCTCATTGACATCATCGACTCGCCAATAGTAGGTCTGGCTGTAATCAAGTCTGTCCAGGTTATACATATTAGAATCCTGATCCTGGCTAAGCAATGCACCAAGTGGATTACTTCTGTCGGCATCATTGACTTCCTCGAAAACTGTACCGAAGTACACATCGTGGGTATCCGCATAATCTCCCTGACTCCAGCTCAGATCGGTATCTATAGATACATCCATTGATTTATTTGAAGGAATTTCCCCATAGGCACTGGTCCTGATTACAGTTCCCACTGGTAAAGCCAAAACCTGCAGAACCTCATCTGCTGTGAGCGCACGACTATAGAGCTGAACTTCACTCATCAATCCGCTCCAGTTCTCTCCGGCAGCACCCTCGTTGTCACCGCCAAAGAAAAGAGGTTGAGGAACGTCAAGCGGTTGTGTGAATGTCCCTGAACCGGATTCAATTCCGTTTCGATAATAAGTTAACCGATCTCCGGCTTTCACTAACGCATGGTGGAGCCAGACGCCGGCGGGAATGTCGTCATAGTCCAGATTGTCATTGCCGTTGCCATTCATGTGCCACTCGAATTTAGTCGGTGTGAACTTAATGAACTGACGCGGCACAAAATCGACTGCATTCTCGTCCATCCGATTACCGAGAATAATATCGTTGTCCGCCGTGTTTTCTTCGCTGTGTTTCGCCCAAAAAGTCCAGGTAAAATCGTTGGTCAGTGTCATTTGAGGAATTTCGCCGGCGCGAACATAAGCACTTTCGGCCGTGCCGTTAAAACTAATTACGGTGCCACGGACCGGGTCGTTAATCCAAACTGAGCCGTCAAGTCCAAGGCCTTTGTCGGTATTGTGAATTATCCCGTGCAAGTCGTTGCCGGAAATGTCAAAAACCATCTCGCCCTCACCTTCATTGAGCGGCCAGCGGGCATAAAGGTTCGCTGGTTGTGCGAGGGTTGTATCTGTCAGAATCCCTCCAGGCACAAATATAACAAAGGTTAGATATAAAAGCACTTTTTGATACATAAAGTGAATTATCCAGGCGACTGTACACTACAGACAAGCAGAATTGCAACAAAAGAAAACGTTATTCCTGAATTTAGCTTTGATATAGCTTGTTTCTATTCCAGGTAATGGTTTCCCATATACACATCACTGAAACACTTCTGTAATCTTCAAGCCTCATAATAACATAATTTCATCTCAATTTCAACAATACTACGGTATCTTCAACATGTCATAGCGAAAAAAAGCAAAGTATTTGTGTCAAAGCCCAAACTATTGACACTATTATTGACAGAGCGATTACTGTTTGATATTGCAGAATGTAGCACTGAGTTACGATATGCTACTGCTTTCAAGATTTCTGTGGAATATAAGTTGATTATCAACATATGGATAAGCCAGATATCAATCCCCTATAGAGCGCAAAGTGACATTAATATTGGGATGCGACTTAAAGAATTTCCAAGCCTCTTCTGCAGCGCTTACTGAAAGTAGATGATCATCCAGGAAAAATTAAACACCCAATATGGTTAAAGAGTTGGCGGTTCGAAAGAATTGCTAACTCTTTTTTAACTCCGAAAAGAATTGTATTTTTCATCAATTTCACTGTCACCATATACTTAATCCGATAGAAGTAAAAAATTTCTGATAAATATCTATATTTATCCAAAAAAATGACATTTATTCGGACTCGATATGGGCAAATTTAATATTTGTGGTGCCAAAATGGATACATAATGTCATTGTGCCGCAGCAAGCTGCGTCAGAGATGGGAGTAGGCCTCCCGCAACCGGCTTACAGGAGCAGGTTGCAAACCGCCGTAAGCGGCTTTGGTTAAGAGCCATGGTCGTGAGCGTTACGGAAAAGGTGCTA
>CAZZAX010000253.1:0-7067 GCA_964653075.1 uncultured Pirellulales bacterium
TCGCTCCCCACTGCTTCAGGTTCGCCTGGCAGACGACTGCCCTGGCCTGGTTTCTGACCCTTTGGAGCGCGGGCAGCAATAGAGCCATCAATAATACAACGATGGAAATTACCATTAGAAGCTCTATTAACGTAAACCCCGTTAGAAATTTTCTGTTTTCCCGATTGGGAATTTTAATTTCTAACGGGGTGAAGCCTTTTCGTTTGAACATGACGGTTCTCCTTCTCTAAAAGAAGGTTCTTACAAACCGAAATATCTTGACCAAAGACGATGGCACTCGCTGGCCTTTTTACGAATACTCTTGAAAATCATTACATAAGGCTAAACTATTTTAGTCTCTTATTACTGTGGAATCTTCCGGAATCTCAAATTCAAAAATATCTTCACGGACTTTAGGGTTGTACACAATTAAGTTTGACATTAAAAATGGTTCCCCTTGAAAATCAGGATTATCCCATAATTTCATACGAGAAGGTAACTTTGACTCTAAATCAAAAGTAATCACACCACACTTGCTTCCACTTTTTTGAGTTATTTCTGTTTCCTTGAATGAAAGAGTAACTATTTTTTTACCCGTAACCTCGTCCTTGTCATATTCC
The DNA here is from genome assembly GCA_964653075.1 of uncultured Pirellulales bacterium. Lineage (GTDB taxonomy): Bacteria > Planctomycetota > Phycisphaerae > Sedimentisphaerales > Anaerobacaceae > NIOZ-UU13. The sequence goes on from CAZZAX010000253.1 coordinate 600, forward strand.
ATATTTATATTTTTCATTTCTTCCTGAAGATACAAAAAGAAATTTATGTCGAGAAAGCCACCAATCGTCGATGTTAATCCTTTATAAATATAAACTTGCTTGTTTGAAGGGTAGTAGCAATACGTGAGATTTTCCTTTTCATTGGCAACTATAATATCTCCATAGCTGCTTTCCTGGCGAAAGTCGCCAAAAAGGAATTTTCCGTCTTCACCTCGACGAGCCCACATCTTTAGATTTAAGGATTTACCTGCTTTGTCCCGAGTTATTGCTTCAAGGTAAACAGAGTTAACATTCCTAAAGGCTTCAATCGTTTGTTCTATTCCATAGGCTGGTTTGATAGATTTATCCAAAAAGTTTATTGATAGTATCACAGCGACTATTATCACCGCTGCTGCGGCTAATTTTGTTATTCTACTTTTCATGATTATTCTCCATATATTCGGCTCAGTTAGAGTCGATTTTGTTTGTTTTGATTTCTTAAATGCCTGAAAAATCCTTTTACGAACAACTTCATTCATTTCCGTTTTTGTTTCAAGGGCTGTTTCTTTGATAAATTTCTCTATGTCTTCTTCGGTTGTCATTTTGTCACCTCGCTATTTAACAACGAGCGCAGCTTATCCAATCCGTAACGGTAGCGACTTTGAATCGTTCTGATTGAAACATTCCGAAATTTAGCTATTTGTTTGAATTTCATGTCTCCCTGGAGATGCAAGACTATCACCTCCCGCTGTTCATAGGGAAGCCGGGCAATTGCATTACTCAGCTTTTTTAGTTCTTCACTGCATATAATCCATTCGTCCGGTGTCTTTAAATCCGTAACAATTTCCTTCTTATCATCCAGCTCAAAAGCTCTGTGCCGCAGGTCATCTCTGTTCCTGTTTCGTGCACGGTTGGCAACACAGGTTGTCAAATAGCCTTTCAGTGTTCCAGTCAGTCGAAACAGCTCGTGGGATTGCGCGAAAGAAACAAAAACATCCTGTACAATATCCTCAGCAGAACTAATATCGTTTAGAAGAGATATTGCTAATCTCAGTAAATCCTCGCGATACTTATCATATATCCGTGACAACGCATCCCAATTGCCACCCTTAAACTTCCAAACAAGCAGCCTGTCTTCAAGCATCAAGATGCCCTTTCGTCAGGAAGAACGTTCATTCCTTATTTATATAACACCCAAGATGTGTATTCTACTCTAAGGAAAATCTCTTTTCTCGTCAGATTTTCTGTTACGAAGGAAAAAGCAGGTTTTAACACCTTTACGTGCTTCTATGATAACAAGACTAAATATCTAGGGGGAATTTATTTCTCTGGTGACTTTACGGCTGTAAAATGAGTGATCAAATAGTATAAAAAGGCCCGGCTAATTAATCCTGAGTACTGTCTAAAGGACGTGATGCACAATACCAGAGTAGAAATCATCAATTCTTTCATCGAAACCATTCAATTAGCCCACCTCGCAGAACCAGGTGATGTTGTTTCCCCCCCTGCGCAAGATACGACATGTTCGAGAACTTCCAGCACCGCGGCCAGGAATTTACAAAACTCGTCCAAGAACTCAGCAGTTGAACCAGTAAAAAAAGGCCGGGCTAATTCATCCTGGGCGCTGTCGAATGAACCAGCCCGGTCATTCTCAAATCAATCCCTAACTATCCCCTCTCACTTTATTTACACGGTGCATGATTTGTTCGGTATAATCCTCCTCATCGGTTACAGTTGGTTTAGTAAAACGACCCAAGTTTAACCAAAGTAAGTCAAGTGCTTCCAGAGGTTGAAATCTCTCGTACTCTGAATATGTATCGGCTATTACTTTTTCTAAGAGCAATTGTTGCTTTTCAAAAGGAAGTACAGTGATAGGATCAAATATTACTTCTGTTGGCATATTTTCCCGCTCTCTTTTATTCGCAAGTCTTCCTTCGTACTTTATACGTACACCAACTTCGAATTCATCAGCCTTCTCGGACAATGAAGTTCTTGGCACCATAAGATTCCATCTAACCAGTAAACCATCATGATACATTTGTAATAAACTCATTGGATAGTATTGCTCTGCCTTCCATAATGGAAGCCAATCGAAGTAACCGTACATCCGTGTGGTGTAGCTGCCATATGTTTTTGCTTGATTCCTGACTTCTTCTGTTGGACGGACAGAGCAGACAATATAAGCAATATTATTTTCACATTTTGCTAATTTATGAACAGCAAATATCAAACCATCTGTCACTTTGCTGAAAACCGCCTTATTCAAGTCAAATTTTTCTTCTATTAATGTATCGGCATGGATTTTTTTTGCACCGAACCCAAAATCTGCAACAAAGACGTTTGAGTCCACTGGTATATTATACTCGGCCCGGCAAATAGATATTTTACGCCATTGTCCATCACTACCTAACTGGGCCTTTTCGTAGATTCTTACACGTTTGCTTTCATCAATCCAAAAACGAGCAATTTTGGTCTTTTGGGAAGATGAAAATACATAAGCCTTACACATAATCCCGTCAATCATCTTGTCATTGTCTGGATCACGCTCAACTCCGGATTTGGTATCATTTATCTTGAGTAAGTTTGCAATGACATCTATTGAGTCACGGCTTTTAAAACGTGTGGCAACATCGTTAAGTTTAGAATAGTACCACATATGTCTGCCATCGTCGATTAGGACAGAATTCTTCTGACCCTCATGCCAGGAAGTTTCTACTATACCTTTTTCCCGGTCATACCACACTTCGGTGTCTGTTGTTAATTGACCATCAATCAGATTTTCACCGACTAAATGAACTGTCTGAGTATCTTCAAGAACTTCCATAACCTGTGCATAAAGAGTTGCCTGACTGCTTCCAAAGAAAAGATACAATCCCAATGTTCCGATTATTACCGCCGCAGCGGCGAGTTTTGTAATTCTACTTTTCATGATTATTCTCCATATATTCGGCTCGGCAAGAGCTGATTTTTGTTTTTCGTGAGCATCTACTGCCTGCAAAAAGCTGCCAAGAGCCTTATTGTATGCCTCCGGGCTGGCTTTATAGCGGCTCTTTTTAATTAATCTTTCGATTTTTTCTGCAGGTTTCATTCTTAAACCTCACTATCTAAAATAAACTTTAATCCTTCTATTCCGGCTCGATACCGGCTATGGGCCGTTTTAGTTGTCACGTTCTGCAGTTTGGCTATTGTCCTGAATTTCATCTGACCATGAAGACGAAGGACAATCGCCTCTCTCTGCTCGTATGGAATCCGACTCATAGCAGAGCCTAATTTTTGCAGTTGTTCACTTTTTACAACCAGGTGAACCGGCCCATCGTCATTTGGTGTACCTTGTTCCACTTCTTTAACAAAAGCGGCTTGTTGTTTTCTTCTACGCACATAGTCCCGTGACCTGTTAGCAACACAAGTTTTCAAATAACCCGCCAGAGAGCTTGTTAGCTCAAGCTTATCCACAACTTGCAGCAGCGAAACAAAAACATCGTGTACAACATCTTCAGCAGCCGCTTTGTCATCCAAAAGGTTGGCCGCAAGTGTTCGCAAATCACTTTCGTACTTTTCATAGATGCGCCGGAAAGCAGCTCGGCTGCCACGCCTGCATCTCCATATAAGCAGTTTGTCTTCAACCATACGTGCTTTGTTTATCTGATATCAGAACAATCGATTGTCTGTTAGTAGGACAATCCGGAAGCATGTTTTTTACCCGAAAATCTACTTTTTTACAAAAATTTAACGAAATGAGATAAAAACACATTCTTTAGTTAAAAACCAACAATAAGACCATCATCTAAAACAAGAGAATTTAAATATGACGGCTGTCAGTGTTAATGCAACGAGTGGAGGGTCATAATAAATGAGATTAAAACCAAAGGTATATCACAAAGGCCTATAATTTACACTAAGCGTGAAATAAGCCCAATCTGGTGAACTATTTCATTGTGTTGCCTTTGCTAAACGGATTTTAGCTTCCAAAAGTGCAATCTCTATTTCATAAAGATGCAGTTGTGGTTTCTGACCCTTATCTATTTCCCTTATTAATTGCTCTCTCGCTTCTGCATAAAATTGCACGATATTTCGAAGTTCTGTAATGACGATATCATGTTTGCCTTGAAACTTTGCCAGTTGAATACGAGTCTCGGAGAGTTTTGCCTTAGCTTTCGTAAATCCCGAAACATCACCTCGTCCATACTCCAATAATCTCAACTGTTCAGCCAAATCTCGCTGTCGCAGATTAATAAGTTCCTGATACATTTCAACTATATCCTCATTTGTTCGAGGGCTGTCCAGTACCGGTTTCTCTTTTACAGATTGAGATGATGTGCAGCCAGCTAAAACAGTTGCACAGAGAACCATAACAGAACAAACTATAAAAGTACTACTTCGCTTGCTCATAATCGTACCTCCATCAGAAAAAGGCTCCAAATATATTTACCTGATTATCCACATATACAGTTTGAAAATTAAGCCGCTTGTCGATTGTAAAGTCCTAAAGCATCTTTGTACATATTAAAGACGCTAAAAGAACGAATACGTTACAGTAATCCTCTAAAATAAACAGCAAATATCTCAATTTGTGCTACAACTGAGCACGTGTCTGTAATACGTCAGATCAAACCATATAAAAAGGCCGGGCTAATTCATCCTGAGTACTGTCGAAGGAACCAGCCCGGCCTAACCAAATATTTCAAATAGTCCAACGTTTTTGCGCTAAAATCCACCAACTACAATATATCTTCCTGTAGTTATATCTTTTCTCATTTCCAGAGTGTGTTTTTGGGTATTGCCTCCTCTGTACTTAATCTCGTAGGGTATATGCCAACCATCGAATTTGTCTGATTTAAACGGTTCACCAATGAATCTGGTCTCCAATCCCCCAAGAATGTTCTTAAGGCGTTGATTAATTCTCACATTCGGAAGATACTGTATAACTTCATTCCAATTCTCATCTCTGCAAGCCTGGAAAAATTTACTCACGACTTCCTTGGCCATCGGTTGCTCATCTTTCTCTGTATCTGTAAGTAATCTCGAAGGCTTCTGCTTAACTTGTTGAGAACGTTTCGGCACTTCTTGTAATTCGTAATCATCTTGAATATCCGGCTCAAAAATGCTCGCATCCAATTCCACATCCCATTGGAAGTTATCCATCACAAACTTATGCGGTCTCATCTGGCCGCCTTCCATTCCAAGCTTTTCGAGTTCGATGCGCACCGGCAGATTTGTCTCCACATCCACCCAAAGTCGCATAACACCATCTTCACCAGTCACCTCCGGTCTGTTGCACTCAATGCCCTCGACATCGACACCATCGATATTATCACGTCCCAGCTCGGTGTAATCACCCGACAAAATCATTTTAAGCCATGTTCTTGGGTCATCAGTGTCTTGCCCTTTTGCAGCCTGTCTGTCTGACAGGTCTATACGGATATACGTTTTATCTTTGGGGCGAATTTGGTAAGCAACTTTCTTCCTGGGCAGTCTGTACTTAATAACGAACAACTCGCCGTTCGTATAAAGACTGCTCTTGGTTCCATAATCTCCGGCTACATAGTTCTCAGATCGAATGGTCAATTTATTATTTTCTGAATAAGAGATTTCTGTTGTCATATCGAAAGTCAAAGCAGAAATCTGCTCTACTTTCTCAATCACCTCTGCCCAGGCAACACCTGCAATATCAGGCCCACCTGTAGTAAATGTCAAACCTAAAATCACAGCTACTATTATCACTGCCGCAGCGGCTAATTTTGTAATTGGACTTTTCATGATTATTCTCCATATTTTTTGCTCTCCGGGTAGCTGCCCGCCAATATGTTGTGTTAATCTGTTTCTTACCTGCTCCACATCGCGGATAGTAACCTCAGAGCCTGGTTCGTACTGTGAAATAACTTCAAAACGACGCTTAATTTCTTTCTCATCAATTTCAGACATAATATCAACTCATTACAGCACTATTCTTTTTTCCACTGGTCTATACTTTTTCTTTTATTAGCATTTCTCTTAATTCGGCCATGGCTTTGGCACACAAAGCACGCATATACTGCGGCTTCTTACCGAGACGCCGCCCGATTTCCTTGAAAGAGTCCTGCTCGATGTAATGCATCACAACTACATCACGTGCTAAATCAGTCAGCTTCGAAGCAGCATTGAGGACTTGTTCCAGCTCTTCGGCCTGTATCATTTTCCCAAGTGCCGATGGATTGTCCTTTGGGGCCGGACAATTCTGCTGCGATATTTGGCACGTTGTCTTTTGCTTTCTGCGCCATTCGAACGCAAGATTTATGGCAGCGCGGTAAGCATACGCAAAAGGGTCCTCTGCCTTATCAAACGCCCTGGAATTCCATAGTCTTATGAAAAGCTCCTGCAGCAAATCGCCTACAACGTCCTCGCGCCGTGTCAGTCGCCCTACAAGCCTGTGCAGACGTTCTCCCGATGTATCCAGCAGTTGCAGAATCTTTTTTTGCCGCTCTATCAAGAACTGTCCTCAATGCTTCTTTT
>CAZZAX010000254.1:0-7038 GCA_964653075.1 uncultured Pirellulales bacterium
ACGAAATCAAAAGCAAGTGCCTTTTCAAAGTTGTCAAATATCCCAACAAAATCAAGCACGAAACCGGAAGGCTTCTTCCGTCCGGTCTCGTCTTCATAAGGCCTGTTCACTCTTGCTATTGCCTGAAGGAGCACGTGGTCTCTCATAGGTTTGTCAAGGTACATACAATAAAGAATAGGAGCATCGAATCCGGTCAGCAGCTTCTCCGTCACGATAAGGATCTTGGGCATCTCCTCTGGCTTCCGGAATGCCTTCCTTACCTTCTTCTCCTTTGTCTCCGAAAGATGATACTCCGCAAGTTCCGGCGGGTCATTGTGTGCAGGGCTGTATACCACCGTTGAATACTCTGGTAGCAGAAGCTTATCGAGTTCCTTTTTATATAAAGCACATGCTTCCCTAGCCAAGAGCCTTAGTTCGCCAATTCTGCAACTGCTTTCATAAAGTGATGCGACTAGGGCCTTGTCTCGTTCGTTCGTCGCCGCAGCAATCATTGCCCGCACCTCATCCTGTGTTAGAATCTCCTCAGGTAACTTTGTCCTGCCTCTTCTCATGGTTGACCGTAGCCACTTGACTTCTGCTGACGGGAAACAGACAGTAAGTTCAATCCTACGACTCAGCATCGGATAAAAAGTGACGCCCGAATGACGTTGAGATGCAATAGGTCGAACAATCATTGACTGAAGAATTGTTCAAATTCCTTCCTGAGTGAGCAAATATTACCCAAGCAAGCCCTCCTTCTTCTTAAAATACTTCACCCAAAAATTTTACTAATGTTTTACTGTTTTTCGGGCACCATTCAAGCCACACTAAGCCTTTTGAAAAGACATTTATATGGCCAATATGATTTAACAGACAAAGAACGTGCTGAAGTTTTAGCTTTGTCGCAGGAAGAAGGTAAAGCCGCGTGCATATGCCAGAACAAAGTATTGTATCCACAGGATGCTCCAAGGACATCCTGTGGTGATAGATGCCAAGAGTCGATCAACAGTGTCATTGGATATATAGATACGGTGAAGACAGCTGAAGAAAAAATATGGTCAATTTATAAATTTGAGAAGGAAACTTCAATAAATGAAAATTACAAGGAAAACTAAAGTCTTGTTTATAATTATCCCTGTTCTTGTATTAATGGGAGTGTTTCTTTTGCAAAAGCTGGGGTCTAAGAAATATTTAGATCATGCAAAATCTTTGCTACCCAGCCCAAGCCATAATTTTGGAGAAAGGAAAGCAGCACAAAATAAATGCTCCACACGTAATGAGGACTCTAAGGTTGAATCGGTGGAACATATTAAAAAAACACCTCTGCAAGTATCTTTGTCTTCAAGAAAACAAAAAGAAAAATCTGTCTTTGAAGACAGATTCTCAGAACTTGAACTACCAAGTCCTTTCGAAGAACATGAGATAGATACCTTATTTGCCAAAGCTCAAGCAGATCGAGTTTGGATAGTTGAGGATAAACTTGCGAATACGTGGCCTGCTTATTTAGACATACGAGAGCAATTACACAAAGAGCTATTAGCAGAATTAGATTTGGAGAATCTTACGAATGAGCAACTTATTCACATTGGTTTGATATTTCGCAAAAAGTTTTGGCAGGAAGGAGGGTGTCTTTCAGAAGTGTCTTTTAGAAACGGGTATAAAGCTCGCATCCTTTTAGAATTAGCCCACAACAAGAGCCCAGAAAACAGAGCGATAACAAATGAATTAATAGAGACAATTCAATCAACCGAAACTTTGTGGAGGTATCAAGCAAATTCGAAAGAGAGAATTAAAAATAGTCAGGCTATAAAAGATTTATCGAAGCTTCGCTCAGCGCAGTATGAACAGATAAAAAAGGAAGTTGAACAAGGGCGTATACCAGTTTGGGAAGATTTTATTTGTGTTAGTGATCTAGCGCATCTGTTAGTGGAATCTGAGAATTATGAATTTGCGCAAGAAGTTGTCGAATGGTCGATTCGCAAAGCAGATTATGGTGAATGGAAGGCGTATATGCAACCGCTTGAGGAAATGTTGTCCGAGGTTAATCAAGGTAATTATTATTACTTCAATATTCACATTGCAGATAAATCTGATTATCCTGAGGAATTTAAATATGGCAGGCGTTTACCCTCTTTTCAAGGACCTAATCCAGAAAAACGCGGTGTCATTCCTCTTCATTTAAAACTGCCAAACCCTATTTGGCTATAGGAAGAAGATACTCATAGAATCCATGATTGTAATTAGTGTTAATAATGTAAATAGTGTAAGGGCGTGTGTCCAGCCCTTAAATAATATCTGTGTTTTGAATATAGGGGGATACCATTATGATATAACGAAAAAATCGTATTGTGATTGTTATGTATTAAAAACTTTTTTATTAAGGAGACACTAAGATGAGTTCAGAATTAATTAAAACAACAGATTTTGGAGCAAATGTAGAACGGCCATGGGAAGCAACATTAGCTGATGGTACACAGCAAGCTGCCTCCATGAGTTGTGGCTGTGGTTGTGCTTGTGATTGTCCGGAAAACCAGGCTACTTGTTGGGGTTTGGAGGATGGACCTGCTGGCAGAGGTTGTAAATAAACTTTAGTTGTCAGTAAATCTTGCTTCAAAAAACTACTCCACATAGATTTGGCATTCCTATAAAAGTTAAGTGAAGCAATCTACATGTAACAAAATTGTTGAATACGGACTTTGGACTGTCTGGTACATTACTAACCTACCAGGCAGTCCATGATAGAGTTTATATTTCTTTAAAGTGAGGCAAAAAGCATGTCAAAAGGTAAAGTTCAAACAGACACTAATTCAAAAACTACTTTATCAATACCTAATGATGATTTAGCAAGTTGGGCAAAACTGAATCAGGATTTATCTGTTCCCTTTGTTCATAAGTTACAAACAAAGGACAAAAAATATATATATGATGTGAATACCTCACGCATTCTTCAAGTTGCTCCGGTGGTGTGGAATATTATTGATGACTTCGGACGTATGAACAAGGACGAGATCGTTTCTAAATATAGCCCTATTTATGAAATAAATAATATTTTATTAGCTTATAACACCATTTCGAAGTTTCAACAGCAAGATGGTTTATTGCTTGCCAGACATCCTAAGTATATTAAAATGCCCTATGATGAAAAGACAATTCGCAAGATATTGACGAGTAAGCTTAAAATTCTCATTTTGTGTATAACCAATGCTTGTAATTTCCGATGCTCTTACTGTATATATAGCGGAAGATATACGGATTACCGTTGTCATTCGAACACGATGATGAGCTGGAACGTAGCTCAACGTGCAATCGATTATTTTCTTTGTCATAGTAAAGATTCCGAATGCCGGTGGATCAGTTTCTATGGGGGCGAGCCACTGCTAAATGCATCGTTGATGCGAAGGTGTATTAATTATGCTCAGCAAAAGGGAGGCAAGGACAATATATCATTTACCTTTACCACAAATGGTTATCTATTGAAAGATGATATAGCTGAATTTCTCGCGTCAAAAGAAATTAGTATTGTGGTGAGTTTAGACGGTCCTGCAAATATTCACGACCGGAATCGCCGCCTAAGCAATGGGGGGCCAACATGGCAGCAAGTTGTTGATAACCTCAGAACTTTTCTGAAAAAATATCCTGAATATAAAAAGAATCATAAGATGAGTATTAATGTCGTATTAGCACCGCCTACTAACGTTCTCGAAATACAGGAATTCTTTAATAATTGTGATTTTCTAACAGAACACATAAACGTTACCGTGAATTCTCTTTCCAACCTTGATTCAACATATATGGAAACCCTTGCCCCTGGAAGTCGCCAAGTAGCTGGAAAAGATGATTTATACAAGGAATTTGTAACTAATCTGGAGAACGGATTGGTAAATAAGCACCCTAAAGCTGTTCATTTGAAAATTCAAACTGCCCTTTTTCAACGTTCTTTCGTAGACCTTTATAAACGAGGCTGTAGTACTGCAGCACATCCATATATACCAGATTATTTCTGTCCGCTATCAACATGTATTCCAGGCTCTCGACGCTTATGCACCTCAGTCGATGGACAATTCTATGTTTGTGAGCGTGTTCCACAAGTTGAAGAGATGAAAATTGGGGATGTCTACCAAGGTATAGATATTTCAAAAGCTCGAGAGCTTCTTGAGAAATTCGTTTCCTTCGGCAAGGATGACTGCAAGTTTTGCTGGTGTGTGTCGAACTGTAAAGCAGACTGTTTTGGAGCAATTTTGAAAAATGGAAGACTAAGCAAAGAACTCAGGCGCAGAATATGTGCAATCTATCGCAGAGCCACCCATCATACGATGAGTGATATTTGCAGGATACTTGAAAAAAATCCTCGTGCATTGGACTACATGGAAGAAATAATCATCAGCTAACTCTTCGCCGAAGAACACAATTGGGGTTAATTGGATATATTCCATCAGGGAAAAAATGTGTTACTGTTATTTGTTTTTGATTAACCAAGTAGATTAATTCCTGTGAAAAACCAACGGAAATCCCGATAGATGGAAGTATCCATGTCACAGTTACTATATAGAAAACAGGTTGGGTAATGCAGAACAAAAATGATATAGCAAACGAATCTAACAGCAAAATGAAGGCGTTTTTTTCTGCTAAACAAGCTGAAACGGGCTACAAAAAATTCGTTCGTACTATTATCAAGGCCTTGCCCTTTGCAATCCGTTTAGTCTTCAAGTCTGCTCCCTTTTTATTGATTTTGCTTGGTTTGATAACCATTTTATCCGGACTAATGCCAACTGCTACGGTTTATGTGGGTAGATTAGTTCTCGATGCGATTGCCAATGTAATCCAGACGAACAGTAGTTCTAAAGAAGTTGGCATTTTGTTACGTGCCTTCACGCTTCAATTGATAGTGTTTATGAGTAGTGTGATGCTTACTCAAGCCAACTCGTTTTTGAACTATCTTATGGGTAAACGCTTATCACTAAAGATGACTGCTGATGTTTTAAGAAGAGTCTCTAGGCTTGACTACGAGTTTTTCGAAAACTCACAATTTTATGATATGATGACCAGAGCTAAAAGAGAATCCTCGGGCAAACCACTTGTTCTGGTGTATGAAATAAACTCCATAGTTCGTAACAGTATTACTTTTTTTTCTATGGGTATCTTAATTGCTTCTTTTAATTTTTTTCTGTTTGTTGTCATGGTGATAGTATGTGTGCCTTTATTGCTCATAAAATTGAGATATGGAGAGAAAAACTATTCGCTCCAGTACACCCGCACAAAAGACATGAGAATGGCCACATATATTGCTGATATTATGGGTAGGAGGGAATATGTACCTGAAATATTGAGTTTTGGTTTAGGGCAGTATCTGCTTAATAAATGGTATACCATCTCACAAAAACTCTTGCATCAGGATATACAACTCTACCGAAAACAAAACGTTGCCCAAATATTAACCAGGATTTTTATGACATGCGGCACAATAGCCGCAACTGGATATATAATATATATTAGTGTTACAAGAGAATTGTCACTCACCATTGGTGACATAATGATGTATTCAGGAGCTTTTACCGGAGGCCTGTTAGCTTTGCGAACAGCTTTTGAAGGCATTTCAGGTATTTATGAAAATGCCTTGTTTTTGCATGACCTTATAGAATTCAACGAGGTAGAACCGCGCATTGAGATTATGCAACATGGCAAACCTGTGCCTTCTATTATAAAATCAATTGAGCTGCAGAACGTGAGTTTTAAATACCCCTCAAGTCAGCAATATGCATTAAAAAACATTAACCTAACATTTAAGCATTCGGCTAGCACACTTCTTGTTGGTACTAATGGTTCTGGCAAAACAACATTGGTGAAACTACTTATGAGGCTTTACGATCCCACAAAAGGACGGATACTATTGAACGATACGGATATAAGGGAATTTAAGATAGAATCTTTGCGTAAAAATATAGGAATAATGTTCCAAGAATTTATTCGGTACGCATTTTCAGTAAAGGAGAATATCGGATGTGGAAGTATAGACTATCTGGAAAATATGGAGAGAATCATTACAGCTGCTAAACGTGTAAAAGCAGACACTTTTATAAAACACCTTCCTCGCCAATACGATGATATATTAAGCAAATTATTTGAAAATGGTCAGGAATTATCACTCGGTCAATGGCAGAGTATATGTTTGGCAAGGTTGTTTATGAAAAGGTCATCTGTTCTTATCTTTGACGAACCAACTGCGAGCCTTGATATTGAAACAGAAGCTCATCTGTTTCGTGAAATCACGCGGCTAACAAAAAATAAAATTTGCATACTTATCTCCCACCACATGTTGCGACGTGGTATCGCTGATAAGATAGTGGTATTAGACAATGGTGAGATAGCAGAAGTAGGAACTCATGAATATCTTGTAACTCAAAATGGTAAATTTGCAAAACTATTGAAGTTATATCACAACACAGCAAAAGAACAGTTGGTCAATCTCTAATAGTTTTCTGTGCACACTAAAAAAACATATGCTAACCAAATCCAATAGCTGCGCCTTTATATTTCACAACAATCTTATGCTCGAAAAAGTTTTTACGTAGTACACCGCAAGTTTTCTCTTGTCCAGAGGCAGTGAATTAAGATATAATTCCATCAGCCTCTTTAGCGGTAAGTGCCTGGTAATGCAAGTAGTGTAGGAGCTACTCAAGAATTGAGTTGGTCAGAGTGAGAACGTTCTCATTTTAAGGAAGTAGAAAATGGTGAATACACATAAAATTATTCTTTCAGCATTGGTTTCTTATAGTTTGTTTGTTGGTAATATTTTCGCCGCTACCGCACGAACGTCAGAAAATAATTTTGCCCGGCCGCAGAAATCGAAGGCATTAAAGACACAAACGAAGGAACAGTTTAACCTGGCTGAATGTTTTGATAAGATATGGGAAACTATAAATGATAAATTCTGGGATCCGAGCTTCAATGGTGTGGATTGGGAAGAGGCAGGAATACGATATAAACCAAAAGCTTTAGCCGCTAAGGATCATGAATCATTTGCCATAATAATCAACCAAATGTTAGCTGAGCTAAAAACGT
>CAZZAX010000255.1:0-6974 GCA_964653075.1 uncultured Pirellulales bacterium
AAGTTCACTGAGGAGGTAAGAAAGATGAAACGCAGAGTTGTGGTTCTGATTCTGATGTTCCTGCTTATCGGAACATCCATGGTTGATGCTCAGGAGATTGTCAATCTGTTTGACAACCCCGGCTTCGAGGAGGGCACGGGGACGGACGTGCAGGACATTCCCGGATGGCAACTGTACAAGCAAGAGAACGCGACAGGGCTTCTCACCATTGATACCGAAGAAGCCATCGAAGGCAAGCAGTGTATCTTCATTGAGGTCACGGGCGTTCCAGCAGGAGGAACGTGGAATCTGCGGTTCGATCACACGCGGAGATTTAGCGTCGAGCAAGGCGTGATTTACACGATGTCCTTCTGGCTGAAAGGAGACGCTGGGCCGATCACGCTTTCGGCATCTCGCGCCGAGCAGAATGCTGCAGGCGAGTGGGGTAATCTGGCGCAAGAAATCGTCAATCCCACTGCGGAGTGGGAGGAGTATCACCTGACGTTTGAATCCCCTGAGGATAGGTTGGTCATGTGGCAGCTCCTGATCTCCAATCCGGAGCAGACGTACTATGTGGATCATGCCCGCTGTTATGAGGGAGAGTATGTGCCAGATAGGATAGGACAGCTGACGCAGGCCTATAATCCCGTCCCGGAGGATGGAACCCTGCATCCTGATACGTGGGTGAACGTTTCCTGGAAGCCGGGAGATAAAGCAGTCTCGCATGATGTGTACTTCAGCGATGATTTTGACTTAGTGAAAGATGGGGCCGCCGATGCATTCCAGGGCAACCAGGGTGAGGATTTTTTCGTTGTGGGCTTTCCCGGATTTCCTTATCCGGATGGTCTTGTTCCGGGCATGACATATTACTGGCGGATTGATGAGGTCAATGACACCGAGCCGAACAGTCCGTGGAAAGGTTCTGTCTGGAGCTTTTCAATTCCTCCCAAAACCGCCTACAACCCCGACCCGGCTGATGCCGCCGAGCAAGTTTATCCGGAAAAAACTCTGAGCTGGACGGGAGGTTTTGGTTCGAAAACACACACGGTCTATTTCGGAGACAATTTTGACGATGTGAACAATGCAACAGGCGGTCAACCACAGGGAGCTACTAGATACGATCCCGGCCCGCTTGAACTGGCCAAGACTTACTACTGGCGGGTAGATGAGTTTGATATTATTGAAACGCATAAAGGCAACGTCTGGAGCTTTACAACCGAAGGCGCCGTCGGAAACCCGAATCCGGCCAATGGTGCTGTGGATGTGGATCGGACACAGATAATAAGCTGGTCGCCGAGTGTCTTTGCTGCTTCGCATGAGGTATATTTCGGCACCGATAAGGATACGGTGAAAAACGCCGATACCGGCTCGCCGGAGTATAAAGGCACCCGGGCACTTGGTGCCGAGACCTATGACCCGGGAAAACTCGAGCTGGGTACCACCTACTATTGGCGTATTGACGAGGTCAATAGTCCCAAACCCGATAGTCCGTGGCCGGGCATACTCTGGAGCTTTACTACGGCCGACTTCCTTGTCGTAGACGATTTTGAGAGCTACAATGATATTGATGAAGGCGAGCCGGGGAGCAACAGGATATATCTTGCCTGGGTGGATGGATTCGACAATCCGGCTATCAATGGTTCTATCGTCGGTCATGCCAATTCTCCTTTTGCAGAGCAGAACATCGTTCACGGCGGCAATCAGTCTATGCCGATGAGCTACGACAACGCCGTCGGCAAATCTGAGGCGACTTTGACGCTGACCTATCCGCGTGACTGGACCGAGGACGGTGTCAGCACTTTATCTATCTGGTTCAGGGGCAATTTGGACAATGCCGCTGAGCAGATGTATGTTGTTCTAAATGACAGCGCGGTGGTCAATCACGATAATCCTGATGCGGCACAGATAAATGGGTGGACCGAATGGACTATCGACCTGACATGCTTTGCAGACCAGGGAGTGGACCTTACCAATGTAAATACGATGACCATCGGCTTTGGTAACAGGAACAATCCGACCGCCGGCGGTACAGGTATGATGTACTTCGATGATATCAGGTTGTATAAACCAGTCCCATAAGAACAAGAACCGTAACCGGCACCGAGGATAAACTCTTTTAATTGATTATTTTCTGGTTTCCTGCTTTCGCAGGAATGACAGGAATGAATATTGCCTCGCTACGTACTTAGTAGCCTAATCTGCCCCAGATAGCTATCTGCATCTTCTGCAAATCAGCGATGCCATCGTCGGTAGTAGGGGTATAGTTATACGGCGGGTTGGCCCTTTTGCCTTCGGTTATCGTCTCTTTTCCTCTATACTTCCAGTAGGCGCTGTGGCCGTCAGCGAAAGAGACGTTCGTGCCGTCCCCGTGTCGTACAAACGGCGGGTCCCACCAACTGGGTGAAACGTAGTGAATCGCATAGCTGTCCGGACTGATCCGGCCTTCATCAAGAAAAACGAGTCTATAGGCCGGAGCGGGAACTGTGATTTCTGTTCTCCTCTTGACCATCAACACCGTCTTGCCCACTCTCACTCCACGGTTACCTTGATACGTTCCGGACGCATCGAAACAGCCGTTCATGCCATAGCCTGTGGAGTACGTGCGCATCTCGCCACGAACACCGGTCGGGCAGCGGTACACCTTTTCGGCGCTGCAGTACGGAAAAAGCGCTCCGACCCGGATGGCCTGCTTTTGTATGTCAAGCGGTCGCTGCTCTCCCTGCTGGTAACCAGAGGCACAGTCGTTGCCTACCCAGTAGGGCTCGCCCTTGTGAGGGCCCGATGTGGGTACGGGGGCGGCTGGGTCGGCGCTTGGGGCCCAATAGGCTTCTCCGTTGACAATCCTGTCGTCGTTCTCATCGGCATACATCGACCAGGCAAGTGTCAGTGTCCTTAGATGATTAAGGCAAACCGCCCGTCTGCCCTGCTCCCTGGCCCGATTCAGTGCGGGCATGAGGATGGCCATCAGTACTGCAATGATTGCGATTACCACCAGAAGCTCTATCAGCGTAAAGCCTCTTTGACTGTCCGGAAATTTATGGTTTCGTATGTTCATACCAATACCCTGACTTTCCATCCTATATTTTTCAAACTTCGGCTGGGATTTCCCATATACGTTTCATCAGAAACACTCCTACACGCTTGAAGCCTTATAATATAAGAATCTTATTGAGATTGCAACAATTTTCCGGCCGGCCCGGCGAGTTGTCTCGCAATAACGATTTCGTATTGTGTATTGCCCCCGACAGAAAAGCAGGTGAGCTAATATCGGGGGTAAACTCCGGGGTATTGTGTGGATTTTACATTTCATTTTGTTCCTTTGAAATTGGCTTTGTATTGGGTTTGAATTGGGTTTGTATTGTCGCCGCCTCAAAGCGGTTTCATTGTTATATACCTTTGTATAATAGATACTTGTGTTCATTTTTAGCCTTTGAAGGAATTGGGTTTGAATTGGCTTTGTTTGGGTTTGAATTGGGTTTGTTTTTTCGCCCCGCCAAGCGGGTAAAATTTCGTATTTACTTGTCTCAAAAGAGCTTACGCCAATTTTAATGTTTTTAAAATTGGCTTTGTTTTGTATAAAAGCAGCAGCAATTTTCGCACTTTTTCCTTTGATTAAACAACCTTTTTTATTATTTAACCACCCCCGGCAGACAAGCAGGTAAGCACCAACCGAGGGTAAACTCCTAACACGGATTAGCACAGATTTCATATTTAAGATCTCAAATTCAAATCCTTCGTCTTTGCTCAGGATGAAGAATTGTATTAAGTTTTTTAGGAGGGAAAAAAGTAGTCCCTCTATAATTAGACGTACCTGCACGATTGATTCGAAAATTCGGGGATTTTCGGGTGAATAAATTTCGCTAAGTGCTTATGTATAAAGAGATAAAAATTTTTTTCGAAAAATTGAAATTTTTCCAAAATTACCAGCGTTTTTGTACGAAAATTGGTTGAATTTTCAACAGTATCGCGTCCCTTCGACTCCGCACAGGGTGAAGGAGTACAAGCATTTCTACCGGAGGCCAGCATGAGCATCGTACAGTTGCTTAAATACGAATCCCCCGGCCCCCGGCAGAAAAGCAAGTGAGCTAGCATTCCCCTGCTGTGAGTCAGGTGAGCAGCACTTCCCCGTCCCCCTGTTGTAGACCAAGGGAGTGGTTCTCGGGGGTAAACTCCAAAGCAAGTAAGCATACACTCCCCTGCTTCGAGTCAGGTGAGCAGCACCCGGGGATAAACTCTGGGCAAGCTCTGGATAAACTCTGGGTAAATTCTGGAGTGATAAAAACATGTGTGAACCGCAGGTAGAAATAAGTTTTCCACATCCAATTCAATCGTTTCACTCATTAGCTGCCACCTGTCATTTACAAGGGATTATTTATGGACTTTGGGCAAAGTGGTGTTATACTGACAAACAGAGAGATCCGGAGTCTTATGCGGAAACCATATATAGTTATGCGATAACTATTAGAGAGGTGTCAAAATGAGCGTTGATCCTGCGGTTATCCGAGAATTACTTCGTCAAGAGAATGATGTTATGAACCATCGTATGACATGGTTCTTAACGCTTCAAGGATTTCTTTTCGCTGCTTTGGCCTTTGGCTGGGATCAAGGGTCGGCTCTTATTACAGTCCTTGGCCTCGTTGGAATAATGAGTTCATTTTCTGTTGGAGTGCTACTGCGTCATGCAGTCTTGGCAATGAAACATTTGCAAGAGGCTGCAAGAGATGCCAATGAACCCATCGTTGGAAGAACTCACAAAGAGAATCCGGCCATCGTTCATTTCATTTTACCCTGGCATTTTCTGCCAATCTTGTTATCAATCGCTTGGTTGGCGCTAATAGTCGTTAAGTATTTAGAGAAAGTATAAAAGGAGGGAATTAAAGGCATCCGGTACAACGACAAATTAAAAGGTGTACGGCACATTTTTCGATGAGCTATGCTTTATAATGCGGGGTCTGGATGCGGTGGGTGATTGGTAAATGGAGGGCTGTCACTGCCTGATCCGCAGTCTCTCAATACCATGCTCTTCAAACTCCTTCTCATACTTCTGTTCAAAGTCATAATTTGCCCTGAATCTCTCCTCCGGGGTCATTTTCAGAACCTTCTTTTCACCCAGAGTTCGAAGCATTTCCATTTCAGCCAACCGCTCAATAAGCTCGCTCCAGAATGTCTCATTTTCAAATTCATCGATGAAAGTTCTGGCCGGGCTGTTCTCATCATATTCACGGGTAGGGAAGTAACTCTCCAACTCTTCATCATACGTTATCAGATCACCAAATCCCAATGCTTCAGCATAGCTGAAGATCTTCTGCTCGAAGTCCTGGTGTCTCTTTCGGTCTTCCGGCTCATCGGTTCGGTGCGCGAACAGAACCCAATGTGCAATTTCGAGCATATCGAGGAAGGTACTGTATTCCTCTTTGGAAAAATCAATCTGCATATCACTTCCTTTCGATACAGATGGGTTGTCTGGATTTAATTGTATCATTTCAGGGACAATTCCTATTAAGTCTGAGCCAGATTATATGCCTCTCATATTATAATTTAAAGCGCCCAGCAGGCCTTTTAAATGATTATTGGCTATTGATTATTGTATTGATCCCCGACTACGAAATTCGAGGACAAGGATTCTTCACCCCTATGGGGCAAGCTTCGTTCGCAATGACAATTATTTTAAATAGAAACTATGAAAGCCAGGTCTGCCGCTGGTTAGTTTGTTCGGCTATAATCAGCCCTCCACCGAAGTTTTTGGGGAAATAAATATAAGGAGTTATTTGACCTGTGGGAAGTTTGAAGTTTGTCGAGATTGGCACAGCGGCCGGACGTGAAGGATCCTGGGCCTAAGAGTTCGCTGAATAGAATGGGCGTCGTCGCATAAGTTGGAAGAGAGCACGAAAATAACAACTGAGCTGATCGTGGAAACTCGGATAGAAGATTGAACCAATCAAGCAAATTTCGATCTTGACAGATCTGGCTTCATAGAAGATCCTTCGGCTTCACTTCGCTCAACTCGGGATAACTTTTTCGTATTTCGTATTGCTCCCGGCCCCCTGTTATAGGCCAAGGGGGTAGTTCTCGGGGGTAAACTTAAAAGCAAGTAGGCACACATCGAGTACAAGCTCAAAAGAATTGAGAATTTTCACCCGATACACTTTACAGTTCAGTATTGCCGCTTTTCGGCAAGACTTCGAAGGTTTTGATGTGGGTGAAAAATTTTTCAAAAAATTTATTTTTTTTATATATTTTATTGACGATATTATTATTTCGGTTAAAATACGTATTATTGACGGTCAGGCAAGGATTATACATCTATGCTTGGCCATTGATTTTCTAAGGGTGTGATGTCCCTTAGATGGACGTAAATAATTAAGGGATGTAAAAGCTCATTGACAAGTTAACAGTTAAGCCAAATATACCTTGTTGGATAGAAATATCCAAACGGGGTAAGCAGCGAAAGTGCAGCCGCCGGAGTTGAATACGCTCAACCCGGACAGCTTTAAAAATTTAAATCGGTGTTTTTTGCCGGCACTTTCGGTGCGTATGCTAGAAAGTGTTGAGCCTTTTTCGACGATAACCCCCACTTTTGCTTTCGCAAGAAAGCGTGGGGGATTCGACGATATAAATTGAAGGGTTTGATCCTGGCTCAGAACGAACGCTGGCGGCGTGGCTAAGACATGCAAGTCGAACGGACTGCTCAATTTATTGGACAGTTAGTGGCGAAAGGGTTAGTAACGGGTAGGTAACGTACCCTGTGCTTTGGGATAGCGTCATCCCGCACCTATTTTGCAGTCTTCGTTATCCGGGGTATTGAGAACGTTTTATCGGCGTTATATCTTTACCTTACTGGATGTGGAGACTTTGAAATAGGTGCGGGATTTCCGAAAGGGGCGGTAATACCAAATAATATCATTTGTCGATAGGCGAATGATCAAAGATTTATCGGCATAGGAGCGGCCTGCCTCCTATCAGCTTGTTGGTGAGGTAACGGCTCACCAAGGCAG
>CAZZAX010000256.1:0-6968 GCA_964653075.1 uncultured Pirellulales bacterium
ATTTTCACCTCTACTTGACTCTGCCAAATTCACTCATTTTGCAGGTGTCTTTAAAAGTACAACTGCTTTCTAATGTGATCATCCCGCAAAAAGAGTTTTGTTTCATAAGAAATAACGTAATTTCATCTCAATCTCAGCAACCGCCGTGAGTCAGTCATCCTATATATAAGACAGTAACAAACCAGAAGTGTTACACTAATTTATTTAAAAATATCCGGCCCCAAAAAGCCCCTGCAGTGCGGAGGGAGAGCAAAAAGCAAGATTCCAGTAGGGGCTTGAATGCCAAGATGATATTTTAATTATATCGTTTCTCAGAATCACCACAACAAGCTGAGCAGCAAGAACGCACATATTAGTCATACTCAACTACCACATAGGCATAATCCATCATTGTTCTGCTGCTGGAAAAGTTATTGTTTTTAACATGTAAGGTAGCTGAAGACACACAGGCTGATTTGGTGGTCTCAGAAAACGGCCTGTACATTGGTACCGGCAAGGCTATGGAAGCTGGAACCTACTTCTCGGGGCTGATTGATGATGTACGCATTTACAACCGAGTAGTGATCCCATAGAAATTTGTTGTTCTGATACATTAGGAAACTTCAGGATAGAACAATCAATAAAGTCAAAGGGATAGCAGCTTGAAATACTGTCAGCTCTTTGTTATTCCAAAAAAGAACTATATGATCAATACATTTCTTTTCATCCGGATACTCAATCCGATTTCACACTTAAAATTTTATAAAATATTTATATTTTCGCAAAAAATTGACATTTTTTAGGACTCGATATAGGCAAAATCAAAATTTGTGGTGTCAAAATGGCGACATAATGTCACCCGAAAATCAGGGTGTTTTTCAGCTCCTGAAAGAGGAAACTCAGCCGGAGATTGCAAGAGAAGATTGGACCGCCGATGGATCGGTTGTTATTCACCAAATCAAGAACTATTTATCTTGACTGGAAAGTGGGTGTTATGGTATAAATAGTATTGTTTTTGACCCGTAAATTTCGGCATCTACAGCTTTGAGTTCTTCTGGCGGGTGCAATTCCTGTATTTTTTTGAATAGAGGAGGAGTTATTATGTGCAACATAGAGTTGTAATTGAGACTTTATGCTTCGCTCTGTAGAAATTTTACATTTCAATTAGCTACCTATATTTTTTTTGAAGGAAGATTACTATGTCTAAGAAATTGATTTATTTTGTTTTGGTGATGGGACTGGTGGGTAATGTTCAGGCTCAAGACTCGACCTGGACGGATGCCGCCGGTGACCACAATTGGTTCACGTCGGAGAACTGGTCCGAGTTCCCCACTGATGCCCACTGGGCCAAAGTCAGAAATGGCCTCCCCGGCCCGACTATCACCAGCGAAGGAGCTGTGGCTCGGAGGGTGCACGTTGGATATGCAGAAGGGGGAGCCCTGACTGTGGATGGGGGAACCCTTGTGATTAGCGCCGATGACCTGCTATTAGGCAAGAACGGTGGATCCGGGACACTTAATATGATCAGTGGCACCATAAATGTTGGCCGAGACTTCGAGGTGGGAGGTGGCAATCCGGGCATCGTCAATATGACCGGTGGTACTATTATCGTTGGGGATGATTTCATGATTCCGGAGGCGACTGCAAGTACAGCTGAAGTGAATCTGGATGGTGGAACTATTATCGTCAATGGCGATTTAAACATGAGAGCCGATGGCGGCACGATGAACGGCAAGATGAACATCACAGCCGGGACGCTGATTATTGACGCCAATGTAGTCTCAATCGTTCAGGGATACATCGACAACGGCTGGATTACCGCCTATGGCGGGAACGGCACAGTGCAGTTGGATTATGACGTCACGAATGAAGGCCAAACCACGTTGAAGGGTGTTCACAAGCTTAATCCAAATCCGATCGACGGTGGATTTGCGTTACCCGGCGCGGTCGAGTTGAGCTGGACTTTACCCGACCCATGTACGCCCGGCCAGTCGGTGTCGGTTGACGTCTACTTTACCGACAACTGGGAAGCCATTTATTCGTTTACCGACCCGGCCTCCATACAGGTTGTCAGCCAGGGTAATGTGACTTCGGTGCCAGTACAGACTGTGCCGAAGACGCGGTACTATTGGGCTATTGATTCTTATATCGGAAGTGATTCCGATCCGGTTTATGGTCCTATCTTTAGCTTTGTCATAGATAATATGCCTCCCCAAGTGGACGCCGGTAAGGATGTTGTTACCTGGCTTCTCGACGGCGTAAGGGCCGGTAATCTGGATGCGACCGTCAGCGATGACGATGCTTATACCGTGCAGTGGACTCTGATTAGTGAACCCAATGAAGGGACCGCTGTTATAGAGACAGCGACGGCCGAGGATACAGTTATTACGCTGTCGGCTTTGGGTGAGTATGTCCTGCAACTGGATGCTTCCGACGGCGAATACACCGGCTCGGATTCGGTAACGATAAATGTCTATAGCGACAGTTGCCAGGCGGCCCAGTCACTGCCGGACTATGAGCCACTTGTAGGAGACCTCAATGGTGACTGCCGGGTTGATGAAGCTGATATGGCATTGCTGGAAGAAAACTGGCTGAAGGATAATACGCTGACTGAAGAGTGGTCAACGGTCGATTGACTTTGTTATTAACTGTATGATGTTTTGTAAAACCTCATTGGACTGGCTCTATATAAATTTGCAAAAACAGCCGACATTCAAACAGTTGGTATGTTCCTTGATGCCGGATGGGACTTCATAGATCAAACAGAGAACGGCACAGAAAACATCTGGGGAATCCTCGAAGGCCAGGACTATCCCAGATTATGCTGGAAAATGATTCCTGAGAACTGATTCGTCCAATTCTTGTCGGCGTCGCAGAAATAGCTCGTCTGACGCTTACAGAATTACATGATTGACACCTTCCTTTTCATCCGGATACTTAATCCGATTAAAAAATTAAAAAATATGTATTTTCGCAAAAAATTGACATTTATTCGGACTTGAAATAGGTAAAATCAACATTTGTAGTGACAAAACGGAGACATCGTGTCACTTGAAATTTCCGACATCTTTCAGCTCCTGAAAGAGGTAACGTTTCGAAGAATTCTAATATTTTGCACCTCTCCCTCAGACATCGACAACCTCATTAGGCCTAACTTTCTTAAACATATCAGGGCATTCCAATCCTTAATTATCTGACAGGGCAGGTTTGTATATAGCTTCCACTCTACCGAGTGTACCCCAGATGGTCTGTTTTTGACCACGTCTTAATCCATAACGACCGTCGGTCGGCAGTGGTGTCATTGTCTGGTTCCCGACCTGCCAGGCAGTGTAAAACATCACGATATGCTTCTTCTCGAACACCACGGTTGGCGCCATGATGCCCCAATTGTCGAATGATTTCTCTGGTCCTTTCTCGAGAATGGTTCGGGTATCAGACCAGGATTTCCCGTCCTCAGAGCGGTAATAAGTAATGGACTCATTATAATGAAAATCATCCAGCTTTTCCGCCTTTCCCGGGTAATTTGCATACCATGGAGGGGATTTTGTCGAGAAAACGTGGTAAGCACCACCATGGTAATGCACTTCAGTGATATTGGCGCCGTTGATCAGCACATCGTCTTCCGCTCGGACCATATTCAAATTTTTATCAAGAACAGCCTTGTACAAGGCGACCTTTTTGATGCCCTGCCCGGACACACCCGGGATCTGTTGATCGGGCTTTTTCAGAGTAAGCCCGATATAAAACAACTCGAATTTGTCATCTTTGAGGATAACGCTGGGTTCTTGGGTGTTGTTGTCATGACGTACGATACTGGTGTTGTAAGGGAGAATAGGTTTCTTTATTTTGGTGAATTGCACGGAATCATCAAGCAGCTTTTCGCGGATCGTTTTGCCGTCCAGTTCCAGAGTTGCCGCACCTATCTGATATCGAAAGAGAAATTTCTTGCCGTTTCGGCTCCCGAGCGCTGAATAAAACAGTACCAATCGATCACCGTCTTTAATGACAAAAGGCGTTTCAAAATCATCGTCATGCCATGGTTCAGGACCGGACAAGACACATGGCGTTTTGCGCAGCGTCCAGGTTAGCCCCTGATCGTTTGAGAACGCGTATGCAACGGTCCCAAGAAATTCATGCATTTCAAATTCACTCTGATTCTGTGGATCGAAGGATATCCAATAGCGTCCGTTTTTCTTGAAATATAGGTTCGTAAAAAAAGCGTGATAACCTTCTTCATCCTTAATCACGCAGGGGTCCGACATAAACGTGGGCCAACCTTCAGTTCCAGATGAAATAACCGGCTTGTCATTCGGTATCCTTTTAAATTCGGTAAAAGGCATTTCTTCTGCTGAATAGCCTGATATTGCAGCAAAGAGCAAGATAAGACCAACCGCTAATACACAACCCACCACGGCAACGGTCTTTTTTTTCATGTTTTTCCTTCCACTATGAATGCGAAACAATGCCCGAACCTCAGACCGCAATTCTTATTATGTGCGACATTGAAACGGCACTTTATTTCAAGACAATTATGAAGCGGATTCCATCTCCGCCCACCGAAAGTTTGGCATCACTGTGCGGCTACCGGTGAGATTCGATTTTGGAGGCCGTACCATCAACCGCTCTGGTGGATACCATTATTAACATACTACTAAATCCATACTACCAAATTCTAGTTTGATTGTCATACACTACTTGGAAAATCCGGGAAGTGGGAAAACGGACAAAAGTAACGCCAGAATAGCACCGAAGGTCTCCAACAAAAGAAAAGAAGCTGAAAGTGTCTCAAACTCCCAGCCCATTTGTTACTGGTGGTACTAAGAACAGCCATCTATGAAGAGCTCAAAGTCAAATACTATAATCCTTGTTGACACAAATTTTCTTTGAGGCATCCTTGTTACAACATATCAGCAAATGTCCATTGAATCCGAAGGGATCAGGTGGTAACATAAGTGCCCCAACATATATTTGTTAAAATGATTGTATATGCGAAATCTCGAGTAAAGGAATAGCATGAAAACATTAAAACTATTTCTACTACTATGCTTCTGGACAATAGCTGTGGGGCAGGTAATTGGGTATGACTCGGGAAACATGCTTTCTAACGGTGGATTTGAAAAGGGAGACCTGTCAGAATCAGCCAACAACGTCTTGGGAAGCTATCCCTGGTTCACCTCGAACCACGGCGACAATGCTATTGCGGTTACCAAGAATAAAACAAAGAGCGGTACATATAGTTTAATATGGAATCCTATCGGTTGGAACGTCAAAGAAGACAAAACTCTCGAAGACGCCAGCACGTTCATCGTTACCAATGTCCGCGAACACACGGACAAAGGCGCTACCATCGCCCGCCTTTCCGGATTTCTAAATACCTCCGCCTTAAAACCGAATTTTCGCGTTCAGGTGATCCTTGCCAATGACTCCTTCAGACGTTACAACGTCGATACCCTTATAGCCGGAAGTGTACCCGGTTGGCAGAGTTTCAAGGTATCCATGCCGGTAACTCCGACCGACAACGGGATGTTTATAGCCTTTATGGTGCAGAGCACGAAAGGAACCGGTGCGCCCGGATTGCAGGTGTATATTGACGATCTGAAACTGGTCTATTCAGGCCCGGATAAAAAAGAAGCGAAAAAAACAGCAAAAAACATTACAGAAAAGGCCATCGAGAAACCCAACCAACATAATGAAACAGATAAGGCCGGACAAAAGAGCCACGCCAAAATACCTATTGGTTTAAACCATGTACCAAAATATCGCAATGAATCTTCCCGGCAAATGGCAAACGAACTGGGGCTGAACTTTATTGTCGGAATTGCGCAATGGCTCGAATCCAAACCAGGCCAATACGTTTGGTCAGGAAATAAGAATGACGAATTCCAGGCCCATCTGCAGGAACTGAAAAAAGGGGACTATAAAATTTCGATCACCTTTACAAATGTTCACATGGACCAAAAACATCTGCCGGGCTATCTGAAAGGCAAACGCTTCAATAACCCTTACATGCTGGAACGATGGCAGAAGTACCTGGAAGCCTTCTTGCCGCGATATGGCGATTATATCGACTATCTGAACATCGGGAATGAAGTAAACAACTACTTTGGCAAGCACTACGAGGAGTGGAGCGATTATTTTGAGTTTTTCCAGCATGGAGAAAAAGTCATCCGCCGACTGAAGCCTAAAATCAAAGTGGGCATCGTGCTGGTGGAATCACGACGAGAATCCTTCTGGAAACAACTCGAACCCTATTGTGACCACTTGGGGATTACCTATTATACTCCCTGTAGTGCCTTTGGAAAGTCGCCCACCGACGAAGCCTTGGATAAAAACCACTACAAATATTTCGCCAGGACCTTAGAGGAGGCCATCCGCGTCGCTGGCCCCAAAAAAATACTTATTACTGAAGTTGGTTGCGCTACCCATCCCGATATCGACTCTTCGCCTGAATTACAGGTACAATTTATCCAGGCCCTGTTTCATTGGCTATCAGGCAAGGAAAATAAAATCTTGGGTATCTCATGGCTGGCCCCCATGGACTGGCCCTACGAACACACCAAGAAAGCCCTCCAAGGATATCTCGATGCCGCCGCCTTACAGCATGAACCGTTTATGAAGTACCTTACGTCACTGGGCTTGAAATACGAGGATGGCAGCAAAAAACCCGGATATGACACATTCAAAAATGAAATCTTTAGATATCGTAATACCATTGGTTCATCTAAGAAATGATATGATCATTGATCATGCGATTCAATCCCTAATAAATTGAAAAGCCCCTACTGCTGAGTTGCTTGTAGTAGCAGAGGCAATTGAGATTGATACATTTATTTCTCACCGTTTACTTAATCCGAAAAAAATGAAAAATTGTCATGAAATAGTTGTATTTTCACAAAAAATTGACATATATTCGGACTCGATATATGCAAATTTGACATCTGTGGAGACATTTTGGTGAGTGCGCCGAGATAAGCTGTTGTGAGTCAGCT
>CAZZAX010000257.1:0-6874 GCA_964653075.1 uncultured Pirellulales bacterium
CAAGCGAAGCAATGCTCTTCAAGCACGGCTCGGGAACAGGAACCGACCTTTCAACACTCCGAAGCAGTAAGGAAAAATTATCGGGCGGCGGCAAGCCTTCAGGGCCTTTGAGTTTTATGAGGGTCTATGACCAGATAGCGGCCGTAATCAAATCAGGCGGAAAAACCCGGCGTGCCGCAAAAATGCAGTCACTAAAGGTTGACCATCCTGATATTAAGGAATTCATTACCTGCAAAACCGAAGAAGAGAAAAAGGCCTGGGCGCTTATCGAGGCCGGCTACGACAACGACCACAACAACGAGGCCTACAGCAGTGTAATGTTTCAAAATTCCAACCTCTCAGTCCGCGTAACCGACGAGTTTATGCAGGCCGTGGAAAAAGAAGACATCTGGACCACCTACTCTGTTACGACGGGCGAGAAGATGGGGGAGCATTCGGCACGCGAGCTGATGGACCTGATTGCCGAAGGTACAAGGATTTGCGGCGACCCGGGCCTCCAGTACCACAGCACGATAAATCGCTGGCACACATGCCCGAACTCCGGACCGATTAACGCCTCCAATCCGTGCAGTGAGTATATGTTCGTCGATGATTCGGCCTGTAATCTTGCCTCCCTGAATCTTTTGAAGTTCCGAAAAGAGGACGCCTCTTTTGATATTGAAAGCTTCAAAAAGGCAATTCGCCTGTTCATCATTGCTCAGGAGATTTTGGTTGATAATGGAAGCTATCCGGACGCGGCAATCGCCGTAAACAGTCATTTGTTCCGCCCGCTCGGCCTTGGTTTTGCCAATCTCGGTTCTCTTATAATGAGTCTGGCGCTTCCTTATGATTCCGACCAGGCGCGGGCAATCGCCGGTGCAATCACTGCCTTGATGACCGGAACCGCCTATGCGGCCAGCGCTGAAATAGCCGACTTGAAAGGGCCTTTTGAGGAATTCGACAAAAACCGCGACGCGATGCTTAAGGTTATAAATATGCATCGCAAGCATGCTTATGATATTCCGGAGTCCCATTGTCCGGACTATTTGCGCAACGCCGCCAAAGACGCCTGGGACCAGGCGTTTGACGCAGGCTCCAGGGCCGGCTTCCGTAACGCCCAGGCTACCGTCCTTGCACCGACCGGAACGATTGGCTTTTTCATGGATTGTGATACCACCGGCATCGAGCCGGATATAGCTCTGGTCAAGTATAAACTATTGGCCGGCGGCGGAATGCTCAAGCTTGTCAACAAGACCGTGCCGATGGCCCTTGAGCGGCTCGGCTACAGCGCCGATGAGGTCAAATCCATCTGCGACTACATAGATGAGAATGAAACCATCGAGGGAGCGAAGGAATTTAGTCCCGACCATTTGCCGGTCTTTGACTGTGCCTTTAGGCCGCGCAACGGCAAGCGCTTTATTAATTATCTGGCGCATCTGAAAATGATGGCTGCCGTACAGCCGTTCATATCCGGCGCCATAAGCAAAACCATCAATATGCCGAAGGAGAGCACGGCCGAAAATATCGCCGCCGCCTATATGGAAGGATGGAAGCTCGGATTAAAGGCGGTTGCTATATATCGGGACGGCTCGAAAAGGCTTCAGCCGGTCTCTACCGAAAAGCACAAGGATGCCAGGACAAAAGCGCCCGCCGAGGCATCCGCCCCGGCCAGGCCCTTCAGACGACGCCTGCCGGATACCAGACACAGTATTACGCACAAATTCTCTGTCACAGGACATGAAGGCTACCTGACGGTGGGGCTGTATGAGGACGCTCAGCCTGGTGAGTTGTTCATCACTATGGCCAAGGAGGGCAGCACCGTCGGGGGCCTTATGGATGTTATAGGCACATGTACCTCGATGGCATTACAATACGGCGTGCCTTTAATCACACTCGTGGACAAATTCCGGCACGCCAGATTTGAGCCGTCCGGTATGACCTCGAACAGGGATATTCCATTTGCAAAAAGCCTGATTGATTATATTTTCTGCTGGCTGGGCTGTCAGTTTATTCCCGGCTACGCCGACAAAAACATCCCCAACAGAAGCATCGCGGCCGCCCCGCCGGAAAACAAAAATACAACCACTGCAAGAGAAGTGGTCGAAAAGACAAAAGACCTCGCAAAAAAGATTGCCGAGGCAAAAACCGAAACAAAAATCAAGGCCCAGGCGCCCGCTCTCAAAAAACCGGCTCTTTCAGCCTTAAGAATGGCCAAGCAGCCGTCTTCAACCCCTAAAATTATATCCACCGACCCTGCCAATAGAATCGGTGTTCTGGTCGGCTCGGCTATTGCAGACACATCCGGTCCGTTACAAGCTGAAATGAAGACTTTAGAGCAGTTTAACGCCCAGTTTTCGCATTTCACAGGTGATGCCCCCGCCTGCGACGTATGCGGCTCAATCACCGTCAGAAACGGTACATGCTACAAATGCTACAACTGCGGTAACTCTATGGGCTGCTCTTAGAAAATTGATTATCGATTATCCATTGGGGATAAATTGACAATTTGACACATAAGGGGTGAAGATTGGGATAGTTATGGGTGGAATTAGGAAACTCAAGAGAAGGAGCCGCAGCACGCAATATGCGGCTGAGCCGTTGCGACAGAAATACCCTTTTCCTCTTAGAAAAATGTCGGAAGTCATACTTGATTTCGCTGGGCCGTTGTTGAATACAATTGATGATGACGATGAGCTCTTTGAAGAGGTTATCTGCTTTGCTGCGTTCTGCTGGAACACTTCTTTTTTGCCTGAAAATGAGCAAAAACAGATGGTGCAATCTCTGATCGATGATATAGCGAAATCTGATATACTGCAGCGCCTCAGATTCGAAGATGATATACGAATGCTTTTGGAGCGCAAAAAAGCCTTCTTTGCGGACGACAGAAGGATTGTTGTAAACTATGAAGTTATTGAAGAAGAAGACCGTCAGCGCTTGTTAGTAATGTCAACTTTAGCAAAGGACCGACCTGATGAAACTCAACGAGTAGCTAATAAATCCCAGAATCAATAATCAATCGATGTAGGGGCAATCCCATGTGGTTGCCCTTTTCTATTAACAGCATTTCTACCTGCGGTTCGCACCAGTTCTAATAACTCCGGAGTTTACCCAGAGTTTATCCAGAGCTTGCCCGGAGTTTATCCACAGCTTGCCCGGAGTTTATCCACAGCTTGCCCGGAGTTTATCCACAGCTTGTCCCCGGTGAATGCTTTCTTGCTTTTCTGCCGGGGGAGTGCTGCTCACCTGACTCGCAGCAGGGGAGTGTGTGCTTACTTGCTTTTCTGTCGGGGGTCACCCTGAGCGAAGTCGAAGGGTCTATTTAAATAACTGCCCGAAGGGCCTCCTCAATTTTGCTATTTACACTTTGATTTTTAATTTCTAACTTCTGCCTGCGGTTCGGTACTATTTTTATTTACTACATCCCTCACGGGACTTTCGTAACACTAAACGAGCCTCATGCTGGCCTCAGGCAGAAAAAGCGACAAATGAAACTTGTCCCCGCAAGCTGTTAGCTGGGATCATATCCAATAATCAATAGTAAATCATCAATAATCAATTAAAGGAGTTTACCCGCAAAGCTTGTCCTCGAATGTCTTAGTCGGGGATCCAGATTAGTAAACGGTTAATCTGCATTCAGACTTTTTAATATCTTTTTGGCTAAAGGTTCTTTTATTTCAGTATGGCGGGGAACAGCTTCTATAACTCCCGTTTTCGGGTTGATCCAGAGTGAGTGTGATGAGCCTTCTCTTTTCAAATAACATCCGGCTATCCTTAGCCTTTTTTCTAATTGTTTTCTTTTCATTAGATTGCAATATTTTCCTGTATCGCATCTTTGGGTAAGCCGCGTCGAACATCTTCCAGCCGGTCTTCCAGTATAAGAATTATGGCCTTTTTGAGGCTTTCTTTCGCTTGTTCGATTGTCTCTCCTTGGCCGTTTGCTCCCGGAATCTCCGGACATATTGCCCAATAGCCTCCTTCCGGAGCACTTTCAATAATTGCCGTAAACTCACCTTTCATAATATGTCCTTTCCGTTCATCAAACACCCGGCCATATAAGCCTTACCTGTACGCCTGCTCTTATTGCCCCTTTCTTGCTCCAATCAAGTTTATCAAATAGCAACCTGTTTTTCAATAATATTCCTGAGTTTGTAGGATGGACTTTAGCTTGTGCCATAGGTGCCCATGCCGTTATTCTCATTAATAATAAATTGAAAGGGGGGGGCATTCCCACAAAGCGCGGCAATCGGGGAAATCCCCTATAACAAATAGGGCAATAATCCCGATAGAAGAATCAGGCAATGCCCCGATTGACAGAAAAATGATCCTCGTTAAAGTCTGGTTTTGTCAGTCGGCAAGTGGCGGCTGATGTTACACTGTGAGCGAAGATTCTTTGTGTGCTTTCTCTTTGTGGGATACTGAAGGGGACGGAGTCTGAGATAACGACATGGTCTATACCAATGTGCTGAATCGTGGAGACCAGGGTGTTCGAAGTCCTATAGACTACCTTTGAACAACGAAAGGCGTGGGGTCTTATATGGAAATCATATAAAACATTGTTAGGCCAACATACAAATATAGTTGATTGAAAGGTCATCAAATGAAAGGAGGTGATGTCTATGAGGTAGCAGAAAAAGACCTGCGAATACAGAGAAGAGTAAACGATCCCACTCTCTCCCCTATCACTATTAAAAGAGGATCAAAGTTAACCGAAAATGTTTTGAAGAAATAGGAGGTATACAATGGCAGAAGAAGTAGTTGCAATCTTTTCAGGCCCGCTGAACTCGTACAGCATCAACCTCACGCTCGAGAACGCCAGTAAATCCGTCGTTCGAGCGTTTGGGATCAGCGGACGGACCGCGAAGTTCCCGGTCACTTGGGACTCCTTTGGCACGTTTTCCGGTCCCGCGGCCGTGACGTCCATGGTGGGAGTAGACACCGAGGTCGTTTTCTTGCGGTTCTCGAACTTCGACCCGGGTGATACGCTGAAATTCAGCGGCATCGACCCCGACTTCACCGGTAACATCTCTTCCGGGGTTCGCGTGCTCGACATGTCGGGAACGCGGGCGGTCGTGCTATTCGCAGATGGGAAAACGGGATTCGGCGAATTCAAGGCAACCGACAAAGGAATACTGCAGGCCATTATCACCAAATGACGACCGCGGATCAGAACGGATAGTAGGAGCAGGTCGGGTACGTTGCCGACGCGGGACGGGAGTACCCGGCCAGTTTATCGTCCTTCGCTCTTTCGTCAACGGTTCCAGGGAGCTGGGACGCTTCCAGTGCTGCCATCCGTCACGAGGACGACGACGTCCTCCATGCTCTCACGTCCGCTGCGCCTTAGAAGCTCCTTCTTACCTCTCGTCTAATTCCCCGCGTCCTGCTCAATCAATCCAGTCAGCCCATCCCCGGTGTTCTCCGCGAGCGCCTGCCCTGAGCGTCGGTTTGGACTGCTAATCCCTTGATTTGAGTTAATATATCTTCTGACACAAATTTGCCTTGCAAATTTCTTTGTTATGGTGTAAATCCTGTATTGCCAAGCGGACCGTTTATTTTTGTTAAATTAATCGATATTTTCAACGTGAGAAACGCCTTTATCTATGGACATATAACAAAATTCTTGGCTGCAGGAGTATATTATCTGCGGGCTAAATCGGCCTTAATATGATAATGAAGGGGACGGAATCTGAGATAACGACATGATCTTTACCATGTTTTGAATCGTGGAGGCCAAGGTGTTCGAAGTCCTATAGATTCCCTTTGAACGACGAAAGGCGTAGTGTGTTATGCGGAAAACATATAAACATTGTTAGGCACAATCGTGGTCAGAT
This sequence comes from uncultured Pirellulales bacterium, assembly GCA_964653075.1. Taxonomy (GTDB): domain Bacteria; phylum Planctomycetota; class Phycisphaerae; order Sedimentisphaerales; family Anaerobacaceae; genus NIOZ-UU13. Next base: position 5,808 of record CAZZAX010000257.1, read on the forward strand.
GAAAGAAAGGAGAATAGCATGAAAATCAAAACAGCATCGTACATTTCTATTTTTACTATAATATTCTTCACCATTCAAGGATGTATCCCCACAAACTGCTGTGTGATCAAAACAAAGGCTGTTACTATCTATGAAGATCATAGTATTCCAGCGAATATGGGCATCAGCACAGGTGTATATACCGAAGTAGACGGTTATCGTTACGTAAACACAGCTGTTGAATTTGAACAGAAGACCGCTGGTGAAGAGCCGGTTTCGTTAGGTGTGACATTCGCACACAGTCAGAATGGCAAATGGGGATCTCGAAGGTACTTCACTTTCGATGAGAATTTCTCTGGTTCGGCGGACCCTCAGATGATCACAGTTACTGGAAAGGCTAGCTGGCACGGTCATCCGCATGACAAAAGCACATATATTGCCAGACTGCCTATAATGGGTCCGTTTTTGCAAGTATTTCCTTACAATCACCATAAAGAAGCACGAAAATTAAGCGTTGTGCTTTATTTGACAGAATAATTTTGCTCATCCGCGATCGTGCCTTACATAGCTAATGTAGCCGACAGCTAAACTCTGTGGCTGATTTGCGTCGTTAGAAGTTTCGTAATTGAATCCTCAGAAGGCTGCATTTGTCTTTTGAGGATTTTTTCTTTGATAATCTCTGTGTGGTATTAATGTTCTGTCCGAACAGTATGACATCCTCTTTGTCTTTTTCATGCACTGGGAGCTATAGACCTCTTAATAAACAAGCAGTAACTCATTAGAAATAAAATATTGAAAGACAAATGATGCTACACCCGAGATTCTATAGTATAGTAATTTAGTCTGTGCTGCCTGTGGTTCGCACAAGTTTTAATCACTCCTGAGTTTACTCAGAGTTTATCCCCGCATTCTGCTCAACTGACTCGCAGCAGGGGAATGTTAGCTAACTTGCTTTTGAGTTTACCCCCGGTGTGTGCTACTTGCTTTTCTGCCGGGGGTCGGGGGCTTCGTGTCTGCGTGTTTGTATGATGCTCATGCTGGCCTCCGGCAGAAATGTTCTTATGCCCTTTTTCTTTCCAATCTCCAAC
>CAZZAX010000258.1:0-6833 GCA_964653075.1 uncultured Pirellulales bacterium
CCGAGGTGCTCAAGCAGGCCGGATACAGTACGTATATGTCCGGCAAGTGGCACGTCACCAGGTACCGGGGGCCGGAGGGCCCGAAACATAACTGGCCTCGCCAGCGCGGATTCGACCGCTTCTTCGGAACCATTCACGGTGCAGGCAGTTTCTACGACCCATGCTCGCTGACCCGCGACAATACGCAGATACCTCCTGACAGTGACGACTTTTATTACACGAATGCCATCAGCGATAACGCCGTCAAATTCATTCGTGAGCACAGTTCGGATAATCCGTTTTTTATGTATGTCCCCTTTACCGCCCCGCACTGGCCGATGCATGCGCTGCCACAGGACATCGCCAAATACAAAGGCCGCTATGCACAGGGATGGGATGCGCTGCGTACCCGGCGGCACAAGCGCATGATAAAAATGGGAATTGTAAAGAGCTGGTGGAAGATTACACCGCGTGACACGAACGTACCGCCATGGGAGGAGGTCGAGAACAAACAGTGGTTCCAGCGTCGTATGGAAGTGTATGCGGCGATGGTCGATTGCCTTGACCATGGCGTCGGACGTATCGTTTCGGAATTAAAGAGAAAGGGCGACTTTGAAAACACGTTGATTTTCTTTTTAGCCGACAATGGCGGCTGTGCCGAGGAATACGGAAGCCGCGGCCAGGTTAAACCGGATCCGTCGGAAAGAATACCATTGAAACCTATGGACAAAAATGAGCTGCAGTACGATATGCAGCCGAAGGTTACGCGTGACGGTCGTCCTGTGCGCACCGGTTACAGTGTGATACCGGGCCCGGCCGATTCCTACATTGCCTACGGTAAAGCCTGGGCGAATGCCAGCAATACGCCCTTCCGCCTTTACAAGCACTGGGTGCACGAGGGCGGTATATCAACGCCCTTGATAGCTCACTGGCCTTCGCGAATAAAGGCGCGCGGCAAGCTGCGACATCAGCCGGGACATCTTATCGATATTATGGCCACGTGTGTTGATGTTGCCGGCGCAAGATATCCTTCCGAATACAAGGGTAACAGGATAATACCAATGGAAGGCAGGAGCTTGGTTCCGGCCTTTGACAATAAGCCCATCGAGCGCGAAGCAATCTACTGGGAGCACGAGGGCAACCGCGCCGTCCGAAAGGGCAAGTGGAAGCTGGTCTCCAGACATCCCGGCAAATGGGAGTTGTATGACCTTGAGGCCGACCGTACAGAGCTGAATGACCTGTCACAAAAATATACACGAACAGTTGAACAGTTAAAGGCGATGTATGAAGACTGGGCGACCAAATGTGGCGTTCGACTCTGGCCCGTGAAAAAGCTCGGTAAAAAATAAGAGTCAAATTAAGAGCATTGAGAAGAAAGACATGAACCGACGGATTTTCCTAAGGACAATAAGCCTGGGAGCTGCGGCATTAACAGTACCGGGATGCGTGAGAGTTGCAAACAGAGTTAACAGCAGGGCTCCCGGGCGTCCGAACATTGTCTTTGTTATGGCCGACGATATGGGTTACGGTGATATAGGTTGCTACAATGCCGAATCGAAGATTCCCACGCCGAATATAGACAGATTGGCAAAACAGGGCATTCGTTTTATGGACGCCCATTCGCCGTCGGCGGTTTGCACCCCTACTCGTTACGGTGTATTGACGGGCAGATATTGCTGGAGGACCTGGCTCAAAAGCGGCGTCGTTGGGGGTTATACCAATCCGCTGATAGAACCGGGCCGGGCTACGGTTGCTTCATTCCTGCAGAAACAAGGTTACAGAACGGCCTGTATCGGCAAATGGCATCTGGGCGTGGGCTGGACCCGGCACAACGGCTATGTGGGCAACGCCGAAGACGGCCCCAAATATTTTAACGGCTCGTGGCAGGATGGAGACCCTAAGAAGGGAATGAATGTGGATTTTACCAAACCTGTTGGCGGCGGTCCTGTGGATTTGGGTTTTGATTACGCGTATTTTACTGCTGCCTGTTCTACGATTGACGGTCCGTTTTGCTATATCCAGAACAGGCGTACGGTCGGGATACCGGATAAGATGATGCCGATAGACAAAAGTGTTCATGCCGACTACCGTCCACGTCCGGGCCGGATGGCTGATGGTTTTGATGTCACCGAGGTTGATACGGTATTTACCGGTAAAGCAATTGAGTTTATGGACAATAGTCGCAAAAAACACCCGGTCAGTCCGTTCTTTTTATATCTGCCCCTTTCTTCACCGCATGCTCCGTGGCTGCCGCCGGATTTTGTTAAAGGGCGCAGCGGGGACGGTGCGCGCGGCGATATGGTTGTCTGGACCGACTGGTGTGTGGGTCGAATTATTGATGCGCTGGACCGTTTGAGATTGACGGAAAATACGTTGTTAATTGTTACAAGCGACAACGGCCCTCGGCACGGCCGGGAAGATCATAAATCATCGGGTAAGTTACGTGGATTTAAATCGCATATTTGGGAAGGTGGCCATCGTATTCCTTTCCTTGCCCGCTGGCCCGGAAGGATTAAACCGGGCAGCACCTGTGATGAGGTTATCTGCCTGACCGACCTGATTGCAACCTGTGCTGCTATTGTGGGGACCGAGCTGCCTGATGATGCCGGGCCGGACAGCTTTAACATCCTTCCTGCACTTTTGGGCGCCGAACTTGATGAGCCGATTCGACCTGCAATCGTTCATCATTCTGTTTATGGAGTATTCTCTATAAGACAGGGCAAGTGGAAGTTGATACTTGATACGAAAACGTCCGGCGGGTGGGTTCGTCCCAGTGGAAAAAAACCGCAGCCCGGTACTCCGGGGCAGCTTTATAACATGCAGGATGACCCTTACGAACGTAACGACCTGTGGGACAAATACCCTGAAATCACCGGGCGTCTGACAAAGCTGCTTGAAAAATATAAACAACAGGGCCACAGCAGATATTAGAAGAAAGAAAAGAGAATTTCATGAATCGACGCGAGTTCCTAAAGACAATAGGCTTTGGTGCGGCGGTGCTGACAATGTCAGGCTGTACGAACGATACGCAAAGACCGGGTGGAAATATGCAGGCTCAAAAGCGGCCCAATATCATTTTCCTGATGGCTGATGACCAGAGGTGGGACATAATGGGTTGCATGGGACATCCGGTAATAAAGACGCCGAACATGGACCGTCTGGCCGCAGAAGGAGTTCTTTTCGAGAACGCTTTTCTGACTACCTCGATATGTATGGCAAGCCGGGCAAGCGTAATGTTAGGCCAGTTCGAGGGCCGGCACCAGTGTAATTTCGAGCGGCCGTCCAACAAAACAATTTCTTACGCAGAATTTGATAAAAGTTATCCGCGTTTATTGCAAAAGGCAGGGTATCGAACGGGCTTTATCGGCAAGTTCGGCTTTGCGGTCAGCAAAGACAAAATCCGAAACTGCCCACTTAATCCGGACGGCAGCAGGAAATCTAAAGAACAGTTGTGGACGAAACAGCAATATATGCCGGTTGATAAATTTGACGCCTGGTACGGTTTTCCCGGGCAGGGTAATTATTTCCCGCAGGGCAAAGATGGAGAGCATCTAACACGGATTATGGGCGAGCAGGCGGTAGAATTTTTCGAAAGCTGTAAGCCGGACCGGCCCTTTTGCCTTTCGATAAGTTTTAAGGCTCCGCACGGCCCTACCCAGCCTGACCCGGCCTATGGGGATATGTATAAAGAGGTGAAAATTCCGCGCCAGATAAACGACGGAGATGAGTATTTCGAAAAACTCCCCAGGGTAGTTCGGGAGCACTGGCGCGGCCGAAGGGTATATAACAAAGAAGCCGGCCCTGAAAAATATCAGGAATTTATGGAAAGGCATTATCAGTGCATTAGCGGAATCGATGTTGTGATTGGAAAGATACGCGATGAGTTAAGACGTTTAAAGCTGAATGACAATACGGTTATCATCTATACCTCGGACAACGGCTATTTTTGCGGCTCGAAGGGACTGGGCGGTAAGTGCCTGTTGTATGAGGAATCTATACGCACGCCTCTGATTATTTTCGACCCGCGCCTCGATGTATCTAAACGAGCAAAACGCCGCCGGGAATTGGTTGTGAATATCGACTTTGCGCCGACTATGCTGAATATGGCAGGTGAAGAAATACCTGTGACGATGCAGGGAAAGAGTTTGCTGGGACTTCTCAGAGGAGAACAACAAAACTGGCGTGACTCGACATTCCATGAAAATAATTTTACCTCACACTTTATGCCGGCCCTGGCCAATGCCGGAAGCTGGCGACAGAAGGTGCTTGAGCGAAGCGTCCGATGTGAGGCTGTTCGGACCAGACGATGGAAGTATATTCGCTATTTCGAACAGCGTCCCGTCATTGAAGAACTATTCGATATTCAAAACGACCCGATAGAAGCGTTTAACCTTATAGACAATCCCAAATATTCCGATGTCCTTGTCCGGCTGCGCAACCTGTGCGATGACTGGATTAGTAAGGCAAAATGATAAATAGGAGAGTTCAATGAACAGACGAGATTTCTTAAAGACAGCAGGCCTGACAGCGGCGGCTCTTGCGCTGCATGGCTGTGGAAGTTCTTTTAAGCAGGCTTTGAGCATAGACAAGCCGAACGTTATTATTATATTCTGTGATGATGTTGGTTACGCGGACGTCGGTGTTTTCGGGGCCAAAGGGTATAAGACACCCAATATCGACCGGATGGCGGCTGAAGGTATGAAGTTCACGGATTTCTACGCTGCCGCTCCGTCGTGCACCCCTTCACGAGCGGCTTTGATGACCGGTTGCTATCCTCAACGGGTGAGCCTGCCGAATGTAATCGGCCCGAGCGCCAAAATCGGGATAAGCAGTTATGAAATGACAATCGCTGAGGTTCTAAAGCCGCTCGGCTACGCTACCGCCTGCTATGGTAAGTGGCACCTCGGCCATCTTCCAGAATTCCTGCCGATGCGGCACGGCTTCGACGACTATTTCGGCCTGCCCTACTCGAACGATATGTGGCCGCATCATCCGACCAGCAATAGATACCCCGATCTGCCGCTTATAGAGGGCGAAAGAGTCGTCGAATATAATCCCGACCAGACGCAGCTTACTACATGGTACACCGAGCGGTCTGTTCGGTTCATTGAGAAGAACAAGGATCGGCCTTTCTTCCTGTATCTGCCTCATTCGATGGCTCATGTACCTTTATTCGTATCAGACAAATTCAAGGGCAAATCCGAACAGGGCCTGTATGGTGACGTCATGATGGAAATCGACTGGTCGGTGGGACAAATACTCTCGAAATTGAAACGATTAGGTATCGATAAAAAAACTTTGGTGATATTCAGCTCGGACAACGGGCCGTGGCTGAGCTACGGCGACCATGCCGGTTCGGCAAAACCTTTGCGTGAGGGTAAAGGCACAACGTTCGATGGAGGCCAGCGTGAATCGACTATTATGCGCTGGCCGGGCCGGATACCCGCAGGCAATGTCTGTAAAGAGCCGGCTTCGACGATGGACATCCTGCCTACAGTTGCGAAACTGACCGGTGCGGAATTGCCTTCTCATACCGTCGACGGCAGGGACATCTGGCCGTTAATGTCGGGAAGGACCGGAGCAAAGAGCCCGCACGAAGCTTTCTTCTATTATCGCGGCTATGCGCTCGAAGCGGTCCGCAGCGGAAAGTGGAAACTGCACCTGCCGCACGCTTACCGTACGTTGGCCGGACGCGAAGGCGGCACGGGCGGCCGGCCGACCAGGTATGAACAGGGCAAAATCGATCTTTCGTTATTTGACCTTCAAAAAGATGTAGGTGAGCAAAACGATGTCTCTGCACAATACCCGGACGTGGTCGAGCGGCTTTTGGCCTTTGCTGAGCAAATGCGCCGCGAGCTGGGAGATTCGTCTAAAAAGATGAAAGGCAGCAGCAGGAGAGAATCCGGACGAATATAGCAGATCGCAAGGAGAAAAAGAATTTTGATGTGCATCCGTGCTTGAGGTTGTAAATAGAGGTATTGGGAAAAATTTCAAGAAAACGAGAAAATTTTGTCGAATTTAAAAAACAAAGAGTTTGTTTCGACGTATAAATAAACAGAGACAGGCAGGTTTGAAAATACTTATTATAATTTTAGTCGTCATTATATCCGCCTTCTTATTTTCATATCTTGAATCTGCCTTCCGAAGAAAGGTTCTTTCGCAGTTTGGCTTGTGTTTTTCAAAGGAGAAAAGTTTTGCGCGCAGGATTTGCGCCGAAATTGAAAACAGGATCAACAGGCAGGTTGGAAATACTTATTATAATTTTAGTTGTCATCATATTCGCCTCTTATTTCATAACCTGAACCTGCCCGCCGGATAAACTCACTTACACGATTGAGTTAAGAACAGCCTTAAACGTGGAACGGCCGCCTTGCGCGGAACTTACCAATAAATTTGTGAATTTGTTTTGAACCGACCGGTACTGAGCGAAAAAACAGAACAATGGAGATTCGCAAAAGAATAGCGCTTAGCGCTGTGCGTTATTTGTCGGCAGGAATGTCATAATGCGAGCCCGGTCATTAGTTGTACTTATTGTTATTAAAGAGATTATCGAAACGTGCTTAAGAACGGTCGGTTGCGCGAATCTCCGAGAAATTAAAGGAGAAAAAAAATGAAACGCAGAGGTTTTACATTAGTTGAGCTTCTGGTCGTGATTGCGATCATAGCTCTGTTGATGGGCATTTTAATGCCCGCCCTGTCAAAGGTAAGGCAGATAGCCTTCCGAATGGTCTGCGGGACGAACCTGTCCGGTATCGGTAAGGCAATGCTCATCTACAGCAATGATTACGAAGAAGAGTTTCCGCGTGCCGGCGGCAGAAACAGTCAATGGACTCAGATGATACCTAACTGGATGG
>CAZZAX010000259.1:0-6818 GCA_964653075.1 uncultured Pirellulales bacterium
AAACTCCGGTCAAGCTCTGGATAAACTCGGATAAACTCTGGGTAAACTCCGGAGTGATTAAAACTGGTGTGAACCGAAGGCAGGACAACTCACATTGCTACACAGTCTGGGTTATAGCCTCATTTGTCTTTCAATGCTTTATTTCTAATGAGTTCTTGCTTGTCTATCAAGAGGTCAACAAGATTCCAGCGAGCAAAAAGGCCAAAAAGAATAGTGGTGATAATTTGATAGAACGTTCATACCAGACAAAAATCTCCAAAATAAAGAAATCCTCAAAAGACCAATGCAGTCTTCTGAGGATTCAATTATGAAACTTCTAACATTCAGCTTAACCGGCGCAAATGGAGCGCAGCGGAATTTGCGTCCGAGTTAAAGCTTTTGTTAGATTTTTTTCTGTCCGTTAAAATCTCTCGATCCTCGAACTGAGGCTATATCATCTGAAACAGCGTCTTGCCATCCAGATTTAGCATTTTCTCTCGAATCATATCTTTGTATGTAGGGCTTAATGTCAAGCAATGGTGTACCATCCAATATATCAATATCTCTGACATAAAGGATATTACTTTCAACTCTCACCAACCGCACAAGACTCATTCCTAATTTATTGGGACGATGTGGAGCTCGAGTAGCGAAAATGCCATGTTCTTCATTTGAAAGATAAGGCTTTACGCGCAGACAGGTTTTCTGTGATTGATTAAAGTAGTAAAATAAGTTGATATGAGAGAATTCCTGCAAATCCTTCAAGCCATCAATATACCGGGTATTCAATATAACCGTACCCTCAATATCCTCGCAAAAAACAGGTTGTATCGGAATCTTTGACAGTTCTTTATGCGGGGAACGGATAAGTCCTATCGGCTGGAAATAAAATTTGTCATCATTCATCATAATATCCTTTATCAATATATAATCTAACGCACTGAATCAGGGGCCGAGGTACGAGGTCCCTTGAATTCAGATGTTATGTGCCTTTTGCATAAGGCTATGTGTGACTACTCAACATCCTTTTCTTTTGTATGCTTGACTAAACGGTAGAGGGGAGTTTCGCATTCGAACGTCTCAATCTTTGGGACGTCTTTCAGAACATCATTCACCTGGAAAGCTCTCTCGGATCTGGAAGGATAAATGTCCCGGTAGGTTTTGGCTGCTTTCAACACTCCGTAGCGATAGTCCGTTCTTGATATATTTGGGGTCAGAGCTACCGAACGTATATTACCATCAATCCTCATTTCCAGGTCGTTAATGACAGCATCGATTTCTCCGAGACGCAGTCGGGACACTGTCGTTATCTCCCAACCGAGATCAACTGCATTCTCATCTACTGCTTTAGAAAAAACATGCCGGTAGTACAAATAGGAACTCGTCATAAGGCCAACGAAACACCCGACGACAAAGACGAGAAAAAGTAGGACAGCAAGGCCAAGTTTGCTTTTTGGTAGCCTCATTGTTAGTCTCCTTCTTGTTTGTTGCACATAACGTCGCGGTTAACTTACCGTCGTGTAAGCGACGGTCAAGTCGAACCGCTTGTTATCTGTTGTTTCGTATGTTCTTTTCATGTTTAGACTCAATATTCTTAATTGCCTCGTGTGCATTCTTGCGTATCTGCCAGTGGTCATCCTTTAAAAGATGTCTCACGGCCGTAAGGGATTCTGCTGCCCCCGAGCCGATATTTCCGAGTGCCTTAACAGCGTTAATACGAAAACGCTCTTGATGAGGAATCGTCGTATTCGTTGCCAGTGTGGTCAGCGCAGGTACGGCCCAGCTCTCATCAGACCCAAACGCCTCAAGCGCGGAGAACGCTCTGAGCCGTGCCATAAATACCTTTTCCTCGACTGCGTTGAAGATCACATCTGCCACCTGTTTTCGTTCCATTGGTTTCAGGCTTATGAGAAGTATGGAATGTGCTGCTGCGACACGGACCTCGGGATTGTCATCCTTAAGCGTTTTCTGAAGAGATGGGATCGCCTTGGTCGCGAGATGTCCCAGCACCCCTAAATAGGTGGCAGAACTTAACTTTCCGAAGCCTTCACTTTCGAGCCCTTCAATCAATGCTTGCAAGTGGTACTCCGGATTATGCCCGGCTCGAATCAAGTTATAATGCGCATCAGTAACATCCCCTGCATTCGGCCCCGGGTCCTTTGCGATTTTCTCCAAACCCTGTATCGCCACCGTGGACTCCGAATCGAATTGCAGAAGGGAACTGCACAGGCCTACAAAGGGGGCTTCCCCGACGTACTGTTCAATCACAGGGATTGCCTCACGGGCTTCCGGCGTCCCTATCGCTGCCAGGGTCAGGGCTGCAGTAGACCTTTCGGTACGGGACTTTTCACCAAGCATCTCCATCATATAAGGAACGGCGGCATTAGCTTTGGGGCCAAGTATCTTAAGAGCAGCTATTGCACAGGCGTGTGGACCACCGTGACGATGATCTTCCACGGCTTCAACAAGGGCAGGAACAAGTTCTGCCGGAATATCGCCAATCTTGATGAGCGCGCCAATGGCAAGCCGTCTTGATCTCGGGTCAGGAGCCTCCGCCATTCTCACCAGTTCGGGAATCATGTAACGATGCTCCGGACCCAGCAGATTAAAGAAGTCATCTGTGGCGTAGATCACACCTTTCGTGTTGTCCCTCGAGACACGGATGAAGGCCATCACGACCTGCTTGTTAACAGGGCCTATCCTAAGAAGTGCCCGAGCGGCTGCAGAGCGGGCTCTGCCACTTTCATTATCCATGGCCTCTATCAGTGCGGGCACAGGTTCCCTGTCGGCAGGGTCTCTTTTCCCTATGGCCTCCACTGCACGTAACAGTACCTGCTCATCCTCCAGTTTCTCAAGGAAGCTCCTGGCATCTGATTCAGCAGCAGGCTGGGCGTCTTCTGCAAAATGAACTATGGCCACCGTTGCAAGTACGATCAGGAAAGCGATTATGAAGTTACAAACTCTCACTCTGGTTCTCCCTGTCGAGATTCATTAGTTCGTTTCTATTTATCCCAGGTAACTATGTATATATGGTTTCCGCATAACACCCCAGGCCATTCGTCGTTCAAGGGGAGGCTACAGGACTTCGAACACCTTGGCCTCCTCGATTCAAAACATGTTGTAGGTCATGTCGTTATCTCAGATTCCGTTCCCGTCAGTGTCATATTCAGGTCAATTCAACTCGTGGATAATATACTCCTTCAGCCGGAAATTTTGTTATATGTCCATAGATAAAGGTGTTTCTCACGTTGTAAATATTGACTAATCTAACAAAAAAAAGCCCGCTTGCCGATAAAGGATTTACACCAGAACAAAGAAATTTACAAGTCAAATTTGTTTCAGAAGACATATTACCTCAAATCAAGGGATTTGCAGTCCAAACTGACGCTCAGGGCAGGCTCTTGCGCTCGGGGTGAGTTATAGGGCATTTCTACCCCCCGGCAGAAAAACAAGTTAGCGCACACTCCCCTGCTGCGAGTCATGTGAGCAGCTCTCGGGGATAAACTCCGGACAAGCTCCGGCCAGCATGAGGGTGTCTTATAGGCACATAGATAAGAGCAGACATCTTGTTAGGCCCGTAAGGGATAACCTTATAGGCAGGTAGATATTCGCAGACGCGAAGCCCCCAACAGGAAAGCAAGTGAGCTAATATCTGGGGTAAACTCTTCTAATTGATTATTGATGAATGATTATTCGCATGGGCGGTTCACGAACCGCCCCTACAACGATAACGGCAACAGCGCATCGGGTCAATTTTGTAACAGATTGGGGCAACCATGCGGGGTTGCCCCTACTTGTCTTTCTGTGTTCTGAGTTTTATTTTACGAAGAACGGGAAGAGCTTTGTTTTGAGCTCTTCAGCGGATGGTCTGCGGCCGTATTCGCAGACTTCGAAGGCCTCGGCACAGCGGACTTTTTTGCCCTTCTTTTCTCCGTAGAGCTCAATCAGCTTGTCGCGGTACTTATTGGCGGTAGATTCGAAGCGACGGCGAAAGCTCTCGCGAACCCTTCGGCGAGCGGCGGCACGCTGGCTATCGTTCTTGGCTATCCTCGACTCATTGCCGGAAACACCGCCCTCGGCAAACTGCGATTCGAGAGCGGCCATTGCATCGAGCTTCTGCTCGATGACATCGTCAATAGATACGACAAGGGTTGGTTCAAAGGGATTCGGTTTCTGGAAGCGGTCGGAGAAATACATGAAAACGGGGTTAGTCTTTAAGCGCGGGACATCGGGGCAGATGAAAGGGACGATTACCATATAGGCCGCATCCTGAACAAGGACTCCCGTGTAACGGTGGTCGGGATGATAGTCGTTGGTACGATGACTGAGCACGATATCGGCCTTCCACTCGCGGATTAGTCTGACAAAATGCTTACGGTTTTCGAGGGTCGGCATAATCTCGCCATCGTGGTTGTCGAGGACTTCGGTTTCGATGTTTAAAATCCTGGCCGCCTTATGAACTTCTTCGGTGCGGCGTTTAGCAAGGGGGCCGCCGGCCATTTTGAAGTGACCGATGTCGCCGTTGGTGGTCGATACGAATTTTACGTGATGGCCCTGCGCGGCCCACATAGCAGCGACGCCTCCGGCCTTAATCTCGCAGTCGTCGGGGTGCGCGCCGAAGGCGATGATGCGGAGCTTGCCGGGGTTGTCCGACTTGGCAGCTCTGGCACGCTCGCTGCCAAGGGGAGAAGCGGCCCCAGATGCGGCAGCCATAGCAGCAAAGGCAACTATCAGCAATACCAGTACCGACAGCGTCGGAGTTATCGAACCATAAATTGACTTTCTCATAATTTCACCTCCTGATAAAAGATGTTCAAACTGCTCCCTTTTTAAGGGACAACATAAAACAATCATGCGGACTCTGCCAATACTTTATACGAAAAAGTCGATTGTGGCAATGTTTTTATTAGAAGCTGTACAAAACTCGATTTCCGCTACGAATAATATACCTTGACGAGAGACAGGCGATTTGGTATAAATAAGGAAAGCTATAATATTTTCGGTTTTTTAGTTGATAGTATTTTGCAGTTATCTCTTTCAGGAGGAGTTATACAGCAAGAGTCATCCGGTAATGGCATAAATTATCGACCGCTCAATCGGGATTTTTTATTCAATGCCGGGTGTTTATCGAGGACAACGGTGATTTGATATGTAGTCAAAGAAAAAGTCGTTGTAATTGAAACTTTTTAGCAGGAGGACGTATCATGAGAACTCGAATTTTATTGTGTGCAGTGGTTGTTTTGTGTTTGGCCGGCACCCTTCATGCCGACATGACATGGGCGGGGCCGTCGAATGGGGGCCTATGGAGCAACCTTGATCATTGGGGTGGGGCGTTGCCCACGGCCGCGGATAAGATTTATTTTAATGGCCAGGCTGAGTGCACACTTGATTTTGACGCAGGTACGGTACGGCAGATTGATCACGCTGGAGGCCCATTGAAAATAGTCGCTGGAGGAGTCCTGGCGGTCCTCGATTGGCACATATTGGGTTATGGCGAAGGCGACGTTGATGATAATGCGGGTGTTTTAGAGGTATATGACGGCGGTGTGCTGAATTCCATGGCGCGTCTTTATGCGGGTCGTCTGGGCGAAGGGCACATTACCGTGTATGAAGGTGGAACGATCAACATACTCGGTCAACACCTCAATGTCGCTCAAAACGCGGCGGGGACTGGCGTTGTTACACTTGAAGGCGGCTCAATTAACATCCTCGAAGGGAGCGATGCGTCTGGTTTGCGGAGTGTTGGCAATGGCCTTATAGATTTCCGGGGCGGGGCTATAGTACTTCGGAATACGACGCAAAATCAAGACTTTGTGGCCGGAGCTATTGGCGACGGTATTATCAAGGCGTATGGCGGAGATGGTGAGATTGAGGTTGTTACTGATGAAGAACTGGGCACGTTAACGATAAGGGGTGTTCATTCTCTTAAGCCATCGCCAGCGGATGACAGTCTTGCATCAGGAGGCGAACTGGAATTGAGCTGGACTTTGCCTGATCCTTGCGTACCGGGTCAGGCGGTGCCGGTTGACGTCTATTTCACCGACGATTTGCAGGCACTGACGCAATTTACCGATCCGGAATCTATGAGAATCGTCAGTAAGCAGAGCGTGAGTTCGGTTGTCGTCCAGACGAAACCAAAGACGCGTTACTATTGGGCCGTTGATACCTATGTTGACAGCACCGCTGAGTTTCCAGTTGTCGGTCCTATCTTTAGTTTCCTGGCAGATAATATGCCTCCCAGAGTGAATGCCGGCGCCGATGTGGTGACGTGGCTGGCCGACGGTGTAAGGGCAGGGAACCTGGATGCGACCGTTATCGACGACGGCGCGATAAGTCCGTATACTGTGCAGTGGACGGTGATTAGTGAGCCGAGCGAAGGGGCCGCTGTTATAGAGACGGCGACGGCGGAGGACACGGGTATTAGCCTGTCGGCGCTGGGTGAGTATGTTTTGCAGTTAGAGGCATCCGACGGTGAATACAGCAGCTCGGACACGGTTACTATAAACGTTTATAGCGACAGTTGCGAGGCGGCCCAGTCACTGCCGGACTATGAGCCGCTGGTTGGGGACCTCAACGGTGACTGTAAGGTTGATGAGGCCGATATGGCACTGCTGGAAGAAAACTGGCTGAAGGATAATTCACTTTCCGATGAGTGGTCAACGGTCGATTGATTTAAATCGATGCAGGTTGGATTTAAGCTTAGCGGGGCGTTTGATGAACGTATCGGACGCCCCATTTCATTTTTTGGTTCTTCCGAGAAATGGGTAGGTCAATATGCGATCTCAACGACCGAGAAAAATCGTTCGGGGCCCCAGATGTCCAAATTACCCCCCTGACTG
>CAZZAX010000260.1:0-6792 GCA_964653075.1 uncultured Pirellulales bacterium
TGAATTGGCTTTGTATTGGGTTTGATTGGGTTTGTTTTTGACTTTTGTCAGACTGATAAAAATTGTATAATTCATTGATTTAAGAGATGTTACGTCTGTTCGGACAATTGGTGAATTGGGTTTGTTTGTACGAAAAGTAGTGAAACTTTTCGTAGTTTTCCCTTTGAATAAACAACCTTTTTCATTATTTAACTGCATATCTGACATTTTCAAACTCGAAATCCTAATGATTTAAATTCAAAACAACTCGTGAGAGGCAAAAAAAGGTCCGCCTCTATAATTAGACGTACCTGCATGTTTGATACGAAAATTCGGGGATTTTCGTGTGGGTGAATTTCGCTAAGTGCTTATGAGAAAAGGAATAAAAATTTTTTTAGAAAAATTGAAATTTGTCATTTTTTACCAGCGTTTTTTGTCGAAAATTACTCGATTTTCGCCTGTATTGTGTATTGCGTGATGCGTATTGAGTGGATTTAAGATTTTTAACTATGTTCAAAATGACGGATGATATAGCATTTCTACCTGAGGCCAGCATGAGCATCATACAATCACGTAAACACGAAGTGTTGGAGTGATTTAAACTGACGCGAACCGAAGGTAGAAATACCCCCTGTTGAAGATATGGGATTTTTGGGGATGGGGTAGGCAAGTTATATAGCATTTCTGCCGGAGGCCAGCATGAGCAACAAACAATCACGTAGACGGGAAGCCCCCGACAGTAAAACAAGTGAGCTAAGTCGAGGGTAAACTACGGAGTGATTAAAATTAGTGCGAACCGCAGGTAGAAATGCTGTTGACAAATTCGGGCAAATAAGCAGGACTATCCCCATTGTACTTGAAGTACACCACTAAAATAAAATGGAAAAAATATGATTTAATTATGCAATAAAACGGGTTCTCCAAACGTCTTGACACTCAGAAAGTTACACAGAATATAGGGCAGATTCTGTTGATCCACATGGAGGATCCTTATCTCGGAAGAAGCTCCGAACTTTTTTCAATAACTCAAGAAATGATATTACCGCGGATTTCCCAAATGGATTCGCGTAAAAAAAGTAATAATTTGATAGATTTTGGTGAGATTATTGATGCCGTACAATAGAAAATTATGTTTTTTAAGCATTCAAATAGGAAATCCCAGATGATAATTTATTAGGAGTTAAGAAAATGAAGTTTAAAGTAACGTTAACAGCAATCGTTTTAATGATGGCGGCTTGCAGCAGTTTGGCTGCGGATTGGCCGCAATTGCGCGGGCAAAACCGTGACGGCAAGTCCGTAGAAACGGGCCTGCTCAAGGAATGGCCGAACGACGGCCCCCCGCTCGCCTGGAAAATCGACAAACTCGGCGGCGGCTACAGCGCTCCGTCCATCGTCGCCGGTCGGGTCTTCGGTATGAGCAACCGAGGCGAGGATGAAGTCGTTTGGGCCCTGTCCGAGACCGACGGCAAGGAGCTTTGGGTGACCCGCCTTGGCCCGGCTTTCGCGCAGCGAGCGTCGCAGGGAAAAGAGGGTCCCGCGTGCACGCCGACAGTGGACGGCGAACGGCTCTATGTCGAGGGCCTTAGCGGCAACGTGGCATGTTTGCAGGTCAAAGACGGCAAGATCATTTGGCAAATCAGCATGACAGAGGAGTTCGGCGGGCGCGTACCAAGGTGGAGCTACCGCGAATCGCCGCTCATTGATGGCGATAAGGTCATCTGCACTCCAGGTGGCGCAGAGGCGACACTGGCGGCCCTCGACAAGCTGACCGGCAAGACGATCTGGAAGGGCCAGATGCCCAGCGGTTCCGACGGCGGCTCTGCTGGTTCCGGCGGCCGGCCGGGTGGTTCCGGAAGTGCTCCGGGCGGTGCCGACCGTGGTCGAGGTCGTCCAGGCGGACGCGGTGGTGATTCCGGCCGGGGCAGCTTCGGAGGTTTCGGAGGCGGTTCTGGTGGAGCGGCCTATTCCTCGACCATCGCGATAGATTTCGAGGGGCAACGGCAGTACGTACAACTCATCTCTAATGCACTCGCAGGATTCGCTTCGTCCGACGGGAAGTTCCTGTGGCGGTATGACAAGCCTGCCAACCGCTTCGGGATTATCTGCGCCACGCCGATCTACCACGATGGCATGGTGTTCGCCTCCTCGGCCTATGGTGCGGGCGGCGGCTTGGTCAAGTTGAGCAAGGATGCCAACGGTGGCGTCAAAGCCGAGGAAGCCTATGCGACCACCGAGATGCAGAACCACCACGGCGGCATGATCCTCCTGGATGGCTATCTGTATGGTGCCAGCGGCGGCAATGAGGGCGGCGCGCTGGTCTGTCTTGACTTCAAGACGGGCAAGGTCATGTGGGACCAGCGTGAGAGCGCAGGTCGCCGCGCGAAAGGCTCGGTGGCTCTGGCGGATGGGCGCCTGTACTATCGCATTGAGAGCGGCACGATGCTGTTGATTGAGCCGAGCCCGAAGCAGTACATCGAGCATGGGCGCTTTGAACAGCCGGACCGCAGCAGGGCGCCGGCCTGGCCTTACCCGGTCATTGCCAACGGCAAACTGTACATTCGCGATCAGGATGTACTGCTCTGCTACGACGTCAAAGCAAAGTAACGAAATCCGGGTAAATGTTAGCGGATAGGTGACAATTACAACGGAACTCGACAGTATACGGATTACTGAGCAAAATGAGAAATTCCAGATAATAATTTATAAGGAGTAGAGAAAATGAAGGTTAAAGTAATGTTGACAGCAATAATTTTGATGATGGTGGCCGGCAGCAGTCTGGCGGATTGGCCGCAGTATCTTGGGCCCAACAGAAACAGTATATCAGATGAGAAAGATATTTTACGCTCCTGGCCTGCGGACGGGCCGGAAGTTCTATGGACTGTTTCTGTCGGCAGAGGTTTTGGCGGACCTGTTGTCAAAGACGGCAAGGTGTATTTGCTCGACCGGGATGATAAGGTAGGTGATAATCTGCGGTGTTTAGATCTCTCCAATGGCAAGGAACTCTGGCATTTCGCCTACGACGCTCCGGGATCTGTTATGTTTCCCGGCTCGCGAAGTGTACCGATTGTGGAAGGCAATAAAGTTTATTCATGCGGTCATAACGGCGATGTTTATTGCATAGACATAAACACACACAAAGCCGTCTGGAATAAGAATGTCTGGACGGATTTTGGCGGAAAATCCGCAAGCAGCTCGCCGAGGGGATTTGGACGTGGATCCGGTGGATTTCCGATATGGGCCATTACTCAGTGTCCTTTGATTTACGGCGATTTGCTTATTCTGGCATCCCAGGCTCCCGAAGCTGGTGTGGTTGCTTATAATAAACTCACAGGCAATATTGTTTGGAAAACGCCCAATCTTGGCAATGAATCATATGCCAGTCCTTCAGTTGTGAAAATAGACGGAAAAGACCATGTTGTAATGGTTATTTCATCTACTAATCCTATTGGAAATCGAGAATTGCCTCAAACTCTGGGTAATGTTGTTGGAATAGAACCCCTTACGGGAAAAATCCTTTGGGAGTACAAGCAGTGGAAATGTCATATTTCGGTGCCGAGTGCAGCTGATGCCGGTGAGAATAAAGTGCTGATTGTCGGTGGATACGAACTCGGCGCAACTATGATAAAGGTCGAAAAAAAGGCAGATGGCAGCTACGGGACAACAGAACTTTTTACAACCGAAGAATTTGGCGATCAAACAAAACCGCCGATACTACATAATGGTTATTTCTACGCTCAGTACGGAACCAATAGACGGCGTGACGGCCTGACGTGTATGAGCATGGATGGCAAGATCATGTGGAAAACAAGGCGTTCACCTGATTTTAATAAAGGCAGTATGATTCTGGCCGACGGCCTGATTCTGGCTACCGACGGTCGGAAGACTTTGTATCTTATAGAGCCTGATCCATCCGGATTTAAGCAACTTGCATCAGCAGAGCTGCTTGGAGATGCAGGAACAGACAGTGAAGGTATAGCTGCAAGAATTGGAGGTAGAACCCAAAACTGGGGACCGATGGCACTTTCCGACGGCAAGCTGCTGATAAGAGACCAGAATCGGATGAAATGCGTAGTTGTCCGATAGGCATCGGTCAAAAGAGCAAAGGCATTATGAGACGGGGGGGCTTGGCCAAGCTTGCCGGTTTCGATTGGCTTGGCTTTTTATACGTGTACAAATGTAATTTCATATGCCAGATTTCTCCACTCACCTCGTTCGGTCGAAATGACGGCTTTCATTTTTCAATAAGTCTTGCAAATGATGGTTTAAGCTTGTAAATGCGTAGTGTGGGGGTTATATTTTTTATCATATTGTGTAGTCGGGACTTATAAGGAGTTTTAAAGATGAAAACTAAACTCGTGGTTGTAGGAGCGGCCGGACGAATGGGCAGGCGGATTGTTGCGCTGGCGGTCGAATCGGGTGAGTTCGATATAGCCGGGGCTGTGGAAAGAGAGGGTCATCCGGACATCGGTAAAGATGCGGGGCTTTTGGCGGGGGCGGAGGCTATCGGTACTAAGCTGACTGATGCGTTTGTAACCGGTGGTGAGGTGGCGGTCGATTTTTCTTTAGCCGAAGCGGCGGACGAGACCATCGATTACTGCGTTGAAAATAAAATGGCTTTAGTATCGGGTACTACGGGTTTGAGCAGTCAGCAGCGTGAAAAGTTCAAGGCAGCATCTGAAAAGATTGCGATTATATACGGGACTAATATGAGTATGGGGATGAATGTTCTGTTCAATCTTGCCGGGAAGGTCGCGACGATGCTCGGCGAGGAATACGATATAGAGGTAATCGAGCAGCACCATCGCTTTAAGAAAGACGCGCCGAGCGGCAGCGCTCTTACGTTAGCGGAGAACATCTGCAAGGCGACCGGCCGGGACATCGAGAAGTCACTTACTCACGGCAGGAGCGGAGAAGCGCCGCGGGAAAAAGGCGATATCGGGATGCATGCGGTGCGGGCGGGTGATATAGTCGGCGTTCATTCGGTAATATTCGGGACATTGGGCGAGACTGTCACCGTCAATCATACGGCCAACAGCAGAGATACTTTTGTAAGAGGGGCGCTGCGGGCGGCAAAATGGCTGGTGGGAAAAGAGCCGGGTT
The DNA here is from genome assembly GCA_964653075.1 of uncultured Pirellulales bacterium. GTDB lineage: Bacteria > Planctomycetota > Phycisphaerae > Sedimentisphaerales > Anaerobacaceae > NIOZ-UU13. The sequence goes on from CAZZAX010000260.1 coordinate 5,080, forward strand.
TGTATTCGATGGCCGATGTGCTGGGGATTTAGCCCTTCGACTCCGCTCAGGATGAAGAAAAGAATTGAGAATGTAGAATTATGAACCTCACACCTCCAAACAAGTTTGAAGGTGCCACCCTTTGCACTCAAATGATTAATGATGATTGATGATTGGGATTGATATTCTTCACTACGTTCAGAATGACATTTATTTTAAATAGACCCTTCGGCTACGCTTCGCTCCGCTCAGGGTGACGGTTGTTTCAATTCGCTACCTTTTGCTGTATTCAGAAAAATTGGTGGGGCAAGCCCTTTTGATTGATTATTGACGATTTACTATTGATTATTTCCGGATTCCTGCTCCTTCGACTTCGCTCAGGACAGGCCACAAGCTGTGCTTGAGCGCCAACCGTTGCGTTTTCACGGGCTGGAAGCCCGTGCCACGTAAGGCGCGGATTTTGTCAGGGGGGGTAGTCGGTTCCTTTTATGCCGTGGATAGTGAGGTTTGCGTCGGGGAGCTGGTCGCGTGCGGGGCGGATTTGTTTTGCTTTGAGGTAGCGGATTTGGCCGTCTGCAAAAAGATAATTCCTGCTTCCTTCCCAGGTCCACCATCCGGGGTCGTTACTGAGGGGTGAGTGATTGCTGAGCCATTCGCCGATGAGGATTTTTCCGGAGGGATTTAATACATCCAGATTTCGCTGTGGTATAGAGGGCCGAGGATTAGCGTAGGTATCGGCCGGAGTGTTCATATCGTCAACCTGCTCAGGGCTGTGGTAAAAGGCCATGGAGTAGGCGTAACTGGTGGATTCGTATTTTTGTCTGGCGGTTTTGTCCTTCGAACAGAAGAGTATTGAAGGATTATTCGGGTCGATTTTGACGCCGATATACGGCTCTACGAGGAAGCGCCAGCCTCGACCCATCCACAGCCAGTAGGCCGGTTCAATCGAGACCGGGTCCTGCGCGCTGGGATAAAAATTATCATTTTCGTTGAGGTAGAAGTCCACGGCCAGGCTGATTTGTTTTAGGTTGTGGGCGCAGGTAAGGCGTGCGGCCATGGATTTGGCTTTTCTAAGCGAGGGCAAAAGTATGGAAAGCAAGAGGGCAATGATTGCGATGACAACGAGCAATTCAACGAGGGTAAATGCACGTCGAACAGATTTTCGGTTCTTTCTCATCGGCAATGCAACTTTGAAGAATGAATTTTCGATTTTCGAATTTTGCTTTTTCACTTCAAATCCATCAATATTGATTTTTTCGACAACACTCGACCACAATTGAACAGCACTGTTTGTGGATTCCCGCTTTCGCGGGAATGACAGATAAGCTATTCGACCGTAACACTTTTTGCCAGGTTTCGCGGTTTATCAACATCGTGACCGCGGAGTACGGCAGCGTGATATGCCAAAAGCTGGAGCGGTACAACGGTGAGCATCGGCTGGAGAAGCTCGGGAGTAAAGGGGACCGTAATTAAATGGTCGGCGTGCTGTTTTATATTTTCGTCACCTTCGGTGGCGACAACGATAGTTTTTCCGCCGCGCGCCCTGACTTCGGCGATATTGCCCATAATTTTGTCATACTGAGGCCCGGAAGTTGCAATGAAAACGGCGGGCATGCCGTCAACAATCAATGCGATGGGGCCGTGCTTCATCTCGGCGGCGGGCAGTCCCTCGGCGTGAATATAGCTTATCTCTTTGAGTTTCAAGGCCCCTTCAAGAGCGACCGGATAATTAAA
>CAZZAX010000261.1:0-6787 GCA_964653075.1 uncultured Pirellulales bacterium
CACAGTTTATTGAAAATTTACACTAAAAATGCCTCAATTATTAACAAACTTTTAATTTACAACCGTTTTTTAATCGATAATAGTATTGTATTATTTACGCGCTATAAGGACTGAGAGGCTTATTTATTGTTCGAAAATGGAGAAGGTTTATAATGCGCATTAGGTATGCTGTTTCAACGATGGTATTTTGGGGGCGGGAACACCCTCTGTCTTTCGAGCAGGAGTGCCAGTTCTTAAAGTCCCTGGGTTTCGGCATAGAGTTATGGCCCACTATAAAGGGTCAGAGCGATTGTCGTTACCAGAAGCGTAATTGGACGAGGCTTATTTCCGCTACCAATGATATGCTGGTGGCGATGCGTTCCCGCAGTGACAGCCCGACATTAGAGCAATGGAATGAACAAATCGAATGTGCCAGGCTGCTCGGCGCAAGTATTGTAACCGATATCCAAAGTATAGGCTTTGCCGATGTTCCCGAGCTTAACGGCTGTGATTTTGCTGACGAGGTTGTGAAAATGGCAGTCGAGAACGATGTCAATTTATGCGTCGAAACCGGCCGGTTGTCGATGCTCAAGCAGGTTGGCGAGAGATTCAAATCCGTCCGATATTGCCTTGATATCGGTTTTGTCAATCTGGACCGTGAATTTCCCTTTAAAAAATATGTGGATGATTTGGCACCGAGGGTGGCCCATTTGCATTTGAATGATAATTACGGGCAACTGGACGACCATGAGCCGCCCGGCCTGCACGGAGGTATTTCACGTGAAAATTGGGATTATCTGCTTAAGACTTTGGATAAATATGATAATGATATCATCGGTTCTTTTGAGATGTGTCCCTGTATGCCTGACGTTATGATACGTCAGGCCAGAGAGTTTTTGTTTGATGAGCTGAAATGGCCTAATTCTCCTAATAAACAATCCGGTTACATAGACGGCGGCTATAATCCGGTGTAGCTCAAGCGGTCCCATCAGTGCTGCCCCCTTCGTTTGGGAGGTGGATAAATATATAGGGTACCCATTTTGCAAAAATTCGCAAAATGGGGTCCCTATAAATTTTCTTCGGCGCCTGTTCGAAGTGAAACATGGCAAAACAGCTAAATTACTTTTGTAAAGTGTTATATATCAGGGAGATATCAAAAAAAGCTTGACAATTTCACAAAAAACTTTTATATTGTCCTTTTGCTCACAAATTATTCTGTTCTATCGGAGGTAATAGGATATGAAAATCGTTGTTAATATACTGATAATTGCTCTTTTGTTTATCGGCGGTTGCGCTTCAGGGCGTGCAGAAAGCCACTCCAGGGCCGGTTATAACTTTAGTATGTTGGATTCGGTTGCCGTTGTAGCAGTTGAAGGTGCTCTCCAAAGCGAGCTGGCCAGGAATCAAGTTGCTGAATGTTTTGAGATGGAGCTCCTGAAGAAGGGTTATGCACCCAAAGAGTGGACCAATGTTGCGGCGACCCTTAAGGAAGAGGAAGTCGAGGCCTCGGACTTAAATACTGAGGAAGGCGTTGCTGAGGCCGGGGACATTATCAATGTCCCTGCCATTCTGATAGTGAATATCCCGCATTTTGGTGATGAAATCTTTATTACGGCCAAGATGGTAGATGTTGCTGATGGCAGTGTTTTGTGGATAGGCAGCGGTACAAGCAAAACCGGGGGCCTTTTCGATTTTGGAGGTGGAAGCCAGGAAAATGAACTATTCGGTGGTGTTACAGGTGGAGTGATAGGCAACGTGTCAGCTTATGCTTTATCGCCTCAGGAAGCTGAAAAGGTACAACGGTTAATAAGGAAGATGTGTAAAACTCTGCCATCGAGGCTGACCACGGAATGGTAAGGATCACCGGGCTGATACCGCTCTGACAGAGGATTTGAACCCAATTATAAAGGCTGAGGATGAAAAACTATCCTCCACTTTTTTTGTAAACATATTATTTAAAGTTCATCCTTAGTTTGTTTGGGGCGTGAATTGTTAAATTTTGCAAAGTCCGCAAGCGAGTCGAAATCTATTTTTTTTTGTCGCTTTCGTTGCCTATGATATAACCGCCGGCGGCTCCTGCTCCAGCTCCAATCAGTGTTCCTTCGGTATCGCCGCCTATGGCCTGGCCGGCAAGGGCGCCAACCCCTGCACCGATAAGGGCGCCGGTTTGGGCGTCACTCTCACAGCCGGTAACGAATACCAGACCGAAACTCACAGCGAACACCAGCAAAATTGTTATCATTTTCTTAGCCATTAATTGCTCCTTTTCGATATAAAAATATTCAAGCTGTGTTGTTTTTGTTCGGCTATTGTAGCAGAATAACTTTAGGGAACCTCTAAAAATTCATTTTTACTACGAACGGCAGCAATTTCCGCTGGCCCCCGACAGAAAAGCAAGTGAGCTAACATCGGGGGTAAACTATTGAGAATTGATTTCTGGGTCCTCGACATAGCTTTGGCTATGCCTGCGGCGATTTTGACCTTCCGCCTTGCCGGAGAAAATTTCGCACGTTCTCGTGACAAAAGCAATTTTTAGAGGCTCCCTTTAATTATATAGATTCATTATACTACAGTATGAGAAGTAACCTCAAAATCTGGAGATTTACGATTTTCCTGGCATTAGCTATCGGCAAGGAAAGATTTTCGACGAAATCCTCCACAGGACACCTTAAGGTGGAAACGAGCACGAATTACCAAAATTTAAAATTCAAAACAAGATTGCCACGTCGGCCTACGGCCTTTTCGCGATTACTAGTGATACAACATTTCTACCCCCCGGCAGAAAAACAAGTTAGCGCACACCGGGGACAAGCTCCGGTCAGCATGAGCATCAAACCATCACGCAGACACGAAGTGTTGGAGTGATTAAAACCAGTGCGAACCGCAGGCAGCATATTGAGAAGAATTTAGAAGTTTGAATTGAGAATTTAGACCCAGATAGATAAACATGATTATGTAATTGGGTGAAAATTGGTTGATTTTCGCTGGCATTGGAGGGATTTATTTAAAAATTGTAGTGAAGAAATTCAAACCCAATAAACAATTGAAATTTTCTTGCCTTTTCCTGCCTGTGCAGGTTATAATGGGCGTTGGCATAGCGAGTATGCGAACCTTTGATTTACACCGATTTATTAAGTTTTCCGCATTTGGCGGTGAAAAGGCGAATGTGGATTTGAGATCTGGATTGTTTTTTTTAAGAATTTTTATAAAAAAACAAAAAAAGACCGTCAAAATTTATAGTGTGTGTATCGCTTTATATTATAAGAACAGGCGCATCGTTTGTGCGTTAATCATCTGATAAAAGGCTCTTTACCTGATGAGGTAGGGCGTTATGATGCGCGGAATGAGAGGAATTACGCGTTTGGGAATGCGGATTTCCCATCGGCAAAGCAGCGGACTGACCCCCGGGTCCGATGGACGTAATTTCTCTAACCCCACAGACGTTCCCCCGTTAAATAAAGGAATTACCAATCGTAAAAAGGAAAGGTTTCTCCGAAAGGAGTCCTTAGGACTAACTTGTCCCGTTAGAAGAAATTTTTCTAATGGGGCGGGATTTACCCTCATAGAGCTTCTGGTAGTTATTTCCATTATAGCGCTTCTGATAGCGATATTGCTGCCCGCGCTTCAAAGTGTTCGAAACCAGGCCAGAGCGGTCGTCTGCCAGGCAAATCTAAAGCAGTGGGCGACAACTATAGCTCTGTACACCGAGGACAACGAGGGACGGCTTCCCCGAAACAATATCGTTGGCTATAGCATATTGTTTCTCCTCGACTCGGTCGTAAGCAGCTATGACCCGAACGTACCTGAGTCATTGCACGCCGTTGATACGAAAGGCATAGCTTGCTGCCCCATGGCCGTTAGATGTGGGAGGGATAATTTCTTCTTTGCTAGGATCAGTGAAACACGTGTGGAGGGATGGATGGGTTCAGCATTTGAAGCCTGGGAGATGACAAGCCCCGGCCGGCCATTTCGCTGCAGCTATGGGTTAAACGACTGGTTGTTCGCCCACCGATTTTCTGATCCACCTCGCCATCGTTACCGTCTGCCCTACACGGACTTCTTCTCCATTAAGGGCAGGGCCAAAATCCCCCTGCTTCTCGACTGTACAATGCCCATGGGTCAGACTGACAATATCCTTGAGCCGCCACTAATCCCTGGTTTTGGCCCTGGCATGGCACCATTTTGCATAAACCGGCACAACGAACATATAAACGGACTATTCCTGGACTGGTCAGTAAGAAAGGTCGGGATCAAAGAGCTGTGGACATTGAAGTGGAACCTTCAGTTCGACACGGCCAATGCCTGGACCAAGGCCGGCGGCGTCCTGCCCGAAGACTGGCCGAAGTGGATGAGAAAGTTCAAGGATTATTAGAGCAATGAACGAAAAAGGTAATATATAAATGAGCAAAGGAAAAGGCTTTACATTAATAGAGCTTCTGGTTGTTATTTCCATTATAGCGCTTCTGATTGCGATCTTGCTGCCGGCGCTCAACAAAGCAAGAAACCAGGCCAGGGCAGTCGTCTGCCAGGCGAACCTGAAGCAGTGGGGAGCGATAGTTGCTTTATATACCGAGGACAACGAGGGACGGCTTCCCCACCGCAAATTCATCAAAGTTCACAATATTATATGGTTTCTCCTCGGCTCGGTCGTAAGCAGCGATGACCCGAACGTACCAGAGTCATTTTTTCACCCCATTGATACGAAAGGTATAGCCTGCTGCCCCATGGCCGCCGTCAGACATGGGAGGGGTTTTATCGGTCCTACGAATAGGACCGGTGTAGAGCTTGTGGAGGGGTGGTCGGGTTCAACATTCGAAGCCTGGGAGATGACAAGCCCTCCTCCAAGTTTTCGCGGCAGTTATGGCTTAAACGCCTGGTTGTTCGATGACAAATTTGTTTCTTCTGATCCATCTCGCTATCGTTACCGTCTGCCCTACACGGACATCTTCTCAATTAAGGGCAGGGCCAAATTCCCCCTGCTTCTCGACTCCACATTGCCCGAGAGTCAGAGTCAGACTAACAATATCCTTGAGCCGCCACTAATCCCTGGTTTTGGCCCTGGCATGGCACCATTTTGCATAAACCGGCACAACGAACATATAAACGGACTATTCCTGGACTGGTCAGTAAGAAAGGTCGGGATCAAAGAGCTGTGGACATTGAAGTGGAACCTTCAGTTCGATACGGCCAATCCCTGGACAAAAGCCGGCGGAGTGCAGCCCGAAGACTGGCCGCAGTGGATGAGAGGATTCAAAGATTATTAGAGCGATAATTGAAAAGACGGAACATAATGTAAACAAAATGGAATAATGACATACGCTGCTGGAAATAAAGATTCCTGATTCGGTAAAGCGCAAGGGCCCGGTGAGAAATAAACTTTATAACGGAACGAACTTAACGCTTAAAGAGCTTCTGAGAAGAATATGATGCGGCCAATATAAGTTGGCCCGATAGAGATAATAACGCGGAAAAGTTGTTGAAACGTTGGCGCAGAAGGATTGCGCCCGTAAAGAGGGACCGGCTTAGCCGGGCCTGAGATATTATTGTGACAAACGGACACCACCGGAGGCGCCGGCGGTATGGCTAGGCCATAAATTGAAAGGAGTCTTGCAAATGCTGGAGAAATATCATGTTTTTCGAGGCGTACTAATTGCAGCACATTGAGAAGGATTGGGTATAAATCCGAAATTCGAAGCTCGAAATCCGAAACAATCACGAATTACCAAAATTTAAAATTCAAAACAAGATTGAGTTACAGCATTTCTACCCCCCGGCAGAAAAACAAGTTAGCGCACACCGGGGACAAGCTCCGGCCAGCATGAGGAACATACCTTATTACATAGTTCCATGAGGGATGCGACCGTAAGGCGTCCCCAATCGGACTTATGGCAGGACGTAGTAAATAAAAATAGTACCGAACCGCAGGCAGCAAAAAGCACGTGGAGTGATTAAAACTGGCGCGAACCGAAGGCAGCACAACGCAGGTGCATCATGTGGTGCTCGATGAGAACGTTTAAAGAACTTTTAATTTACTTTCGGCGCAAATGCATTAAATAAAGTAGAGACACTTTTGGTCGGCTTAAAACTGACTATCGGAGGACAAAAAATATGAAAGCGTCGAATATCGTGGTAAAGATATCGGCGATAGTCCTTTTAATAGCAGCGGTATTAAAAGGTTGGCAATTGCTTACCGAGCCGGTTGCTAATAATGATATCTGGTCATACAGGCCGCTGCTGGAAATAAAGATTCCTGATTTGGTAAAGCGCAAGGGCCCGGTGAGAAATAAACTTTATAACGGGAAGGACTTAACGCTTAAAGACTTTTGAATGAATATGATGCGGCCAATATAAGTTGGCCCGATAGAGATAGTAACGCGGAAAAGCAGTTGAAACGTTGGCGCAGAAGGACTGCGCCCGTAAAGAGGGGCCGGCTTAGCCGGGCCTGAGAGATTATTGTAACAAACGGACACCGCCGGACGGAGCCGGCGGTATTGATGAAAGGAGTCTTGCAAATGCCGAAAAAATATCATGCCCTTCAAAGCGTGCTAATCGCAGCACTGCTGCCGGCAATCTTTGCCGGGAAGATGGGTTCCACCGAATCCGCCCTGACCGGGCAAACCCTTCAGGCCATTGCAGACTGCATGGCCCAATCACCCGGTCTGTGGCCCGATGAATGGAAGCAGGAATATTTAGAGACAATCCGAAAAGCGGTTGAGGATCATCAGGATGCTGCGCATTACGCTTTGCGATTGAAGATTCTGCGCAAGGGATTTGCACCCTGCTGGGAGGGTCTCACGAAAAACAGGGA
>CAZZAX010000262.1:0-6744 GCA_964653075.1 uncultured Pirellulales bacterium
ACACCGAAATAAAAGAAACCATATACATCAATTTGTTACGCATAACAATCCTCCTCCATCAGAAAAAACACAAATTGCACTATCACATAGATCAAAATCCATTCATTTACTTTGTATCAAATCACGGCCTCTCCGTCAAGGGAAATCTCCGGAACTACCGGGATGTCCAGGAAACTGATTGAAGATTTCATATCCGATATTATAATATAATTCCACGACGATAAGGTGAAATCTCACGGAGCTTAATCAAATGAGCAACAAACTGTTAATTATCACTGTTATAGCCGCCATTTTTTCAGCGTCAGCAAGCATAACGTTCGCTGTTTCCTCTGCCGATAAGGAATTGGAATTTATGAAGTGGAAGCACTTCACTATCACCCCATCTTTACCCGGCTCATCCTGGGGAACCGGCGGCATCGGCATCGCGGATTTCAATGGTGACGGAAATCCTGATGTGGCTGTTTCAAGACGCGAAACCAAGACGGCTTACTGGTTCGAACGAAATAACGATGCGACCTGGGTGCGTCATACAATTGCCACCTCGGAGCGTCTGGAACGCACCCTCGGTACCGCCGCACTGGATATGGATCAGGACGGCTGGGTCGATGTGGTTTTCTGGGGAGTCTGGTTCAAAAATCCCGGCAAGACTGTTATTCAAAATAATTCGTGGAAGGCGTTCTCCTACGACGGCGGAGGTCATGATATCATTGCCGCAGATATCAGCGGGGATGATAGCCTCGATCTTATTACCTATGACGGTCATGTCCTCTGCTGGTTCGATCCATCCGCTAACCTGTCTAAAGTCGTTATTCTGGATGGCCGGAATGACCACGGGGGCATCGCGCCCCGTGGTGTTGGAGACCTGAACGGCGATGGACATCCGGATATCGTGATACCGGGCTTATGGCTGGAAAATCCAGGGCGGGGCCAAGGACAATGGCGGTCACATCCGTGGCCCCATAAGCCGGTTAAGAACGCTTCGTACGGCACCAGCATGCGTGTTTGGGTGGCTGATATAAATTCGGACGGTGTGAATGACATTGTGTATAGTGACTGTGATACCGGCTTCTCACACGTTTACTGGGTGGAGAACCACCAGGCAGGGAAAAATTGGATTCGACATCAACTGCCTGATCCTCCCGGCGATTCCCGAACCGGCTCATTCCATTCACTTGGTGTAGCGGATTTGAATCAGGATGGAAGTACGGAGATTTTTGCAGGTGAACAGGAAGACCCGGACACATATATGACCAGTAACGGCCTGCTGCCCATGAAACCGCCCGGACTAAAAGAGCGGGGTGTTATTTGGATTAGACATAAAGGAACCGACTCTGTATTCAAACCAATCGTGATCCACGAGGGCAATCCCGGCTGGCATGATGCCGTTCTTTTTGATATGGATGGAGACGGGGACATAGATATCGTCAACAAGGTATGGAATGCAGACGGCCCTGCCTACCACATGGACTTCTGGAGAAATGACATTAAAAATCATTGATATTAGGTTAGCCCCGAAGATTGGCTTAAAACTCAGAAGCATCCTGAAAAAAGTAATTATTGATTTAGTTTATTTTTTCACTAACAGTAAAGAAGATGAGGCGAAAATGATTAAAGCCAGTTGCCAAGTTTCAATGAATAAACACTCATTATTTGTATTTAGTCTTTTACTTTGTTTATGCCTTTTCGTAAGTCTGCAAGGATTGAGATTGTTAATCAAAGCGAGAAACCAATTAGTCTGCTCTACTATAATATCGACTGGATCAAAAAAGAAAGCATTTCCGAAGACACTCCGTACTTTTATGCACAATACCGCCAGGAATACCCTGTTCAAAAGGGTCGGGATTATGTTTTACTCAATACAGAAGGAAAAGGACATTATGTTGGCACCGTACTGAGTGTGCGGACGCGGAGTCCCTCCTGGTTCGGAGAAGGGGATGAAAAGATCTATATCGATGGCGAAGACAAGGCATCGATCTGGGGGACGGGAACGGAGGATTACTTTCTCTCCGCATGGGGACTAAAAACGACCAGCACGCCATACTTCGGCGTTCCCTACTTCGACCAGTGGGGTATTGTAGGCGGTCATACCAGTGCTTATCGCTGGCATATCAATGACCCTCTTGTCTTTAACACGGGTATAAAAGTGACATTCGAGCATTACGGCTGGATGTCCGCAGACGAAAATCCCGAGTACAAAGAGCATAGCTGGAACGAACGCGAGGATGATTATTCCAGTGTGGCATTCTGGTATCAGACGGGAGAGCCTACTTTTGAGAGCCGGGCCCCACACGCCCGTGAACGCAGATTGCCGAGCCTGGACAAGACTATTTCGGCTCAGACTTATACTAATGCACAATATCACGGTGAGGGAAAGGCAACCGTGCAGAATTTACAGATTCATCCCAATGGCCATTTACTCTATATGCCTCCAAGGAAGGAAAAGGCCTGGATCGAAATTCCCTTCGAGATCAAGGAAAAGAAACCGCAGCGTCTCGTGCTTGTTATGACCCGTTCGTATGACTTTGGCAGATATCAGGCGTACTTAGACGGAGTGAAATTAGGCGACGTAATGGACCTTTACAGCGAGGAAATCCGCAGTCATGAGTTTCACCTGCTGGACTTCTGGCCGGAGCAGGGCAAGTACACTTTGCGTCTCGAGTGTGTCGGCAGGAATCCCAGGTCAACAGGCTACTACCTCGGTATCGAATCAGCTCGCCTTCGTGAACGCCGGCCACGAGTACGTGAATACGGCCACGATAAAAATAAGGACTGGCGTAAGAAACCTATTCTATATAAATAGAAATAGCAATGTAAACAAATACTTTTATATATTTCCCAGCCATCTCTATAGTAACCTCTTGCCTATGACGACGGTCATTTTCTGCATCATAGCGTTAGGAAAACCGGGCATTACATTAGACCGGCATTTTATTATTGTGCCAGCCGAGTGGATTTGGTAACTTGGAGCGTGCTTTCACCAAAGGTAAAAATAAATTGTGAAGGTGAGAGTGGTTTCCGGAGAAAAGGTACGATTCACTCAGCAAGAAACAGATGCTTCTTCGGGTCGTACTGATGAGAACCTGGTCTTCTAATGCTGTAAGAACCGGGAAGGTTTAGTAAATCGGCATAGACTTTTGTCACGGGAGATACACAAATGAAAGGAAAGAAACTACTGAGGGGCGGAAAATTCCAGCTTGAGAGCCTATCAAACGTAAAGAGCACAGTGACAGTATTGGTGCTCCTCGTTTTCTGCATGACCATAACGGCTTGCAATAATCAACACAAATTACAAAAAGAGACCACGGTTGCGGTTGCCGAGAGCAGCGGTCATGCAAAACGGTCTACATCCACCACGGCGAGTATAGCCCCGACCGGCTTGCGGTGCGAATACCTGACCAACCCGTTAGGCATTGATGTGAAGCAGCCGCGGCTGAGCTGGAAGCTTAAGGCAACCGAGCAGAAGGCACGTGGACAGGCACAGAGGGCTTACAGGATTCTGGTGGCCAGCTCGGAGAAATTGCTTACCCGGAACAGAGGCGACCTGTGGGACTCGGGGGAAATCAGGTCTGACCAATCGAACCTCGTTATTTATCGCGGCTCTGGTCTGTCATCCGGTATGCGCTGCTACTGGAAGGTCAGGGTCCGCGATAATCATGGAGAACTCTCGGGCTGGAGCAAACCAGCCCGATGGACAATGGGATTGTTGAACCAGTCAGACTGGTCAGCCAAATGGATCGGCACGGATCAGCAGTTCGTTGAGGTAAAGAAGCTACCCCCGGAAAGTAATTACCTGTCCGATCCCTGGTTTCGCAAGGTGATAAAATTAAAAGAAAAGCCCCGTTGGGCAGCTATGTATGTCGCGTCCGTGGGCTATCATGAACTCTTCGTGAATGGAAAGAAAGTAACGGACACGGTACTTATGCCGAGTGTTGCCGACCATACAAAGCGGGCCCGTTATGTTGCTTATGAAATTGCCGACCACTTGCGAGCCGGCCGTAACGTGATCGGCCTGTGGCTGGGCACATCGTGGTCTGTGTATCCGCTCTACAAGACCGAAGACAAGCCGCAAACACCAACAGTCATCGCCCAGGCCCAAATCGAAATGCAAGATGGTCAAACCCAACGCCTGACAACCGACGAGACTTGGAAAACCCATCCCAGCCCCAATGTTATGTTAGGTGTATGGATGTTTACGAACTATGGCGGCGAATACTACGATGCAAATAAGGAATTACCGAACTGGTGCAGTGCCGATTTGGACGATACGGACTGGAAACCAGCCACAGTGTATAATCCCAAGCTAATACTGTCCGCTGAAATGGTCGAACCGAACCGCCGTATTCGAAAAATCAAACCTCTCTCCATCCGGAAAGCAGGTGACGGGGATTATCGTGTCGATATGGGGGTAAATTTTGTCGGTTTTGTAGAAATTGATATGAAGGGACAGCCGGGTAACGTTGTCGAGTTTCAATTCTCGGAAGACCAGAATAAGTTAATGACACACCGGCTGCGCAGCTCCTATAGGATCGGGCCAGGCGGCCGGGGTACTTTTCGCAACCGTTTCAATTATAGTTCGGGACGGTGGGTTCTAATCAAAGGATTAGGATACAAACCCGATTTGCAGGATATCCGCGGCTACCTGGTGCGGACCGACTTTCAGCGGGCCGGATGGTTCGAGTGTTCCAATAAGCTTCTCAATGACATTTACAATATTGTGCTGTGGACTTTTGAGAACCTCAGTCTCGGTGGTTATGTAGTCGATTGCCCTCAGCGCGAACGAATGGGCTACGGCGGCGATGCCCATGCCACAACACAGACAGCCCTGAACAATTACCATCTTGGGGCTTTCTATACAAAATGGTCCCAGGATTGGCGCGACGTACAGGGCAAAGATACGGCCTGGGGTCTTGGCGAAAAATCAACGAACCAAAACGCTCCGACTGCGGCCGGCAACCTGCCTTATACAGCTCCTACATACTGGGGCGGCGGCGGGCCTGCCTGGAGCGGAATTTGTGTGACCATGCCGTGGTATGTTTATCGGCACTATGGTGACATGCGCATACTCGAAGAGAATTTCGACACAATTCAGCGCTGGCTGGCTTTTCTGGAAACAAAGTCGAAGAATAATATGCTTGTTCGCTGGGGCGGGGAGTGGGACTTCCTGGGCGATTGGCTCTGGCCGGGAGCTAAGGGAGTAAACGGTGACACACGTGAGACCCTCTTTTTCAACAACTGCTATTGGGTGTACAACCTGCAAACAGCCGCGCGGATTGCCAACGCTTTGGGCAAGAAGGACATCGCCGCCCAATACCGCCGCAGGGCGGCAGTTGTAGCCGCAACCGTGCACAGGGAGTTCTTCAATCCCCGGGAAAACGGTTACGTAAATAACCTCCAGGCCTACCTTGCTATCGCAACGTTGGTAGGACTGCCCCCCGAAGAGCTTCGACCGGCTGTATGGAAACGCTTCGAGGACGAGATTCTCATACATCGCAAAGGACACTTCTGGGGAGGAATCACAGGCGGTTATTTCATTGTCAAGAACCTGCTGGAATTCGACCGTCCGGACCTGTTATTTGAAATGGCCGCCAAAAAGGATTATCCGAGCTGGGGGGACATGCTGCAACGCGGAGCTACGACCCTCTGGGAGGCATGGGACGGCCGTAATTCGCTTTTACACAGCTCGTATTTACATATCGGGGCGTGGTTCATCGAAGGGCTGGCGAGTATCAAGCCCGACCCGAATAGTCCGGGATACAAGCATTTCCTTATCAAGCCGGGCGTACTCAGAAACCAGCCTCTCGAATGGGTGAAAGCCGGATTCGAATCCCCATACGGAACAATCCGAAGTGATTGGAAAATCGTGAACGGGACACTCAGGCTGAAGGTTTCCGTCCCGCCAAATACAACCGCAACACTTTACCTGCCAACTAAGGACTCTAAATCAATCAGAGAAGGGAATAATACCATAACTCAGGCCAATGGCATTAAACATCTGCGAGATACAAAGGAGTATTCCGTACTTGAAATTCAGCCCGGCCACTACAACTTCGAGGCAGCCTTATAGCCAATAGTCCTTAATTATCAGGATTATAATGAAAAGCAGTGACCTTTTATACCAGTCATCCCGAGCGCCTCACCTGATTCTCAGGATGTATGCAAAATAAACTAAGATATTGGCTGAATCGCGCTAACATGTTTCTATTACAATACTTACAGATAATATCGTGCCGAATGCAATTTCTTAGTTCATTGCGAAGGAGCGAAGCGACTGCGTCAATCTTCGTTCTCCATTTCTTATTCGATACTTAATACTTCTTTTCTCCTCCTTCGTCCATCTTCTCTCTTCCCTCTTATTAAATTCTACATTCTCAATTCTAAACTTTTTCCCTTTCGCGCCCCGCGCCCCGGAACCCGCGCCCCAGAAACGGAAAATGCTTCATTTTTTCTTTGCATTTTCCATTTCTCTCCGTTATCCTCTACCCCTAAAGGCGTGATGCATCTGGGAATACTGGCTTTTTTATTATAATTCATAATATTTTCCTCAGCCGAAAAAAAGTGGATTTTTTCTTTGCATTTTTCATTCTTTTTTGTTATTTTATGTAACCAAATGCGCGATGCGTCCGGGAGCGGAATCAACACGAGAAACGATTCACGAAATAAGAGATACGAAACTATTTGGCGGGAATTTTGCCTTGTGTCTTATAGTAATTGAACAATTTAGCTTGTTTTTGCCGATATCCTGAA
>CAZZAX010000263.1:0-6578 GCA_964653075.1 uncultured Pirellulales bacterium
ATAGCAAACCCCGGGCCGAACAGGATTGAGTCCCTCTATAATTAGACGTACCTGCACGTTTGATACGAAATACAGGGGGTTTTTTAAAGGTTAAAATTTGCTAAGTGCTTATGAATAAAAGAGATAAAATTTTTTTAGAAAAATTGAAATTTGTTGAAAATTACCAGCGTTATTTGTCGAAAATTCTCCGAATTTTCGATTGATTAATGATTATGGATTATTGATTATTGGGATTGAGCCCCGAATATAACATTCGGGGATTAGCTTTTGAGGGATTTTATGTGAAAATGTGGTTGTTTTTGTTGGATTTTGAGCGTTTTTTGTCGAAAATTGTGACTTTTAACCCGAAATTTATTTAATTTGCGCAAAATATTCTTGAACTGATATCACCATTGGGTATAATTCTATCATTGTAGGGAAGTATGTAATATCGCGAGTAGTCCAGCGAGAAGTATTCTTTTTCATTCTAATAGCCGGGAATTTGCTTTCTTGGTTATTTTCCCGGTTTATTGTGATGTGACGGAAAGATTTTAAGAAAGAAGGGAGGTCGCACAAAATGAAACGATTAGCAAATATCATTACTGTTCGTGTATCTCTGGTAATATTCCTGGCTGTTGTGATCACATTTCCTCTGAGTTGCTCAAAAAAACAGCCAGAAACAAAAGAGATAACAATCGGGTGTATTACACCGTTAACAGGCAACAATGCCAGTTATGGACGTCAAACCAAAGAAGGAGTTGATTTAGCAGTTGAAGAAATAAATGCTCAAGGTGGTATAAATGGAAGAAATATAGCTATAATTTATGAAGATGACCAAGCAAATACAGCTTTGGCTACAGAAACGATACACAAACTAATAAACTCAACACAGATACAAGTTGTCATAGGTGGCTTTAACTCACGTTGTACTTTGGCAATGGCTCCGATTGCAGAAAGGAATAAGGTTGTTTTGATTTCTGCTAGTTCGACAGCTGATGATATTAAAGATGCTGGGGATTATATTTTTAGGATCGTCCCTACAAACTCTGCTCAAGGCAAAACAATAGCAGATTTCGCAATCGATAATCTGAAATTGAGGTCTGCTGCCATTTTATATGTTAATGATGATTATGGAATCACGTTGAAAGATGGAATTATTTCGCATTTTAAAACTAAAGGAGGAGTAATAAAAATTATCGAGGTTTTTAGTCCAGATGATACGGATTTTAGGTCACAGCTTACAAAAATAAAAGCAGAGGGAGTAAATGTAATATTTTTCCCTGGGCTGTATCGAGAATGTGGCTTGATTCTAAGGCAAGCTCGAGAACTTGGTATCGATTTACCATTCATCGGAGGAGACGGAGCAATTGATCCTAAACTTATTGAAATAGCGAAGGAAGCTGCCGACAATTCTTACTATGCCAACCTAAGCATGGGCTATGGAGTGTCTGACGCCGAGATTAAAGGATTCGTCAATGCCTTTATAGAGAAATACGAAAAACAACCAAGTGCATACAACTCCTATGCTTACGATGTTGTTTACGTGATTGTTGAAGCAATTAATAAAGGAGGATTAAGTGCAAAAGGGATTAAAGACGCTCTTTATCGCATAGAGGGATTTAAAGGGGCGACAGGGATTACAACTTTTGACAGTTATGGTGAAGTTGATAAGCCTTTCGGTATTTACAGAATTGTAAATGGAGAGTTTGTGGCTGAATCAGAACTATAGAGACTCTACATGATCATATATAATATCTTATCGTGGATTTCTCTCTTAGGGCTTATTGTTTTTGGGGCGATTAAGATTGCACCAAGGATTCTTGGTTTGAAAGGTGACTTTTCGAAAAGAATTCCCTTTAGGGTAGGAATTTATTTATTAATATGGTTCGTATTTAGTTTCGTTTTTGACAGACTAGGAAAAGCCCAAGTTGAATGGTTAGTAGAACTTGAGAATAACGGCTTTTCCTTGCCTACTTTTTTGGTAGTTTTTACCATTGGATCAGCCATTGCCCTCTGGAATAGACTACACTATCGTTACCAAAGGAGGAAGGCAACTAAACGCGCGATGAAAAGGGATAACTTTGGTTAAAGATAAACATATCTATAATAAATTCTATGATGCTGGACATCTGATGTTCGAAGAGAACTTCTGGGAACGCTCCATATATTTGTCCTTTCCTCAATATGTTGGCGTTGTGTTAGAATTCCTAAAATCTTTTGTTGAAAAGAGTAGATGGCATGAAAAGCAAAAGAAATTGTTTGTTTTTACAGGCCTTTGCATAACCCCAATCCAGTGGTTTAATTATCACATAGTTCCGGCAAAAGGGAAGAAAATCCTTGAAATAATGTCTATGAATGATATTGCTTGTCTTTGGGCAGACATACACTGGGTACGATATCACGAATACCTAGTTCGGCTTTGTTGTCAGAACTATAAGAGTTGCGATAAAGAAGTCTCATTTTGCGTACAACATATGAATAATCCGGCAGTTTCGTGTGGTTTTGTCGATATGCAAGAAGTAGAGTTGTACAGATGCATACTAACTGTTGAAGATAAAGTTAAACTCCAAGAAGGATTTTATTTGCCCCACAAGACAGTGGTCGAGAAGCAACTGAATGACATAACGGTTCAGTTACCTGATGGCGGACTAGTTTATATTGCTGAAGAACTCGAAAACTATGAGAAGTATAAAAAAATGCCCAAAGACAGTTGCGCGTACCATATAAGGGATTGTGAGCCAAACTTAACAAATAGGAGACTAGGCGAAGTGTTAGCTAAGTACTTCCAGTTGCCCAATCTTTGTAATATTAGCTATAATGAAGAGCGTTATTCTATTAAGAAAATTATAGATCAAATGACCTACGATAGAATATATTCTAATCGGCTTCCGCTTGATTTTATTATCTTTGGTTATGTTACCTCATCCAAAATCGAACCTCTTTTTGCGTTGGGTTGTGATGTGTCCGATGACAAGGTCAGACTATCTCTTCTTGGTAGGAACAACCCACGGTTGAGTGTATGGGTACAAATAGTTTATGATTTTTTTCTAAAATGAAAGTACTATTGATAAATCCACCATTACCTGAAAGAACATATCCAGGGAAGGCTATGGGTATAGACTATCTTGCTAAGGTTCTAGGAGATAATAATCACAATGTTGACATTTTGGACTTAGATGCTCCAGATTCCCGTGAGTTAAAAGTATTGTTGGAAAAATTTAAACCGTGTATTGTGGGCCTTACCAATTTGAGCATCCAGAACGATCTCGCCAATGAAATCGCACATAAAGTTAAAACTTTCGATAGATCTATACTAGTGGTCAAGGGAGGAACTCACGAGATATTCGGCTTTCCAACTACTCTAACTTATAACAAGGAGTATATCGATTACGTAGTTGTTGGTGAGGGCGAGAAATCATTTCCGGCGCTAGTAAATGCTTATGCTTTTGGAGATCTTGAAATTCGAAGGAAGAGTATACCAGGATTGGCCTATTGTGAATCTGGGCGTATTCGTTATACAGGTAAAACAACATTTTGTTCGGCAACGGAACTTAATGAGCTTATTCCAAAGCGATTGTACCATAGTAGCTATTATGACTTCGATATTTTCAACAAGAGGAAAACAGCGCAGATGATGACCAGTAGAGGTTGTGCTAATTCATGTAATTTCTGTATGGAATCAAGGATGGGTCATACGGAAAGGAGTAGAAGCCTATCAAGTATATATTCCGAGGTATATAAACTGAGAAACAAAGGATATGAAGCTATATACTTTGATGACTCCACTTTCACTAGAGACAAAAACAGAGTGGAAAAAATATGTGAGCTTTTTCGGGAAGAATTTCCGGATATGATTTGGGCTTGTAACACAAGGATTGACTGCTTGGATGAGAATTTGATAACATGTATGGAGAGAAGTGGGTGTGTGTACATGTTTACTGGTTTTGAGTCTGCAGTTCCAGCGGTACTTGTTGGATTAAATAAGACGCATAATCCTCGAGCATACTTGCGCAATAGTGAGTTGATCTATAATAAGCTCGCAAGAAGCTCGATACAGAGTAGTGTATTTCTTATTTTTGGTGCAGCTAAAAGAACTCTGGCACCACTACACAAAGGAAAGCTAGAGAAGAAAATCTATGTATCTATAGACGGTGAACACCATTCACGAACATTCGAACCTGAATGCTTTGAGGATGTAAAGACGTCAATTGATTTCGCTGTCTATAAGCTGAAACCTCAGTATTTATCCATGAACGTTCTTCGGTTGCTGCCTGGTTCTCCTTTTTCAGAGGATGAGTGTTTCAGTTGCATAAGGCCTCATGGCGATATCGTGCATGCAGGTCACTATGATAAAAGGTGGTATCAGGAACATGATAAAGTGGATATCAGGACGCGACATCACATCTACAGGGCGTTTGAAGGCAGAGGTTCTGTGGTTCCTCCACAAATGACACCAGATTATTGCTATTCAATACTGGAATACGCGGTCAATGCCGTTAATTCTAACAAAAGTGTCAATTGCCGTCTGGTTGTAGACAAAGCATTTGAAGATACCTATATGGAACATAGAAACGGCAAATACCGACTAGTACCTTTTAGAGAGATAGCGGAAAATGGCTCGTTGGAAGTTGAGGCAGTGCAGGGGGCTAGATGATAGACTATCTGGCCAAACAACTTATTCTCAACGGAATAATTGCTGGCAGTATCTATGCTCTTGTCTCTTTAGGCTTCACTTTAATCTATCGGACTGTAAGGTTTTTTCATTTTGCACATGGTGTGGTTTATGCGGTTGGGGCATATATAGCGTATAGCGTATTGCGGATAGCGTATAGCCCTTCAGCAAGCTCACCTATGGTGGGGCGAGGACAGGTGGGGCCGTTAGAATGGGGAATAGCTGTTCTGGCCGGAGTAGCTGGAGCAGCAGTTGTTGGAGTACTCATTGACCGGTTGGTTTATAGGCCGTTACGAAAACGCAAGGCCCCGAACTTAGTCTTTCTGATTGCATCTTTTGGCATCTTTATCTTCATTCAGAACCTGCTGCAATTGATTTATGGGGCGCAGATACTTACTATAAGGACCGGGCCGGTCAAAGAGGGGCATCATGTCTTCGGGGCGGTGATTACGGATATTCAAATCCTGATATTGGTTGTTAGTTTTTTGTTGTTTGTGGCTCTTTGGCTGTTTATTCAAAAGACGAGGCTTGGCAAGGCGATGCGGGCAGTGGCGGACGATCCGCTGGCGGCCAGTGTAGTGGGGATCAATCCTGAGAGGATTATATTGGCCGCGTTCGCTATCGGTTCGGCTCTGGCCGGGGCTGCGGGGATACTCGTTTCATTAGAAACCAACATTGAGCCGACGATGGGGATGAATGCTATACTTAAGGGTATAATCGCTTCGATCATAGGGGGTATCGGCAGTATTCCCGGGGCAATGTTTGGGGGGCTTTTCTTAGGCATTGCCGAGAATCTTGGTATATGGAAGATATCAGCCGGGTGGAAGGACTGTATTGCTTTTGTAATTTTGATTGTCTTTTTATTGGTGAGGCCCGGCGGCATAATGGGTAACAAACCTGCAGGAGAAAGACTGTGAGAATAGTTGTTGGTTGTTAGTGGTTGGTTGTTGGAAATTAGGAATGAGTTACAGATTCGAAAACTTGCGTGTGTGGCAGAAGGCGATGGCTTTTTGCACAGATGTTTACAATAGAACCAGGAAACAAGCCACTAAAAACTAAAAACAAATAGCTAATAACTGACAAATGGAATATTTTCTGCATATTTTAGTTATAACAGGAATATACGTTATTCTGACGCTCAGCCTGAACCTTGTTGTCGGTTATACCGGTTTGGCCGCATTAGGTCATGCCGCCTTTTCCTGTGTTGGAGCTTACGTCTCTTCCCTTCTTGCTTTGAACTATGGGATTTCGCCCTGGATTGGCCTTTTGGCCGGAGCATGTGCTGCCTCGATTATTAGCTGTGTTATAGCAATTCCATCATTACGGCTTAAAGGTGATTATCTGGCGCTGGCAACATTCGGCTTTGGCGTTATTGTCTATTCTATCGCGAAGAACTGGGTAAACGTAACACGCGGACCGATGGGATTGCCGGGGATACCGGGATTTTCTTTTTTTGGAATTCAACTATCAAGTGTGTGGGCATATTTGATTCTGGTCGCTTTTTTTGTATTTCTGACATCTTTTATCATTCGCAGAGTCGTAAAGTCGCCTTTCGGGAGGATACTGAGGGGCATAAGGGAGGACGAGGTAGCCACATTGGCAATGGGTAAAGATGTGAATAGGCATAAAATTATGGTCTTTGTCATAGGGGCTTTTTTTGCAGGTATCGCAGGAAGTCTTTATGCCCATTATATTACGTTTATTGACCCATCGAGTTTCACCGTGATGGAGTCGATAACGATTCTTCTGATGGTTGTCTTCGGCGGGATGGGAAGTCTGGGCGGCTCTTTTGTGGGGGCTGCTGTACTCGTTATATTTCCGGAATTGCTGCGATTTCTGGGTATGCCAAGCTCTGTGGCCGCACCGTTGAGGCAAATGATATATGGGCTGCTGCTGATTGTTCTTATGCTGTACCGGCCACAAGGGA
>CAZZAX010000264.1:0-6573 GCA_964653075.1 uncultured Pirellulales bacterium
AGATTGATAGTTTCTGCCCCGATGTTTGTAAGCTCAACGTACTCGGTGTTCGGATTATATGGATTATACATAATCTCCGTGATACGAAGGTTTTCCGCCACCGGTCCAACGGCAAAGGCCGCCTCGTTCAAAGCACTCCATTTGCCGCCCCTTAATATGCAGGCTTTGACCTGGGTACTATTAGTCAGAGTGATTGGTTCGGTATATAGATATACATCACGCAAAGAACCACCACCACGAGGAGAAACGCATTTCTCGGCAATTAGCCCAACTGAGATAAGAAAATCGGAATCCACAGTGGATGAATTCATACCCTGGATGGCCAAGATATTGTTATCCGGTTGAAGTGATTCGAGATAAGCTGATATGTCTATGTTCTCGAAATTGACAGCATCAGAGTCGGAGCGGCTGCCATCGGCGCTGGAATTCCACTCCGGCGTACCGGTAAAATTGCGTCTGGCCACCTCGACACCGTTGATATACGCGATGAAACCATCATCATAACGGACTTTGAGCTTCATAAAATCGAAGTTGCCGGGGCTGCCGACAACAGTAAACGGGATTCGGATGTAACATGTAGCATTTCTTCTGACCATACGGCCTGTAACATCAAGGCTTATAAGTTGTTCATATCCAAAACCCCTTTCGTATCCAATACCGCCGGGACCTCCGAGGCTAACCGACCAGTCTGAGTCGTCAAAGAGCTGGCCGCCTTTCCAGCTCTCGCTGATGGGACCAATCGGCACAAACGCCCGCTTGGTGTCACTTTCACCAATAAGGGTCGTACTAATTGTGTCGCTCGGTGCAATTGTTGTCAGACGCGGATCGGAGCCATCGAGTGTGTAATAAATCGTGCCAAATGAAGCATCCATCGTCAGATTAAACCCCTTATTAACCTGACCGCCCTGCCGGCTGAAGAATGGTGGAGCAACGGCAAATTCAGCGCCGATTTGACTATCCATCCAAGTCAACCGCTTTCGGAGCCAATCCTTCATCCAGTCGATTTCCTCCTGGTAAGTCTGAGCGATAAACCAATTCGGCCAAACATAAGTACCAAGAATATTCCAGCGATTAAAGTTACGGACCTGGGCTTCACTGAGCAGCTTAACGATATCATCGATGTCCTGAAGCAATAAACCGGTATCAAACAAATTTCTGCGCAGAACAAACCACCTGTCGGCGTAACGCAACTGAAACTCCGGGTCCTGGAACAAACGGCGCCACCAGGGATAGTCACCGTCACTCAACAGGTCGTAATACCATCCAGTGGGTATCCAGCCCTCAAGATAATCGGCATTACCAAGTGATAAGTTGTAATCCCAGACAGGCCCCATATTCAGCTTGCCGCCTCTGTCCTTGAACATATAGTTACTAAGGCGAAAACCATCGATATTTTTAGTAAGTTCAACAAGAATGTGTGTGTCAATAAATGAATCGACATCTATATATTTAGCATATCCATCGATAGGGTCTGTAAAGTTCGGTCCGTACAGCACTGACTCGAACTCATTGATATAGCCCTTGATCCAATTCATTTGCTCTTGTGTGATTTCTGTTCTATCCGGCTCTAAGTGTATTAGACTCTGCCCTCTACTGGT
Organism: uncultured Pirellulales bacterium; assembly: GCA_964653075.1. Classification (GTDB taxonomy): domain Bacteria; phylum Planctomycetota; class Phycisphaerae; order Sedimentisphaerales; family Anaerobacaceae; genus NIOZ-UU13. The sequence goes on from CAZZAX010000264.1 coordinate 1,599, forward strand.
ACTAAATGTCAGGTCACCCGGGTCGAGTTTGTCTTTCTTGATAATGTACCCACCGGTTATTTGCGGCTCAGCGTTATCAGAAGGTTCGAGTTTTGTGATATTGACGCGATTTTTCCCCAGTTTAATCTTTTCCATCAGTATGTACACGCCCACATAATCGTCCATCGAGACTCCCCCGCCGTTGGTGTTCAGGAACAACTCGATAAACCGTGTGCGAACTGCATATCGACCAATATCATTGCTCCACTTATAGGTCAGAAAATTACGCATTAGTGATTTGTCCGAATAGGGAGCCTGGAGAACCCAGTCTGATTCAGCGGGAAAACCCAGAATAGAAACATCTTTGTCTGTATTATTATCATCTAAAGTTTCAAGGTGGTACTGCTTTTTGGCAAAACCGGCTGAGCTTTTGCCACGAATATTAAGCCCCGCTTTACCCATGAAATCCGGCGTATTTGTTATTCTGGCCCTGCCGCGGTCCTTATTATCGATGAATCCGGCAAAAGTCAACGTCTGCGTCTCAGTCGTTTGGCCGACACCTTTACCGAATGTATCAATGACAGCTATGGGCAAGTTAGAATTGAAATGTCTGATGTCCGGTTCAAGAAAGACGTAAGATTTTGTCTTGACATTTGAAAGCTTCCATCCCGGTTTAATTGCCTTGGCCCGCAGATTTGTGGTCGTTGTGATTAGAATAGGATCAATATAGAGAATACCACTCGGGGCCCGCCCACGACCAGTAGTATCATACGGCTCACTGCCATCGAGCGTATAGTATATAACAGCCCCTTTGGTTTCAGTGGCGAGTGTAACAGAGAAAGGTGTGGTATAAAAACCGTGTTCGTGGCTGAATTTCGGGTCATCAGCAATTCCCAGATATCCGCCGGTATTTTCCTGCCCCGGCGTAGGAGCAGCAATGAAACGCCAAACATCATTAGCATCAGGATAGCGGCCGTAGGAAATATCAGTGGTCTGGTCGAGAAAGATAACACTGTCAATAAGAGTACTGCCATCTGTATCGAACAGGCCGATTTCCTCGCCGCCGCCACTGAGTCTGAAATTGGCGTGCAGTCCGGAATATGCGGTATCGTTGTCGGCCCATATTAATAAATAGCCGTGTGGAGGTATAGTAGTTAGAGCTGGAATACCATCGGGAATGCGCCATTTAGCGGGGACGGACAGGTCGTCCGTCAGGTAAAAAGCTCCTATATCAATAGCATCAGAGCCAAAGTTGTAGATTTCGATCCAGTCATCATATTGGCCCTGCGGGTCCTGGACGGAACTGTTGTTGGAAGCTACGAACTCATTTATGACCAAAGAAATACCCGTCTGCTCCCACTGGTCAGCCTGCAAAGTTAAATCAGACATATTGGCCGTATCATCATTCAGATCATCAACCGGATAAACCGCCTTTGCAAAGCTAACAAATAATAGTGATAATAACAAAATAAGTAATGAGAATGACAACAAACGGTGCATATTAACCAAGCCCTTCCTCATTGATGTTTTTAAGCCCCAACCAGCAATTTAATCTTCATAGCTTATTAATCTTAAACATTCTAACGTATTAAGAGCTATGAAGTCAATATCTTTTATTCATACGATTACCTGCTTTGAGACAGAACGGCGAGGAAATCTCTCGAATGTGAGAAAAAGCTAATCCTGTAAATAAAAAAGGAGCCTATACCCAATCAGTACAGGCTCCGAATTGACCAGAATTTGGAATTCATGCATGCAATTATTTTACTGCTGCTTGCAGCTTACGGTACTTCAGGCTCGTGTACATATAAACGAATATCATCGAAGTACATCATACCCGAACCACCTGCAACTGGATTACTCCTGTTACCAAGGCCAAGAGTAATCGAATTGACATTGGCAAGGTTCACTCCCTGGTCGGCAAAGCGCGTCAGGTCGATATTCCATTGGGTCCAGGAAGTCTTCTGCGCCGCATCAGGAATATCATTAGTAACAACAGCACTGTCATTGAGAACAACATACATCGGTTCGGCTGCGTTAGCCCCCTCACCTCTGAACCAAATTACCAGTGTGCTGACACCGTTCACTGTCCAGTCACGATTGGAAGTCAATGTCAAAGTCGCCTCGGATTTACCGACAGCATTATCGTAGGACATCGGCATCGACTGATTGCCGCTGTGGACGATAGTCTGCTCGGCAAATGGAGGATTGGCATAACCAACAATAGAACCGTTTATAGCCGGGTTGTCAAATCCATCCAGCCATGCAAGGAATATCCTGTTGCTTGCCGGGTCAGTCGGGTCGAGGTCGTTATAAGATTCAAAATCATCAACGATAAGGAAGTTGGCCGTAGTGAAGCTCCAGAGAGGGCCTGTCCAGGGGCTGTCGGCGTTGGCGTTATTGACCTCGTCAATCCTCCAGTAGTAAGGAGTATCCCATTCAAGATTGCCGGCGTCATAGCTCTCGGAGCCAAGATCTCTGGTACCTTTATACTCAGGCGAGCTTGTATCGGCGTTTTTAACAGCTTCAGCATCGGAGCCGAAATACAACTGATGTGAAGCGGCGAAGACTCCGGGCACCCAGGTAAGAGTTGGTGTCTGAGTCACATCCACAGCGCCATTAGCCGGATCCAGGCTCACAACTGCTCCCTCGGTAGTGAAACTCCATACGTCGCCTTTATGCGATTCGACAATATCAAACTCATCGACTCGCCAGTAGTAAGTCTTGGCCATTTCAAGGGAGCCGGGAGTATAGGACGTCGTTCCCTGAGCCTGGCCGCCGGTTGCATTATTGACATCGTCAAAATTGTCGCCGAAATACACAGTGTGTAGTTTTGAGCCGAAGCCTTCTGTCCAGCTAAGCTCTACATCCAGAGCTACAGATTCGGCGCCATCAGCCGGTTCGGGATCATAGGCGGTTTTCGGGGCAATCGCAAAGCTCCAGATGTTACCCTTCCAGGGACTGTTAGGTTCGGAGTCATTGACCTCATCAATTCGCCAGTAATATGTTGTCCCCGGAACAAGACCACCGGGAATAGGAAATCCGGGGAAACCGGCAACAATAAACGTCCCGTCCTGGTTGCCTACGAACGTACTTTCGGCGCCGTTATTCACATCGTCAAAATTATCGCCGATGTAAATATCGTGCGAGACCGCAAAATCTCCCGCTCTCCACTCCAGATTCGCCCATGTGTCCAGCAGAAGGGTGCCTTCCTTCGGATTCGGACCCGAGGCCTGTGGAAAGGCCGCACTTTTCATAGCAGCCAGGATTTCATCGGCGTTCAGAGCGTGGTCGTAGAGCCGGACCTCATCGAGAAGACCGCCAAAAGCCTCATAAGGCGCTGAGCTTCCGTCATTGCCTATGTTGGCAGTCGGATGAATTTCGGACAGCCCCGTGTAGGTTCCACTCGACACCACCTCTCCGTCCATATAGACCACGTAGTTACCTGAATCCCAGGTCAGAGCCACATGGAGCCATTGCTCCATCGGCAGCTCCATGATGTCCGTATCGTGCGCGTGCGCGCTGCCCAATCCGATGTCCAGCAATCTCGAGGGCGTGGTTCCTTCCTGCATATAGATCTGGATGCGATTGGTCCACTGCGGCTGGGTTGTATGACCAAAGAAGTACCGGCCGTCCGTCTCGGGCTGTGGATCAGATAAGAGGCCCCACATGGCAACCGTTCCCGCCGTGGCCGACATACCCGTTGTGGGGAACTCCACGCGGGCATCATCCGGCACCCCCGGAAATGACAGAGCACCGGCGGACCTGCCTCCCGTCCATAAAAAATCGTCGCCGATTAACGTGCCATCGTTGTCCCCCCCGGCGCTGTCGGCCGCGATTGTGCCCGACGATTCGTCGAACTTCCAGTATCCGATAAGGTCTGCCTGAGCAAAATTCGTCAGAACCAGGGCCAGCACCAACACAAAAGAAACCAGACAAATCATTTTTTTAGACATAATAATCCTCCTTCATAAAACAATAAAAATTGTTAATTGAAATGTAAAATTTCTACATCGCCAAGCACAAAGTTTCCCTACAACTCCGTGCTTTGAACAATAATTCTCCTCCAGAAAAAAACCAAAAGAATTGCACCTGCTGTATCCATTCAAAGCCAGAGATGTCCAACTGTGCAAGCAATATCTACACTAATATTATTTATACCACATTATCCGCCTTCACCTCAAGGAAAATCTCTGCAATTCTATATGATATTTTACCCCCCTGCACTGCTTGCCCTCCGGCTTGTCTATCGTATCTTTAGCAAATACGAAAGCTTATGCGAAGGTAGTAATGCAGCCGGAGTTCCAAAAGGGAAGAATCTCAAGGATAAAAATGAAAAGGGGCCTATACCAAATGAAATCAGTATAAGGCCCCAAATTAATAAATTAACAGAAACCTGCTATATCACCCTTACAATTTAAATTGCCATATAAATAACGGCCTATGGAGCCAGTGGATACAAACGAATATCATCGAAGTACATCATACCTGATCCGCCTGCAACTGGGTTGCTCCTGTCACCAAGGCCAAGAGTAATCGAATTGACATTGGCAAGATTGACACCCTGGTCTGCAAAGTGTGTCAGGTCGATATTCCATTGGGTCCACGTTGATGCTTGTGCCGCATTTGGGTTATCGTGATTGACGACCGCGCTGCCGTTAAGAGCAACATAAAAATTCTCAGCAGCGTTAGCCGTCTCACCTCTGAACCAAATTACCAGTGTGTTGACACCTTTGACTGTCCAGTCACGATTGGAAGTCAACGTCAAGGTCGCCTCGGATTTTCCGACAGCGTTGTCGTAGGACATCGGCATCGACTGATTGCCGCTGTGGACGATAGTCTGCTCGGCAAATGGAGGATTGGCATAACCAACAATAGAACCGTTTATAGCCGGGTTGTCAAATCCATCCAGCCATGCAAGGAATATCCTGTTGCTTGCCGGGTCAGTCGGGTCGAGGTCGTTATAAGATTCAAAATCATCAACGATAAGGAAGTT
>CAZZAX010000265.1:0-6497 GCA_964653075.1 uncultured Pirellulales bacterium
AAAATATTCCTGCTGAAAATAACGGTATTGCGAACGCTTGTCAATGATTTAGAATCAAGAATATAGGATGCTTCCAAAAATTGCTTTTGTCATGAGAACGAGTGAAAGTAATACGCCCGAACCAGCCTATAACTATAGCTGGTTCGGACGTAAGTTTGCCCTTTATACAGGCCGAACAGCTTAAATGTTATTATCGTCCGGCGCGAGGCTGGATTTGCATGTTCCTGTCATACTCCATAGTGAAATTGTATTTTACAACCGTTACATTGCGGTCAACAGTATTTGGCCCCAGCTTCAGATCCCAGCGTAAAATACCTTTCTTCCGGCTTGTGCGCAGATAGTCACTGTCTTTGCTCAACTGAGGCTCGGCTTTATCAAGCTCTATTTTGATTGAACTATTGTCCGTGTAGGGAAGGCGGTCCAGCAATCGCAGCTCTACTGCCGTGTTTTTGTAATTGCTCAGGGCGATACTGTAGTGATAGGTATCGATGCGATTGCCGCCCTGAATGCGTGTCTTTTTGTCCTCAAGCTCGCGTAACACCTGAACCTGTGAATCTATGCCGAATCCCGCTGTGAATTTCTCGCCGATGGTAACCTGAGGCAACTGGCTTTTGCCGACGAATTCGCCCTTGCGGAATATGCTTGCCTGGCCCGGCAGCAGAACTGTATCACTATCATTAAGCAGTTCCGCCTGCAGATACACATAGTCGGTGATCAGTGGCATGGCTATCAGTGTAAAATCGGCTTTTGCCGTGATTGAGGCAATAGTAACGAGCTGCTGGTTGCTTCGGCTCGGTAGCGTTAGTCTACCGGGCAAATCATACGTTACGCTAACTCCTTCGGTGCGCGTAATCTCGGCCAATTTCTGCTGAAATTCCCGAACCTGGCTCCGGCCGGCATTAAAGAAAAATACCTGATTTTGCACTGCCCATCTATTAAGTTCCTCATTGGCTGCTATGCCTTTTTTAATATTGTCTTTTCGACCCCTTCGATACTGCTGGACCTGGTCTGCGAAGACTTGTTCGGCCTGTTGAGTGGGAACCGGACGGGAAAGACCAACAAGCATAGGTTCGAGGATAGGTGGTGCTGCGACCATAGTTGGTTCAGCGGTGGATAGACTAAGAGCAACACCGTTCCAGTTTTCACCGCTGGTCTGGTTCACCACCGCATTGTACTCAATCAGAACGTTTGATTGTTTAGGGTTGGCCAGAAGGTTATACTGCTGCTGCCAGTTGGCGCCATTGACGAGGTAGTTTAGCTCAAGAGAAACCTTCTTGCCGCCGGCCCCGCTGAGAAACAAAACCGCTTCGCGCTCGGTACGTGAGCGACCGGCCATCAATTCCTTATGCTTACGCTCATGCAAATCTTTGTCCTTTTGCAGATCAGCAATCTTGTCCTCAAGTTCCGTTGTGTGCTTATGGTACTCAAACGATTTCTCTTCGATAAGACCGACAAGTTTCTCGATAGGCTCAAAAGTCAGCAGCCCTCTGTTGAGGTCGCTCTTGGCTGAAGTAACAGCAAAGTCTTTAAGCTCATCGAACATTTTCCCATAGTGGCCGAAATATTTATAATCTCTTTCGGCGCATTTGAGTTTATATTTTACCTCTTCAATTCTGGCATTTAGGTTCCTGACTTCTTCGCGGGTGTCTTCCCTGACTGCTCTCTGACGATACCTGACGCTCAGCACCTTCACATTGTCCGGAGTCTGGGCGTAGATACTTTCAGGAACAATCATAGCCGGCAAATCTTTCACAATTAGCTCCGAAGCGCCGGACGGCAGCTTAATATTGATACTGCGCGTTACAAGGGCCTGGCCCCGATATACCGTGACATTTGAGATTGTGCCGGTGGTTGTAGGCAAATCGGCAAAAGCTGCCGAACACAAAAAAGCAATTACTATAATTACCGGCGTGAGAATTTGGATTGGACTTTTCATTATCAGTTCCTTTCAAAAAGATTTGCAAAATGGTTTCTCTAGCTTAATCTATAATACGACAATGACGGTTGCCGGTTGAGTAAAATGGATGTAAAATAACAGGGAAGCTTTTTTACAGAAATTTTACAAATCTTCAGCATCGATTTTGCCTATAATATAGATAGGAGCAAATGTAACTATGGAACAAAAAGCATCCATACTGGTTGTTGAAGACGAAGAGAATATCCTAACGGCGCTGGCGGATTTTCTGGATTTCCACGGCTTTGAGGTTTTCAAAGCTGTCGATGGTCTCCACGCTGAACGATCTGTTGCCGAGAGACGTTTTGATTTGATTTTACTCGACCTGATGCTGCCGAAAATAAGCGGTGAACAACTCTGTACTAAATGGCGTCGCGACGGTCTGCAAACCCCCATAATTATGCTGACCGCTAAAGGCCTGGAAAAAGAAAAAGTAAACGGCCTGAATCTCGGAGCTGATGACTACATCACAAAACCGTTTTCTCTCGAAGAACTGCTGGCCCGGATAAACACGGTGCTGCGCCGAACCGATCCCGCCCGGGCGGTTGGACAAAAATTTCAATTTGGAGATTTGGATGTTGATATTGCGGCCCTGAAAGTACGACGCAAAAGTGAGGAAATAGAAATCTCCGCCCGTGAAGCAGGCCTGATACAGTATTTCGCCGCCAATCCGAACCGCGTTATCAGTAGGGAAGAACTCTATAAAGAAGTTTGGAATGATACTATGACTGAATTGGGTACGAGAACCACAGATATGCATATCGCAAAGCTAAGAAGTAAAATCGAGCGTTATTCTGCAGACCCGCAAATCATCAAAACCGTTCGCGGTGCAGGCTACAAATATGAAAATTAAAAAACTAATACTGATATGTACAGACGATTAATAATTCTATCGGTGATAATTCTTATGGCCTTATGCGGTCTGATCTGGTTAGGGTACCGTTCGATCCAGATACGAGCACAGGGTCTGGAAGGTGCGCGTCTGGGTGAGTTTGCCGCGGTGGCAGAACAAATCAGGCAGAATGTCAAACGCAAGCTTGATGAGTTCGTGCAGACAGAACAGAACCGACCTTATACCGATTATCTGTATTACTACGTGCCGGAGAATGTCGTTTCCAGTCAACAGCAGATGCCAATACTGCGTTCACCATTGGCAGGTCGGCTGGAACACGGCCTTGCCTATGGCAATTTTCAAATAGGACCTGATGGTAACATCATTACCCCGAATGATTTTATCGAACAAGATGAATCTGATAGTAGTGAACTCTATGCTGAAGCAATCTCGAACAGAAAAAACGTAAAAGAAAACCTCTTACCTGTGCTCGATAGAGCTGTACCGGTTTCATTTAGAACGGATATTAACAACACCGGGATTAAAATTAGTGAACAGGCCCGGAAGACAGAGGATGAAATTACGATAAAGACGGGCCAGCAAAGTAAAGCGATCAAAGGCCGCAGCATGGCTTTGACTATCGAGAGCTTGAAAACTCAGAGCCAACTGACCCAGGTTAAGGCCCAGCGGCGGTCTGTTTTTGAACGCAACATTAGTTCTAATGTGGCCACTCCTTCACAGCAGGCACCACCTCCTGGAACGAACCAGCCAGAGGCACAAATTACCCCCCAGGCCGAGCAACTCCAACGACAGAATCTACAAATACAGCAATCAGAGGCCTTTCAGGATAATCAGCAGATATCCCAGCAGGAAAATCAGGTCGATACGGTGGAGATACGAATTGAACCGTTTGTCTCGGTCGTAGTCCCAACTGAAGATGACCGGCAATCCGTATTTGGCGGTCAGATATTTCTGCTAAGGCATGTGCAAATCGAAGACAAGCGATTTCTGCAGGGCTTTCAGCTAAATGAAAAGAAGCTGATTGAAGAGGTTGCAGAGTCTGCGGATAGATTTATACGCCAGGGTATGTCTTTCGAATTACCGCAGACAGAAAATGAAAATACAGAAAGTGATACTATCGCTTATACGGCCATATTGGATTTTGGATTCGGGGATTTAATATTAAACTTTAAAGAAATTGATCCCGCATGGATTGGCAAACAAATAAATCATCTCAGGTATTGGTACTTCAGCATTATTGCGGTTGTGCTGCTGGCGGTTACCCTGGGGCTGGCCGGCCTGTGGCGAAGCGCAAGAGAACAGATCAGGCTGGCGCAGAAAAAGGATGATTTTATATCGGCTGTCTCGCACGAGCTGAGAACACCTCTGACTTCGATTCGAATGTACTCCGAGATGCTGGAGAAGAACTGGGTCAAATCTGAGGACAAGTTCGAGGAATATTACAGGAATATGCGTCAGGAAAGTGAAAGACTTAGTCGCCTGATAGAGAACGTGCTGGACTTTTCACGAATTCAAAGAGGACAAAAAAAATATACGTTCAAAGCCGGGGATATAAACAAGTGCATTGCAGATGTGGTTGAAATGATGAAACCCTATGCTGCCCAGAATGGTTTTTCGATAAAAACTGAACCCGGCCAACTCGGGCAAACGGTCTTTGACAGTGACGCCGTGGCACAGATAGTAATCAATCTGCTGGATAACGCCATTAAATATGCCAGCAACGCAAAAGAAAAAATCATTATTGTCCGGAGCAGACGCGATAAGCAGTTTATATTGATTGAAATTGAGGACCACGGGCCCGGCGTTCCTAACAGGCAGCGAAAAAAGATATTCGAGCAGTTCTATCGATTCGGAGCAGAAGCTACGCGTGAAACTGCCGGAACAGGCCTGGGTCTTGCACTGGTGAAAAAATTCGCCCAGGCACATAACGGCTATGTGGAAATACTCGGTGCCAAGCCGACCGGTGCTATTTTCAAAGTAGCCTTAGCTTTAAAGGTGTAAGTTAACGTCATTTTTACGACATTTAGACTTTAACCTAATCCTCCCCCCCAGCGCTTCTTACCGGTCGTCCGTTCTTGTACCGTGATAGGTTCTCAGTTCGTACTCGAACTTCTTTGCCGACCTTGGTTTGAGTTCTAAAGTGAATTTGACCGTGTCCATGTCCACCTGCTCGAATTCACCGAAGTCCCCGCTTTTGGTCAGTTGCCAGTACGATGTATTGAAGTTGCGTTTAATCTCAACCTTAATGCCGATGTCGCGGGTATTTTTGACTTCAACTTCGAATGTACGAATCTCGTCCCAACCGGTGACGTTGCCGCGCCTGTCGAATTCATAATTTTCCGTCTCGAAGTCCATCAGCTTGGGCTCAGCAACAATGTCAGCAACCGCACCAAGATTAAGCTCCACGTCCTCATCAACAGGGATATACTTGAACGAAGATTGTCCCGTATAAGATAAGTGTCCCTCATCTCCGGCATCTCGATAGACCTTAAGCATCCCGCCGGGTATCGGAGTGTCACCTAATTCGTGCTCTTTGTCGTTCTTGAAGCTGAGGAACCTGACCACGGAGGTGCCGTAACGTTCTTCTTCGTATTTGTAAAGATTTACGACCGGCACTTCGTCAACCTCAAAGCTGAGTAGCCGTTTCGACCATCCGGTCGGTATCGTTTCCTTGCCCTCAATCGTATAGAGGAAATATTCGCTGAGACCTTCTTTTCTGATTTCTTTTACCTCAAGCCGTGCCGCAGATTCTTCTGCTAATCCAAATGCTCTTTTGTCTTCCATCCGGCCTCTGGCCCTTGAAGCGGGTGCCATTGGCGGTGCAATTACTTCGCCCGGCCTGCCGTATGGATATTGCCGCCGGGCAAGCTCCGCTATCTCATCGAGTATATGGACCTTACCTACAATCAGGCGGGTCTGGGCGTTTTCGTAATCCTCGCCGCTGTTGTTGGTTACCCGTACATAGCCCTGCAGCCGCATCGTCTCTTCATCTTCTGTAAGTGTCCCCATATAAAACGCCCGCCAGCTTAATCCACTGGTAAGATAAGAAATCTCAACCGGTACTTTGCCGCTTACATCGCTTTCGATGTTCCACAGTCCCAGGTTTCTTACCCTTGGCGGATAAGTTAAATCCGCGATGTCAATCTTGTCCGCGTTGGTCTTGGGCAGCATTTCCAGGCTTGTCGGGTCGATAAGTGTATTGACCCAGGAAAACTGCAGCTTGTTTACCCCGTCTTTTAACGTCAGCGCCCTGCTTTCGCGCACTAACGTCATGTCCGCCGAGTTATAAATCGTAAGCTGTACCGTGTCCCGCGTAGGCAGTGTAACTAAATCGACCTTGGCCTGACCAGCCCCGGCCATTAAAACGATTATCAGTAACATAAATATTATACGTTTCATTTTACAGCCCTCTTTGCTGTTGTTTTTATTTCCTCACTCATCTATCGCCGCCAATTATCTTCTCTTGTGCCGTGATAAGTTCTAAGAACGTACTCGAACTTCTTTACCGACCTTGGCCTGAGTTCTAAAGTGAATTTTACGGTATCTATATCAACCTTCTCGAATTCACCGAAATCCCCGCTTCTGTTCAGCTTCCAGTACGATGTGTTGAAGTTGCGTTTAATCTCAACCTTAACGCCGATGTCGCGGGTATTTTTGACTTCAACTTCGAATGTACGAATCTCGTCCCAA
>CAZZAX010000266.1:0-6368 GCA_964653075.1 uncultured Pirellulales bacterium
TCAGAATCAGAACCACAACTCTGCGTTTCATCTTTCTTACCTCCTCAGTGAACTTACTCCTTACTCATTAATAATCAATAGAATGAAATTATCTTCGGTGACGATTACGGTTCTTGTTCTTGTGGGACTGGTTTATACAACCTAATATCATCGAAGTACATCATACCTGCACCGCCGGCAGTCGGATTGTTCCTGTTACCAAAGCCGATGGTCATCGTATTGACATTGGTAAGGTCCACTCCCTGGTCTGCAAAGCGCATCAGGTCGATAGTCCATTCGGTCCAACTATCTATCTGTGCTGCATCAGGATTATCGTGATTGACCACCGCGCTGTCATTTAGAACAACATACAACGTCTCAGCGGCATTATCCGAATTGCCCCTGAACCAGATAGATAAAGTGCTGACACCATCCTCGGTCCAGTCACGCGGATAGGTCAGCGTCAAAGTCGCCTCAGATTTGCCGACGGCGTTGTCGTAGGACATCGGCATCGACTGATTGCCGCCGTGAACGATGGTCTGCTCTGCAAATGGAGGGTTGGCGTGACCAACGATAGAGCCGTTTACAGCCGGATTGTCGAACCCGTCAAGCCAGGCAAGATATATCCTGTTGCTTCCGGGTTCATCTTCATTAAGGTCATTGTAGCTCTCAAAGTCATCTATGGTAAGGAAGCCGGCCGTAGTGAAGCTCCAGAGGATGCCCGGCCACGGACTATCCGGATTAGGACTATTGACCTCATCGATACGCCAATAGTAGGTGGTACCCAGCTCGAGTTTTCCCGGGTCATAGGTCTCGGCGCCAAGGGCCCTGGTGCCTTTATACTCCGGCGAGCCGGTATCGGCGTTTTTCACCGTATCTTTATCAGTTCCGAAATAGACCTCATGCGAAGCAGCAAAGACACTCGGCGACCAGCTAATTATCTGTGTCCGGTTCACATCCACAGCGCCATTGGCCGGATTCGGGTTTCCCACGGCGCCCTGTGTTGTAAAGCTCCAGACGTTGCCTTTATGCGTTTCGATAATATCAAACTCATCGACCCGCCAGTAGTAGGTCCTGGCCAGTTCAAGCGGGCCGGGAGTGTAATCTGTAGTTCCCTGCGCTTGACCGCCTGTTGCATTGTTCACATCGTCAAAATTATCTCCGAAATACACGGTGTGTAATTTCGAACCGAAACCTGCCGTCCATCTCAGCTTTGTTTCCGGATAAACTTGCTCGGCGGCATCAGCCGGGTCGGGGTTGTAGGCGGTTTTGGGAGGAATTGAAAAGCTCCAGACAGGGCCTTTCCACGGACTATTCGGCTCGGTGTCATTGACCTCATCAATCCGCCAGTAGTATGTCGCACCGTTAACAAGGCCGTCCGGATAGGCAAATCCGGGAAAGCCCACAACAATGAAATCCTCGCCCTGGTTGCCCTGGAATGCCTCGGCGGCCCCATCCTTCACTAAGTCAAAATTGTCGCTGAAGTACACATCATGCGAGACTGCCTTATCTCCCGGCTTCCAGGAAAGGTTCGCCCACGTTTCAGGATTCAGGGCGCCATCCTCCGGGACCGGCAACGAAGCAAAGGCTTTATCTCCGAGAGATGGTGGAACATACTCGCCTTCGTACCATCTTATGCCATCTACCCAGAATTCACTGGCTGCATAACCTATGTGCAGTACGATCTCGGCCGGAGTAATGTCCTCGGAAATAACAGAAGTTGTTATGCTGTATTCCGCCCATTCCTCGGTCATAACAAAGGACTGCTCGGCAGGTGCCGTCCATGGGTCTTGTGCCAGCTCCGGCTTGAAATTGATATCAAGTGTACCTTCCTTGCACTTGAGAAAGACCGAAAGAGTATATGTCTTGCCCGCTTCAAAAAGAAGTCCTCCCTGGTTTAAACCGGTTTCCCAGAAATTTGCTGCTGCTGCCGAAACCGTAACATGTAAACAATAGTTTCCCTCAATAGGCTCCTCGTCAACCGCCGCGCCATCCAGTCTGTCAACCACTTCCATGGTAGCGCCTCCGTATGTACCCCACGGCTCAGCAACACCGTCCTCGAATCCGCCGTTAATCAGTATATTTTCGACTTCATCCTGTGCCCGGCCTGGACTAAAAACTATGAATCCTATCAGAAAAAATGCTGCCAGCCGAATTACTCGAGTTCTCATGATACTTCCTCCTTACTATCAGCCGCTCTGCGACTTAACTCAATTGATTCATACTCGTTTACCAACACTCTCCCGGAAACTATCCGGAATCATCGTATGCCACGTATATCACTATAGCACATCTCTGTCCTCAATACTTTGTAACTGAAACACTTTTCTAAATATGACAGTCCTCATCTCCTAACATTCCTGATTTGCCACTTACGGAGTTACCTGCCTCGGGGCATACAGACGGATATCATCGAAATACATCATACCTGCTCCTCCGGCTACCGGATTGCTCCTGTTACCGAGACCAAGAGTAATCGAATTGACATTGGCAAGGTTTACGCCCTGGTCGGCAAAGCGCGTCAGGTCGATATTCCATTGGGTCCAGTTATTTATCAATGCAGCATCAGGATTATCATGATTGACCACCGCGCTGTCATTGAGAGCAACATACAAATTCTCAGCGGCGTTAGCCGCTTCACCTCTGAACCAAATCGTAAGTGTGTTGACGCCTTTGACTGTCCAGTCACGAGAGGAAGTCAACGTCAAAGTTGCCTCAGATTTCCCGACAGCATTGTCGTAGGACATCGGCATCGATTGAGAACCACCGTGAACGATGGTCTGCTCGGCAAATGGCGGGTTGGCGTAACCAACGACAGAACCGTTTACTGCCGGGTTGTCGAATCCGTCTGCCCAGGCCATAAAAATCCTGTTGCTTGCGGGGTCAGCGGGGTCAAGGTCGTTGTAAGATTCAAAATCGTCCACGGTAAGGAAGTTGGCCGTAGTGAAGTTCCAAACAGGGCCCACCCATGGACTGTCGGGATTGGTGTTGTTAGCCTCATCAACACGCCAGTAGTAAGTAGTATCCCACTCGAGCTGTCCGGCGTCATAACTCTCGGAACCAAGGTTCCCGCTGCCTTTGTACTCGGACGAACTCGTATCGGCATTTTTCACAGCTTCTTTATCTGTGCCGAAATAGACCTGATGTGAATCGGCAAAAAGTCCATGCGACCAGGTCAGAATTGGTGTCTGCGTGACATCCACGGCGCCTTTAGCAGGCTCCGGACTGCCAACGGCACCCTGAGTAATAAAGCTCCAGACATCGCCTTTATGTGTTTCGACAACATCGAACTCATCGACACGCCAGTAGTAAGTCCCGGCCATTTTGAGTGTGCCGGGAGTATAGGTCGTAGTTCCCTGGGCCTGACCTCCGGCGGCATTATTTACATCATCAAAATTGTCTCCGAAGTACACGGTGTGCAATTTAGAACCGAAACCTTCAGTCCAGCTAAACTCCACATCCAGAGCTACAGACTCGGCACCATCAGCCGGGTCGGGTGCATAGGCTGTCTTAGGTGGAATCGCAAAGCTCCAGACGTCACCTGCAATAGTATTACCGTCGGTCTCGACTTCATCGATTCGCCAGTAGTAAGTCGTGCCCGGAACAAGACCATCCGGATAGGGAAACCCGGGGAATCCGACAACAAAAAACGTCGAGGGCTGGTTGCCCTGGAAGGCAGCTTCAGCACCGGCGTTCACATCGTCAAAATTTTCGCCGAAATATACATCGTGCGAGCCCGCAAAAGCTCCCGGCGTCCAGCCAAGACTCGCCCACGTATCGGCATGTATAGTACCATCGGCCGGCTGCGGATTCCTCGCAGTGGGAATTATAGCGATCACCAATCCGGCCCAGCAGCCTTCACTGTAACCGTCCGAGTCGGCAGTACCCGTAATCTTACCTGAGGCATCGGTTTTTACAGAAGCTGCTGCAATATAACCGTCGTTCGTGCTGATAACCGTGGTCTCGACTCCATTGGCAACGAAGTTTAATCCACGACCATCGATGTTAGCGCGATGGTAATATGTCAGCTCACACAGGGTATCTGGTAACAGACCGGTAATTTCCCAATCAGTCGGATCGGATGTGGCCCCCTGAGCATTGAGTATGATAAGGTAGTCGCCCCACAGATCATCAAGGGTACCCTCATTTGCCCAGCCCCAGGCATCAGTGAGAATCGTCAGCATTACGCCATGGTCATTTCCTTCGGTATCAAGCAAATTCATAGACGTCGGCGGTGTGGAAACATTGGTCGCACCTACGGCACTAAACCCTGCGACCTCAAAAATGTTCCAGTAAACTCCCGGCTCAGTGTAATCTCTCGGACCATTCTGACCATACGTACTGTTATGGTTCTCGTCGCCCTGAAAATCAACCTTCCATATCTGTGCACCGGCATCTGAGACGCAGAAGCCTGCTGTCATTACCAGAGCAACCAGCAAAATTAGTATCTTGCACCTCATAATAATTCCTCCTCTATCGAAAAGCTCAAATAATTGTACCTGCTGGATGAATATAAAGACACAGTTGCCCCGCTGCGCAGGCACAAGCTCCATTAATCCTATCTATACCAAATTACCTGCCTCCCCGTCAAGGGAAATCTCTGGATTATGTGCCTGCTTGTTGTTCTGCCGATAGAGCTACTCAAAACTCAAAACTAAATTGCAGCAATCTTCTCCCAATGCCGCCCAGGAAAGAAATAAGCCGTTTGAATGCCCGGTCTTTTGTTATGTGCTCTTACTACGTCCCTGGCCCTAACACCAATTCATATGGTCGCGGGGAGCAAGCCGCCTCATGAAGAGACTCTTGTCGGCGGCCTCACCGTTGGTGATTTTCATGTTCTTCGAATCCCAGAGCAGCTTCCGCCCCGGATGCAGCAGAGCGATATCGCCGAGTACTATTATTTCAGACAAGCCTCCGGCGTATTCGAAAGACGACATGGCCGTATCTTCACCCTTACAGGCCAGAGTCCAGTTGTCGAAATGGGTCCTGCCCTTGCAGCGGAACGCTGCCTCGGGCGGTTTCGGCGTCTCCTTCATCACGCTCTCGGGAATGATCCGACCGCCCTGACTATGACTGCCGGCCATTATCGATGCATGTTCCCCGACCATGACCGACCCGCTGGTTATTTCCCTCCGTCCGGCTTCCAGGTGTTTCGGGCGAGGGAACTCTATGTCCATTCCAAGATAGTACTTCATCGTTACAGGCGGCATTTTACCTCTCGATGCGAATTCCCACGTAATAACCCCCGACCTCGGCAGTGAGCCTGGATAAGCCGGTGTATTGACTTCGGCCCTCACGCTCAGGGGCACACGCAGATCCAGAGCGTAATACGCAGGGTCAAGTATGTGAGCGGCCATATCACCGACCGCTCCGCTGAAGTGGCTGTACCGTATCCACTCGCGATTCATATAGCTCGTACTAAATGGGATCTCTTCGGCCCGATTCAGATACAGGTTCCAATCCAGACTCTCCGGTACGACGCTCCCCTTGACCGGCGGCTTGTCGATCCAGTAATTCTTCCTCGAATATGCGTGGACTTCTCGTATCGGTCCGACCGAGCCCGCTTGGCCCCAGTCCCTTAGCATAGCCGAGCTTAAGCCCGAATGACCCTGGTTGCCCATCTGCGTGACCACGTTCTTGTGATTCTTCGCCTCTTCAGTCAGAAGACGAACTTCGTTAACAGTATGACACAGCGGCTTCTGGCAATAGACGTGCTTGCCGCGCCTGATGGCGTGCACGCAAATCGAAAAATGCGAATGCTCGGGAGTCGCCACCAGAACGGCGTCGATGTCCTTGCCGATCTTGTCAAACATAACCCTGTAATCCTTCCAGAGCTTGATTTTGTGCAGGCTTTTTTTCTTCGCAATGGCCTGCCTGTGCCATGCCTTGTCAACATCACACAGGGCTATAACATTATTGCTCCTTGTCAGATAATCTGCATTGCCCGAGCCCTGCAGCCCGACGCCTATACAGGCAATATTGAGCTTACTGTTCGGTGATGGTCCCGCCTTGAGAATATTAAACGGCGCCGCAAGCAGTGTTGACCCGGCCAGAGCGCCTTTCAAAAAATCGCGGCGTTTTATTGCCTTCATGATATATACCTCCGTTATTAACTGGATTTCAAAAACTTCAATATCACTGTGTTTCTATCACATAATAGATTATGACATAAAGGCCAAAACTGCAACTTTGTTTTGTATATATTCCTCATCCCGCCTTGCGGTGAAAAAGCTATATACCCAGTCATTCCACTGTAGGGGCAACCCCATGTGGTTGCCCGGATACGCTATATAATCTGTCATTTCGACCGAAGTGAGCTTGTGCCCAAGGTACGAAGCGAACGTAGTGGAGAACATTACTACTATTATTTTTATGCTTAATTGCTATGG
>CAZZAX010000267.1:0-6366 GCA_964653075.1 uncultured Pirellulales bacterium
GCTATGCCTGGGGAACCTGTTCTCTTAAAAAAGGCCGGAAAAATATTCAAGTTGAATTGTCGGTCTTACATGGCCAATTACAACTGTCGAAGTTTGTTCTCCGAAATTTCGGCCATATACAATTTGATGAAACTCTGCTTATCAAAGCAGGCGAAAAGGCTATATTTAACGTTAGTGACTGATATTACGGTTTACTTATCAGTGATGTTTTATATGCGTGTAAGTTCAAAATTTGTTCTTGAGCGATCTAATATAACGTTAGAAAAGTAGCTTACTCTTCTGAGTTTTTGTCATCTTTTGTGTCGTCGTCATTAGTTTCATCGGGGGGTCTTACGCCTATCGTAATCTTACCGACTTTCACTGTACCAACCTTAAACTTCCATAAATCAACACCCCAGGCCTCGAGACAAAGTTTCAATTCTTCCCAGTCGCCGGTGCCCTGGATTGTATTAACGCCATTCTCCCAGTAAAGATTAACTTCTTCCAGTATCTCCTCGTCGCCGCCGCTCTTGTCTATCGTGGCATTTAATATTGCCGGAAAGTTGGCTCTTACCTCAAAAACTTCGCGGCCTTTATAGCACGGGAAATCACGCCCTTCCGGACAATGGATCTGTTTTAATTCTATCTTGCGTTTGTGACATTCCTTGAGCTGCACATAATGACCCACATCAATAGACACAGGAAACTTGCAGATGTCAATCGGCTTGTATTGTACCTCCTCTTCCAGAATCTCAGGAAATTTGCAGGGGTCAACCGGCTCGTGCCATACCTCCTTGGTCTTCTTCTCTATCTCCTCGGTCTTCTTCTCTGGTCCTGTGCTTGCATAGACAGCCCCAAGCACTGCCAGACCAATCAATATTACCCTGTAAGCACTTTTCATCTCTCTTCCCTTTCAAATATGAAATACCAAAGAACCCTTCTCCAATATTAGACTCTGCCCGATTGGAAAATATTACAGTTTTCTTAAAAAATTCTGAAATATATTAACACGAGGCTTTAATCAGTCCTCTCAAGTCCGGTTCGTCGTTTAAATGGCCTCCTGAGGCGCTTTTAATTGGAAGATGAGGGGTGATATGTGAAATTCCAAAACTTTCGATTGAACTCCGCAAGGCGATTGTTAGAATGGTAAGGTGAGATTTGCAACAAAATCATCTGAAAGGAGATATTATGAACATTACACATTTTAATTCTGTCATTAAAAAATGGGTAAATAAAATTTCAGAAAAAATCCCGATTAAAACCATTCTGGCTATTTGTATCATTGGTCTTATAATTCAACTTAATGCAGCCAATTCTAAGGTATCATCCCTTCGAAGAGATGTTTCCTCGATAGAATCTGAAGTTTCTTCTGTAAAAAGGAACGTTTCCTCGATAAGGTCTAATGTTTCCTCGACAAAGTCTGATGTGTCCAGGATAAAGGGTGAGGTGCCCTCGATAAAAAGGGATGTGTCCTCGATAAAAAGGAATGTTTCCCCGGTTACAAGGGATTTCTCCTCGATGG
Source organism: uncultured Pirellulales bacterium (assembly GCA_964653075.1). Classification (GTDB taxonomy): domain Bacteria; phylum Planctomycetota; class Phycisphaerae; order Sedimentisphaerales; family Anaerobacaceae; genus NIOZ-UU13. The sequence continues at coordinate 1,502 of CAZZAX010000267.1, forward strand.
AGTCCGAGCTTGGTTTGATAAAGTCTGACGTTGCCTCCATAAGAAGGAAATTTTCCTCGGTAGAATCTGAAGTTTCATCTTTAAAAAGAAACTTTTCCTCGATAAAGCCTGATATCACTTCGATAACAAAAAAGGATTTTTCCTCGATAGAATCTGAAATTTCCTCGATAAAAAGGGATGTGTCCTCGATAGAATCTGAAGTTGCTATATTAAAAATTAGAATTAGACGCCTGTAAAAAAAGCACAAGAAAAAGCCGAAAAGCACAATAGATAAATCAGCCCACCCCGGCGGCAATCGTTAAATTGGTGCGGTGAAAGTCAATCTTTCTGAAAGAGTGTAACTGGACAGGGAAATTTGAATTATGAATCGGAAACAAAAAATAGTACTGTGGATATTCATTTTTCTCATAGCCCTTATCCTCACTTTACCTTTGCCCACTTGTTATGGCACAAAAGGCAGAGTTGCACAGGGAATAGTAATCTTAGTTATGCTGTGCCTTTGGCCTAAGATGAGTAAAACATAGGTAGTTAGGCAATAGTTAAAATTGTGCAGTTAATAACATATTAATATCTGCAAGTACTTAGAGCTTGAACTTTTTAAAAAGAAAAAGAGTCGATCTATGAAAACGCATAATCTTGACAGTTGGCAAGCCTTTGAAGAGGTAGTAAATCAGAGAAATATTGAAACGGAAAAATTCAAGAAAAGCATGGAAACTATTAGCTCCACATCCCCAATTATTTATCGAGGACAGGCAGATTCGAGATGGGAATTGGAAAGCACTTTAGAGCGAAAGGTTAAAAAGGACATCACAGTAGATTCTTATTTTAATCTGATGCTTAAAATATGGAATAGTCATACGAGCACATACAAAAAAAAGTGGCCAGACTTGGAAAACGAAATCAGGGAGCTTAATGTTAATAACATATATTTATTTCCAACAACAAAGGCCAACAGTAATCAAATAATTTCTTTTATGACTCACCTACGTCATCATGGTTTTCCTTCACCTTTATTAGACTGGACGGCGAACCCACTAATAGCAGCTTTTTTTTCTTTTGAAAATATTCCTGATAGTGCTGAACAAGTCGCCATATATACCTTCAGGGAATACACGGGACACATGTCAGATATGAGTAATATGTTGGAACCCACTTCTATGGAAATCGGCCACGATATTCCAGGAATAGAAAGGCATGAAAATCAAGAATCACACTACACACTGTGTGTTCAGCAGAATAATATTAACGACTTTAAAAACGCCAGATTTGCCAATATGGAAGAAGATATTAATAGGTCTGGTTTCCGTCTTGATAGCAATGGTAATGATATTGATCTTGATTCGGTAAAGAATGTAACAAATAAGTACACTATTCCCGTCTTAGAAAGAAATAAAGTGCTAAAGAAGTTACAAACAACGAAATTTAACCGATGTTTTCTGTTTGAGGAATCAGAGGATAATCGACTATCTGATTATTGGAATATTATCTTAGCTAATGGGGAGATATAGTTTTGGCAAGCATATTCAGGAAAGAATATAAAGCAAAAACAAGTAAAAACAATAAACAGAATAGAACGTCCCGGCTGTAATCTTAAAATGGTGTAGTTAACCTCTCGAAAAAAAACTACTACCAAAAAATAACAAAATCAATCACATTTTCACCCCGTTTTTACCTTTTTCCCTGTGTTCTTATGCTCTTATGACTTGTGCACTTCTTCTTGTGCTGCCTGCGGTTCGCACTAATTATAATCACTCCTGAATTTACCCATAGTTTATCCCCAAGAGCCGCTCTCCTGACTCACAGCAGGGTAATTTTAGCTCACTTGCTTTGGAGTTTACCCCCGAGTAAACTACCTTGGCCTGCAACAGAGAGCATTTCTACCTGCGGTTCGCACTAATTTTTTATCGCTTCGTGCCTACGCGATTGTATGATGCTCATGCTGGCCGGAGTTTATCCCCGAGTTTTTCTAGCTTGACTCGCAGCAGGGGGGTAGAAATTCTATATAATCCATCTTCGTTTTGAGTTTTGAATGTTGGTAATTCGTGCTTGTTTCGGATTTAGATATTCGTGCTTTGGATTTTCTCAATCTTGTCATCCTCCGGCAGCACTATAGCTTTTTGAATTTTTATTTGAGATTTTGCTATTTACATCTTAATTTATGAAAAGTGCCAATTTCTTTTATTTTCGTGTAATTTTGTACCAAAATAGCTCAATTTCTCTCAATTTCCATTCATTTTAGGCCAATTTCCTACTACTTTTTGCCGGCTACCTTCAGTGGCTTTGAGAGAAAAATCGTTTGGGCAGACGGCCAAATTAGACCGGCCATGGGGGGTAATTTGGACATCCGGGGCCACGAACGATTTTTCTCGGTCGTCCGAAACACCGAATGCACCTACACAATTCCTAATGCAATAAACGCATTCTTAACCGATTCAGATATAAGAATGTTTATGTGCTGAACAAGTTTTCTTTCGGCCCTTCGCAAGAAAATGAGGGCCGAAAGAAAACGCTTCCTGCGATATAAGGAAGCTTCTTGACCAAAAATCGCGTATGTCCAATTCACGCTGAACCATTACATTTCTACCTTCGGTTCGCGCTAGTTTAAATCACTTCACCACTCCGTGTTTCCGTGATAGTATGATGCTCATGCTGGCCTCAGGTAGAAATGCTGTATAACTCGTCATCTCCGTTCTAATTGTACATCTTTTACCTATGACTTTTGCCTGGAGTTTACCCTCGATTTAATTCACTTGTTTTGGAGTTTACCCTCGGTTTTAGATTACTTGCTCTTCTGTCGGGGGTCGGGGGCAATACACAATACAGGCGAAAATCGCCCAATTTTCGACAAAAAACGCTGGTAATTTTCAACAAATTTCAATTTTTCTAAAATTTTTTTTATTCCTTTCTACATAAGCACTTAGCGAAATTCAACTGCCCGAAAATCCCCGAATTTTCGTATCAAACACGCAGGTTCCTCTAATTATAGAGGGACTACTTTTTTCCCTCCAAAAAAACTTAATACAATTCTTCATCCTGAGCGAAAGAGTTTACCCTGAGCGTAGTCGAATGGGAAGGATTTTAATTTGAGATCTTAAATATGAAATCCGTGCTAATCCGTGTTAATCCGCGATTAAAAAATGAAAAAAGTAGGTAAATCAAAGGAAAAATCGACAAAAAGTTCGAAATGGTGTGTTCACGATTGAAAATTCCAGTTTATGCGCGGTTATTTAGCTTTACGCTTGTTTTTGATGATTTACACGCGAAAACTTATCACCCTGAAGGGTGTTTTAGTAAAAACAAACCCAATTCACCAAATGTTCAAATGAACGTAACTAATTTATCAACAATGATTTATACAATTTTTACCAGTCTGACAAAAGTCAAAAACAAACCCAATCAAACCCAATTCAAAGCCAATTCAAACCCAATTGTCAAAAGACCAAAAATGAACATAAATATCTATCATACAAAGGCATATAACAATAAAACCGCATTCAGGCGGCAAAAAAACAAACCCAATACAAAGCCAAACAAAGCCAATAATCAATCATCATTAATCAATAATCAATTAATAAAGGGCACAGTTGAAGTTGTGAGTTTACAATGTAAAATAGATGATTTGGAAAGACATTCAATTAGAGTTGTCGAAAGTAGTTTATTTTATTAAGGCGGATTCGAAATGGTACCATCAATTACAAGACGTCAATTCCTGAAAACCTCCACGGCCGGCTCGCTGTCCCTGGCATCGCTTGGCTGTTCGGCGTTGACCCCGGCATTGTCGTCGGCGCCGTCCGAGCATTCACATGCAGGCGGCTACAATATTTACTTTGGCGATTTGCACAACCACAATGAGGTCGGTTATGCCCGGGGCTCACTCGAAAGGGCTTATGAAATTGCCGCCGAACATCTCGATTTTTTCGCCTTCACGCCGCACGGCTACTGGCATGATATCGGGCACTACGAAAATAATATCGAGAAAAAATGGCTCGATGGCTTTGAGGTAACGAAAAAGCGCTGGCCGGAAGTTCTTCAGATGATACGTAAGTACGACCGGCCCGGCAGGTTTGTTACTATACCCGGCTTTGAATGGCATTCTACCAGTCTCGGCGATTACCACATTCTCTTTCCGACACTTGAAGGCCAGTATGTCCGCTTCGACGACTTGCGCCAATTCCAGAGTTTTGCAAAACAGCACCGTGCGATTATGGTTCCCCATCATCCGTCCAATCGCCTCGGCCATCGCGGCGCCAATCTTGCATGGCTTGACCCTGAAGTCTCCCCTGTCATCGAGATGTTTTCAGAATGGGGTAACGCCGAGCATGACCGTGCCAGCTCTCCGTATATCCGGCACACCGAAGGCGGCCGCTGGACCCAAAATACACTGCATCATTTTCTTTCGCAGGGCTATCGCCTCGGTGTCATTGCCAGTACTGATGACCATCTTGGTTTTCCCGGAGGCTATCGCGAAGGCCTGGCGGCTGTGCTCGCTACGGAACTGTCGCGGGAAGCGATTTTCGATGCTATCCGGAATCGGCGAACCTATGCTGTTACAGGCGACCGTATCGCTTTGGATTTTCGACTTAATGGTCAGCTTATGGGCCGGGAATTACCTTATACCCGGCGGCGGGAGCTGGCTGTTACCGTTACAGGCTGGGACCAGCTCGACAGGGTGGAGATCCTGAAAAATAACCGCGTGCTTCATCGTGATTTTCCGATGGACCGTGTACCCACCGCCCAAAGCTGGAAAGAGCCGGTTCTGTTAAGATTCGAATATGGCTGGGGTCCATGGCCTGCCCTGGATATGACGCGGGTCTGTGACTGGGATATTAATATCACTTTGGAAGGCGGCTTATTGGAAAACGTTC
>CAZZAX010000268.1:0-6311 GCA_964653075.1 uncultured Pirellulales bacterium
TTTTGTCAAGCCACGCAAAATAAAATTCAAGATGTCACGCTTGTATAGAGTCTAGTAGGTAGATCCTCTGTTTGCCCAAAAGAATGGTCGTAAAAAAACACATCAGTGACATCAATGCCTGCATCTAGCAATTCCTGAATCTTGTCTAATACGTCTTGGCTACTGTTCATTGGGAAATGGAAGTTACCATCAGTCTCGTTCCAATCATTAGCGTATTGCTCCATCAGGTCGATGGTATCCACAATCACCCACTCACCATCTTCATTTTGTTCCCAGACCTCAAAAGTTGGGTCATAGAAAGCAACTACGACTAGCCCAGAGGGATCTGTATAGGCCAACGGATTATTTCCACAATATGCATACCAGTTAATGCCATCACCATAGCCTATAGGATCGGTTTGCAGGAACCGGCCTATGTATGGATTATAGTAGCGGGCGCGGTAGTAGTAAAGCCCTGTTTCGTAATCGAATCTTCGGCCGGTGAACAGGTAGAGATTGGCAGTGAAGTTGGGATCTGAAGCCGCAACCTGGCCATAGGCGCTGTACTCGTAGCTCTGGCAGCTATCGCCGGACGAATCACTTAAGGCCACAACAGAGCCCAGACCATCGTAGTGATAGTAATAGACCGCACTGCTGTCTGCGACGTCTATCATACAGACCAGCTCATCAACGCGCGCACCGTGGATGTATTTGCGCGTGAGGTTGTTATTGCCATCGTATTCAGCGATAACGTCACCGCCGTCATATATGTACCTGGTTTTATAGCCATCGACATTCTTTTCGATGCGCCGCCCGGACGGGTCATATTTGTATTTGATAGTGTACCAGTTATCCGGGTCCTGTGTCGGACTCGGTTGTGTCCACTGAACGAAGTCCACCCAGCCGCAATTGTCCTCACCACCACTATCCCCGCCGCTGTCCCTGATAAACCGCCATTCCAGCGTGTGAGGGCCGGTACTGGTTATAGTGTACGTCTTCATATGCCAGTCCACATCTCCGCTAATCTCGTACTTAACGTCATCATCAACAAGAAACTTCAGATAGTCGCCGTTCTCTTCGGACGAGACCTTCCAGTAGAACGATATCTTGTCCCCGCTGTTGGCATCCACTGTAGTCTGGAGCCATGCTTCCTCGCCGTGTGAGACGGCAATACTTTCGGCCGCATCGCCGTCAAAGTAGAACGGATCGGATCACTTTACGAAGTTTCCCTCTCCGCCTGTGGTGTAACTCAGGTCGCTGTCTAACGCCTCGGCAAGAGGAGATGGAGGTGGAGGTGGCGGTGGTGGAGGGGGCGAGCCTGTCCACTGGACACAGTCCACAAAGCCGCAATCATAGCCATCATCAGATTCTTCATCACCATCTTTGACATACTGCCAGAGGAACGAGTGAGTACCGGAACCGCTTACTTCATATTCCATCTCGTCCCAGTCTACTTCTTCATCAATAGACTCCTTAAGATCACCATCAAGAAGGAACTGTAATTCGTCGTCGGATCCGGATGAGACCTTCCGCCAGAACGTCAACGTACCTTCCCCTTCGACAAGAATTTCCATCTGAGAGATTTCATTGGCGTCGATATTACCGCTTATGGCCGCATCATTACCATCATAAGTCTCCCATGTCTGGGAGATCCATCCATATCGCCATCGGTAATCACGGGCAAATCCGTATCCAGCGCCTCCTGCAATTCCGTCGAGGGACTGGGATTGTTGCTGATCCAACGGACATTATCCAGCCAAAACTTATCTTCTGCAGAAGCCCCTTCTTCTTTGTAGAAAGTCCACTTTACGGTGTGCAGACCGAGGCCGGTTATGTTATAATTCAGTTCCTCCTGCCAACTGCCAGTACCAGGCTGGGAAGACGGGGAGCCATCTACTGAGAAAGAAAGCCTGGTGCCGCCTTCTGCTTTCCAGCAGAAACTAATTTTCCCATAACCATAGACCGTCGTCTCAACCGAGGAAGATTGCCAGACTGGTATCTGGTCGCACTCGGCTGAATCCCGGTCATTATCATGATTGGGGTCGTCGCAGTACTCCGACGTTGTGAGAGACCAGCTCCCACTGCCTCCTGTTGTAAATTCGAAATCGAAGCAGTCCAAAGCCTTATTGAGCGGCCCATTAAAAGCTCCCGAGTCATTGGTGGCCTCGGTCAGGCGGTTCTCGGCATCGTAGTCGTACAAACAGGTGCCGTCATAGGTGAGATTGCCATTATTATCGTATTCGTACCAGGTATTACCAACGGAGCTGTACTGGTTCAGCTGATTGGTGGTGTAGGTTGTGGTCCCGCCGTCGATGACTGAGGTGCGGTTGCCTGCATCGTCGTAATTGAATGTGGTATCGTAGATCTTCCAGTTTTCATAGCTGGTCGGATAGTTGACGTCCGTTACTTGGTAGATATCGTCATAGGTGTAAAGGTGCTGGTCGGTATCGTTGGCCATATCCAGCAGCTCGATGGTCGAGACCGAATTGCAATCCTGCGAGCTAATGCGGGCCCTGCTGCTAAAATTTTTAGTGATCATGGCGATTTTATTTATCAATTTATATGTTCCCAGGTTAATAACAAAACTCAGGCAGATGACATATTCCAGGATTTCTTTCTCTCTCTTGTCCAAAGACCCATACCCCAAAATGTTGAAAATATTAAAGGCTATCTCCGTACAGCGATATGCTGATGATAATCATGCCAACGGCTTTCTATTGACCAATTAGGTTTTTTGTTAAAATAGCAAAGGTGTCAAGTACAAGAATTTGGGCTATATGCAGAGCAAACATTTACCCCCCCAAAATAGTTCGAAGACCAATATCACCAACTGCATATTAGAACTGGCGAAAGTCGGAAGAGTGGATTAATCCGAGCCACCGATTTGCAACACAATTTGCAACAGACATGCACGTTTGGACTATGGTCACGCTACGGTTGCGCTTCGGCCAGCATCATAAGTTATTATTTGACAACTGTTAATCATTTATTCACAAACACTTACAAAACCCGTCTTCGGACTGAAAATCCGTGTGTTATTCCGGTGTTCTGAGAACCACATTCTTGCCTCGCTCGTTTAAGCTAGGATGCAGGGGCATTTCCACTTCAAGTTGGTATCTTCGCAAAGATCTCTTTGAACACCGGCATCGCCAAGCGCCAGTTAACCTCATCTGCTGATAGTGGAACCTGTCTTGTGATAGCCTCATATCTTTCTAGTGCTGGTGGATGGGTTGAGGGCCCACCAGCCCTGCCAGAAAGCACCTTCTCGGCAACGTCAAAATAGATGAATAGAAGATGTAGACCAGCCATCCCCATTTTGCGAAGTGATGATCGTATCCACGGATTCCAGCCAGCTATCCGTTTTTCATATGTCTTTAGGCACCCAAGCGTCAACTCAAGGCCAAGTGCGTCGGCCTCTTTCTCTTGCTCTTGGCTCCTCTTGTAAAACTCAACACTGCGTCCTCTTGTGAAGGGAAGCGTCCTATACTCCGTGGAGTTACTGGACAAATGCCCCTTCAGGAAGTGCGCGAATTCGTGAGACAAAATGAACATATGCTGAGCTGTTGACATGGACTGTAGGTTATAGCAATTTGCAAATCTCCTGAATCTGTCACCACTCTCTGCAGGATCAAAGTCAACATCGCAGGATGATTCTAGCCGGAATATGAAGGAACGAATGATGTCTTTCACATATTCGTTGATTTCGTTCTGGTTGAAATCCTCGAGCGGACTACCACCTGGCCACACTGGCCAGAACTTGCGGAGGCTTACAACCATAACATTCAACGAGTGAAGCAGGCCGACGAGACCGGGCTCGACAAGAATAAGACTTGAGCCATCTTTACAGCGAATTGCATGTGCGTTAACATCAAGTGTAGGTAGGCAACCGATAGGAACCTCTTGAAGATCTATGTTTTTTTGAGTTCGAATATAATCCTGGACATACGAACCAATCTGCATGAAGTACCACTGCATTACCCTTAGCATATCAATGGAGTCATGTGCTAAGTCGACACCAGCTTGTGGTCCTTGAGATTTCAGTAGTCTCTTGCTTACACGCATCGTTTTGAAGAGTTGCCGCATGTCCTCTATTTCTTCGGGAGCAAGCCTAAACTCCTCTGGATCCAGTGCGCTTCGTAGATCCTCAAGATACGTAAGACTATCCGGGATTTGATGACGTCCTAAGTTCATTAGAGCAGTGCATTAAGAGTCTACTCCCGGCCAATCCCTTGAAGGAACAGCCGAGTTCCACATTGCTAGGGCGATACCGGTATAGTGACCATACTTATCTATTTTGTAAAACATACCGCTATTCGTCAACAGAACTTGCATGGTAGGAACCACCATCCGTGGTGATATGTAAGCCGACACTCTTACATTATACTATCGTCGATGTGACTTGCATACAAGTAGCAAACACAGAAATCTCAGGGTATCCAGAAGACGCTTTCTATGTTGGAAATCGTAGAAGATCTGATTCTCGTTCACATGTCTTTATCAGGAAACGTGTGTGGTGTCAAAAAAGTGTCAGTCGCTACCAGTAAACCACTCTAAACTTCGCTTGTTGCCCACTTGTGAACTACTTGTAAACCTCATTTTCTACTGAAAAAACAGCTATAACCTATTTTTCTAAAGGGAGTTACAAGAGAACCCATGGATTTTCAGTCCGTTGCTCTACCAACTGAGCTACCTGCCCGAAAACTCGAATCCCGATTAGCCGGGAACCTAAATTTAGCACATAAAAATGATAATGCAAGCAAATTAAGCCGGAGTTTTATCAAATTTCGATGGGAAAAATATTTTCGGGCAATCCGGGTCTGTTGATATTTCATAACTGTCGGGATTCTAATGTTAAAAAGAATTCGCCGGGTATGCCGCGTTCTTGCCCGCAGGACAAGTCAGCAGCACACCCGGCGAACAAGAAATTACTTATTCGCGAGGTACTCGCTTAATTAACGAACCCGAACAGCCATGTGACTTCTCAGTTCTTCCAGACGCTCAGTAGGAGCGTCAAGGCCACCTATAATGGTGTAAACTCTTAAGGAATCTCTGGCGTCTTCGTAGATACCTCGGTGGACTGTAGACTTGCCGGTTATCTCTGACAGGACGTCGAATGAATAGTCGATGTTGTCCTGTAAGCCTTTGACGTTGGCCATCAGTTTCTTGCCGCCTACGGCTATAGCACCGGAAACTTTGGAGCTGGCCAAATCGAATCCGCCAGCGAGCAGTGTCTTCTCAAGGTTCTTTTTCACTGCTTGAGACAGTGAGAACTTATCTCCGAATTGGGTTACTTTGGTCAGGCCCATTATTGCGCATCCGCCTGACTCCATAATGCTGTGATAATCTACCGGGTCGAACGAAGTGTACTGGCTGCTCAAACCGCTGAGCTTGTTGAAGATATCAAACAGACTTGCGACTGTGTTGTTGATGCTTGGCCAGAATGACTTTACTGTCATTCCAGGATACATCTTGTTAATCTTGTCGTTGTCCACGAAGATAAGGGGTGATATCTTTCCGGCAGTGGCCATTTGGCTTAATTCCCACGCCACTTTGTATGCATTCTCTGCAACCAGCGGTGAGCTTGCTTCACCAACGGTCGGTAAAGTCATCAGGACGCCAACATTCTTGTTAGGATTGTTCAGGCCGATATAACGTGCATATCTTTTGGCAATCTCAATCAATCCAATGGCGCTGCCGCTGCCTGTACCGCCACCGGCTCCGAAGCATACCATAATATGGTCAACTTGCCTGCCGAATGTCTGCCGGGTAAGATGCAGAATATCCTGTTGATAATTCTGGACGGCATCTTTGCCTCTTTCCATATCTTTGCCTGCGCCCTTTTCACCAATGTTCATGTTGAACTTTTGATTCTTCGGGATATCGAGCAAATCTAAATCGTGGTGGGTCGTATTGACGGCTATGACCTTCTTGTAACCAAGGTCGTAGAAAGACTTCACCAGTCTTCCGCCGCACTGACCTGCACCGATCCATGCATAGCGAGTAGAGCCCTTGATATTATCCGCAACGCCAATCTCTTGCTCGGCTTCCGGTTCAAACTGTTCCAACTCCAGAGTCGGCAGTAACCAGGCGTTGAAATCAAAATCGCCCTTTGACGTTACAGGACTGCGCCTTTTCTGGGAGACTTTCCTTGTGGTCTTTCTGGTTGACCTTTTCTTTGAGCTTACGCGTCTCTTGGCTGTTGAGCGTTTTGCAGTTGCTCTCTTTTTGGTCGCTTTGGGTCTTCTTGAAACGGTTCTCTTCTTTGTTGCCTTGGCCCTTGAAGTGGTTCTCTTCTTTGTTGCCTTGGGTCTCGAAGTGGTTCTCTTCTTTGT
>CAZZAX010000269.1:0-6229 GCA_964653075.1 uncultured Pirellulales bacterium
GTGTCTGCGTGACATCCACGGCGCCTTTAGCCGGATCCGGGCTGCCCACAGCGCCTTCAGTGGTAAAGCTCCAGACATCGCCTTTATATGTCTCGACGGCATCGAACTCATCGACACGCCAATAGTAAGTCTTAGCCATTTCAAGCGGGCCCGGGCTATAGGTTGCCATTCCCTGGGGCAGACCTCCGGCGGCGTTGCTGACATCATCAAAGTTATCTCCGAAATACACAGTGTGTAATTTCGCGCCGAAACCCGGTGTCCAGTTGAGGTTGACATTCACTTCGACAGCCTCGGCAGTGTCGGCCGGGTCGGGTGCATAGGCGGTCTTGGGTGGAACCATAAAGCTCCAGATTTCGCCCTTCCACGGGCTGTTCGGCTCGGTGTCGTTGACTTCATCGATTCGCCAGTAGTAAGTCGTGCCCGGAATAAGACCATCCGGAAAGGCGAATCCGGGGAAGCCGGCAACGAAAAATAGTGCCCCCTGGTTGCCCTGGAAAGTGCTCTCGGCGCCTGCGTCCACATCGTCGAAATTCTCACCCATATAAACATCATGTGAAACTGCAAAGCCACCAGGCTTCCATGAAAGGTTTGCCCATGTATCAAAATGCATTCCGCCATCAGGGGGAGTGGGACCCCATGCGTAAGGCCATATCTCACCTGCCATAGCGCTCATAATTTCGCCTTCCGAAAGGACGTGGTCGTAAACGCGTATGTCATCCATCAGGCCGTGATAGTAACGCCCGCTGTTGGTCCAGGCGCCGAAGTTCAGGGGACCCAAATAGTCTCCACCGCCTCCGCCCGAGCCTTCGGCTTCCAACACGCCGTTAATGTACATCTGTGAGCCGCCATCCCCTTCGTCAGTGACCGTCACAACAGCATGGTACCATTCGTCTGCTTCTAAAACAGTAGTTGAAGTTACATCCGGCCCGGTGTTAAAATCTGCATTGAGCAGGCTGGTAGTCTGCCGTAAATGGAGGTGCATGTCGCCTCCAGCCCAGGTTTCGTTGTGCATCACTGCGTAGTAGTCCTGGTCTGCGGCCGTATACGGTATGTCTCGGGGTCTAAGCCACATGGCTAATGACCAGGTTCCTATCACAACCTGGTCGTCCATATCGATGTAGGTGGATGTGCCGTCAAAGTCCAGCGCAAGGCCTGTCTGTCCGGCAACCCAATTTGCCGTACCACCTATGGTGCCATCGTGCCCGTTGCCGGAAAGGTCAACAGCAGTCGTGCCGGATCCTTCATCAAGAGGCCAGTGGGCTACCAAATCAGCTAAGGCATTACCTGCTACAGTCAGCACCAAAATAAGAGAAACCAAATAAATCAATTTCCTGCACATAATAATCCTCCTTAAGAATATTAAATATTTATAAATTATGCTTTGGCCACACACCAAAAACACTCGTAGCTTTCGATAAACAACTACTTAATAAAAAAACAACCGAATCTTGTTAAATCACCCTAAGTACATTTCATCTTTGTTTGCCGATGAGAATTTGTTAAGACTTGACATTACCTCCTTCCTTCACAAGCTAAATATATGTTGTTAATTTAAATGTAAAGGCCTTATTGTCATGCAAAAGGCAGTTACTTTTTAGCCCGGAACCTCGCTCACGTAAAAAGATTGTAGAAAAACACCCTGCCTGTAAGCCAGACTCCACAGGTTTATCTATATTATTTATAACAAATCAACTCATTTCCCGTCAAGGAAAAACTCTCAAGTTATTCATACTTTTTTTAATACAATCAAATCAGCAATCGAAAGTCCACTCGGCAATGATTTAATAAGATAGACACATAGGCTCACGGTCTCTGCTGTGCCGACGATAAATTGTAACTCCTTTACAGCCAAGCTGATAAGCCAATTTATAGGCCTTATCAACGGAGGCCAATGTTGCTTTTTCGCTGAAATTTATGGTTTTACTGACTGCTGCATCGCAGTGTTGCTGAAATGCCGACTGCATTCGAATATGCCATTGAGGATTTATATCATAGGCGCTCTTAAATATCCTGCGTATTGACGGGGGGATTTGGGGTATCTTTTGAATACTTCCGGTTTTGGCGATTTGATTTTCGAGTTTTTTGGTGTAAAAACCGTGAGATTCAGCTACCTGTTTGAAAATCGGATTAATCTGGAGCAATTTTGAGCCGTTTAATATCTGGCGGACAAATACCGGAGAGTAAGCCGGCTCAATGCCGGAAGAGCAATCTGCGATTATACTTATCGTACCGGTCGGAGCTATGCAGGTAATGGAGGCATTGCGGACTTTTTCCTTTCTTTTGGTTCGCCAGATGCTGCTGTTCCAATTTGGAAACGGCCCGCGCAGGTTGGCAAGCTCGCTGCCGGCTTTGCGGGCGTTTTTGTTTATGAAGTCCATAAGCTCCGAGCCGAATTCGATGCCTTGTTTAGAATCATAAGGAATCCCGAGCAGGAACAAACAGTCTGCAAATCCCATAACGCCCAGACCTATTTTGCGATTTCCCTGTGACAGACGAATGGTATTCCTGACAGGGTATTCACACGCATCGATAATATTGTCCAGAAATCGGACGGCTAATCTAACGGTTTCAGCCAATGCCTGCCAGTCCATTTCTGTTTTGCCGTCAGAGACGTTCACGAATTTGGTCAGGTTGATACTGCCTAATGTGCAGGCTTCATAGGGCAGCAGCGGTTGCTCGCCGCAGGGATTTGTTGCTTCTATGCGGCCCAGCGAGGGAGTTGGATTGTCTCGGTTGATTCGGTCTATAAAAACTACGCCCGGCTCACCGGTGTTATGTGCGCACCTGACTATCATCTTCCAGACGTCACTAACGGTATAAAATTGGCCTGCTCGTTTGGAGCCCGGCCTGCCTTTACCGGTTAGTGTATGCAAATCGTTAATTGTGTAGTTTGTAATGTCAATTCTCCGCGGCAATAAGTACCTCTGCTGGTTGCGGGGATTTGTTACCGTGTGCGGTGTTTTGCCGGATTTGAGCACCTTCTTCATCCAGTCATCTGTGATTTTGACGGAAATATTGAAGTTGGTGAAGGCATCCAGATTTTGCTTGGCGTGCAGGAATTTAAGTATGTCCGGATGTTCGACTCCCATCATACCCATATTTGCACCACGCCGAAAAGCACCCTGCTGGATTGCGTTGGTAGTCTCGGAAAAGACGCGCCAAAAACTAATCGGTCCCGATGTTGTGCCGCCGCTGGAGGCAACCCGGTCTCCTGTTGGTCTTAATTTATCGAAGGAAAATCCCGTGCCGCCGCCGGCCTGCTGAATCAGGGCAGTTTGCTTAATCGTCTCGAATATGCCTTCTATGCTGTCTTCGATCGGCAATACAAAACAGGCGCTTAGCATTCTCCGGCGTTTTGCGTTCATAAGGGCAGGGGAGTTAGGCAGGAATTTTAACGAAGCCATCAAATCATAGTATTTTCGATGCCATTGTCTGATTTTACTGTCATCTGCACCGTATTTGCTTTCTGCTTCGGCTATCAGTGAAGCCACCCTGCTAAAAAGCTGGGCCGGTGTCTCGATGCACTTGCCGTTCTGGTTTTTTATTAGATATCTGCTTCGCAGGACGGTCAAAGCATTTTCACTAAGCGCTGGTGCGTTTCCGGGCGGCGGATGAATATTGAAATCGGCCATAAAGATCCTTAACTTTTAATAGTGTACGGCAGTTTTTTTATAGATTCCTGTTGCATGAAGATGATAAGGCCAGACGTTACAAGTTATTTTTTTTAATCCATTTGAATCGGAAAACGTCACGAATCCTTTCTCTAAATCTTACTCCCAAACGCTGTGTGCTTGATTTAAACTCCATTCGGCTTAAGTCGTTCGTGGTAGGCTTGGCCGGAGACCTTCCGAATATTGTCAACAAACCGGCCGCAAGGAAGCTGAAAAATGAATTTATCTTTGTTCGAATACGCATACTCAAGGTTCGAGGTTTTAACAGGATGCGATTTACTATCTACTAAAAAAGTAAAGTTATCTTTGTACGGCTAATTTTAAACCGGCCAAAAGTTTCTGACCGGTCCTGCTAATTGATTCGGATTCGGCGAACAGTTGATATCTGTCCAGAATTTCCGGTTTGTAATCATAATATCTTTGTGCCGCCTCAATGCCGCCTTCGACAGCGCCGCTGGTTTTGTATTGGCCGTCTAAAAGCCATGAGCTGAGTTCGTCATCGTATTCGGCCGGATATATAAGCGCCACTACATATTTATCATCACCGTATTTTGACAAATATACTTTGGCTCGGCAGGGGGGTGAGGCTGCAACAGATAAGTCAACAAGTTTCTTAAAATCCCCTCTGGATGATTCGAGAGCGTTCGAGTAGAAAAACATCCCTGCCTCAAGCTGAAAAGTCTGAGCAGGCACGCCTTTTAGTTCGAGTGTGCCGTCGGGATAAGCTCTGTGTATTTTATAGACTTTGCTGTGTTTATATTTTTCACTTTCGAGAAGCTCAGCTACTTCTTCAGCAGTAAAGCCAACGCCGGCGTGGTCGCCGAAGTCGAAGATGTACAGGCCGGTGTATTTTTCGCTATTTTGTAACTTTGGCAGTTTCATAATTTTGTATTATAACCTCGTCTTGAATGAAATGCACGCATTTTCTGATTGCTGAGACAGTGTAATAATCGGGGAATATATTTCAAGGTTCAGCTTTTTTATTTTTTTATCTTTCCAAAAGTGATGTTTTGCCCTATACTTTGTAAATATTCAGCGTCATACCTTTGAAACGCCAGGAATATGAGTTGGAATAGTATTATTTTTTATGAAGTATTTGTTGAGAACAACGATAAAATATATGAATGTAGCAGTGCGGCGACAAATGGTAGCCGGGATGCTGAAATAAACAATTAAGTTTAAGGTTTGAAAGAGGAAAAAGAAGTGAATATTTATGTAGGAAATTTGTCGCACGAGGTAACCGAAGACAGCTTGCGTGAGGCGTTTGAACCTTTTGGCCAGGTTGAATCTGTCAATATTATAAAAGATAGATTTAGCGGTGAATCCAGAGGTTTTGGTTTTTTGGAGATGCCCTCTAAGCAGGAAGCAGAAAAGGCTATCGAAGAAATGAATGGCAAGGATTTGATGGGTCGCGCTGTAAATGTTAATGAGGCCCGTCCCAAAACCAACCGTCGTGACAGCAGAGGCGGCCGAGGAGGTTATGGCGGCAGCGGTGGTCGTGGCCGTGGCGGTGGCAGCGGCGGCGGTGGTCGTGGCCGCGGTGGCAGTGGCGGCGGCGGCGGTCGCAGGTACTAACAATCAGGTATTGTCAATAAACTGAATTCACATCGTAGCTCATTAAGTAATAATGATACTTTGTTGAAAAGTCACAAAGACTGTTATTTCTTAAAACGGAACGCAGTGGTTCGAAGAATCTCTTTATAGTCGTCCTGATTCTTAGATCAAGTATCGAAATAATCCGGGCAAAGAGTATATGGATTCCGGGATAGAAATGATTTTGCACAATAAAACGGCCGGCTAAGAATTTACTTTTAGTCTTGCGAATTTTCTTTTGCCGACGCGGATTATCATACCATCTTTGGGTGTAATTTCGGCGTGTGGGTCATCTAATTTTTTGCCGTCTATCCCGGCGGCAGATTGCTTTATCATTCTTTTTGCCTCGCCGCCGCTTGAGACAAGTTTGCAATGTAGCAGTAGTTTGCTTGCAGCAACAGGCTCAGCGGGTATATCAACATCAGGTATTTCATCCGGAAGCTGGCCCTGTGCAAATACCTTGTTGAACTCTTCGGCTGCAGCCTGTGAGGCCAAGTCATTGTAGAGCTGACGTACAATCGTTTTACCCAACAAGACTTTCGCCTGCTTGGGGTGTGTTTTATCAGGATTGACGAGTTCCTCGATTTGTTCGATTGTCTGGTCGGTAAGGAGCGTAAAGTAGTTTTCCATCATATCATCGGAGATACTCATAATCTTGCCGAACATATCATTCGGCTCATCTGTTACGCCGATGTAATTTCCTTTTGATTTGCTCATTTTCTCATTGCCGTCGAGCCCGACGAGTATCGGCATAGTGATAACAATCTGCGGCTTTTGACCATATACCTTTTGGATATCCCTGCCGACAAGATTGTTGAATGTCTGGTCCGTACCGCCGAGCTCAACGTCACTTTTTACCATCACAGAATCGTAACCCTGCATTAAAGGATAAAGAAACTCGTGCGTATAGACATCCACATCCGCCTGCAGACGCTTTTTGAAAGTATCACGCTGGAGCATCTGGG
>CAZZAX010000270.1:0-6151 GCA_964653075.1 uncultured Pirellulales bacterium
AAGTGTATAGCCAACAGTTAAACAGTTAAATAGCAAGGTTTGTGGTGGAAACTAATCGCTCTGCCGCTATCAAAACTGCTGATTTAGGCACCTAACTGCGAAAGTTGGGTTAACTTATTATTCTGACCACGCCGCTGTTGCCGTCCACTTGTATCGTCTGGCCGGTCTTGATAATTTTTGTGCCGTTGCCGACATTAACCACGGCGGGAATACCGTACTCTCTGGCCACAATACTGCCGTGTGATATCACTCCACCCTCATCCATAACGATTGCGGCGGCCGGTACAAAATAGGGCGTCCAGCCCGGGTCGGTGAACGGTGCCACCAGAATCTCACCGGCCAGGAGCTGTTCTTCCGTATCGGCCCTGAGAATCACTCGTGCTTTACCAATGGCGACACCGGGGCTGACGCCAAGGCCATTCAATGTCTCGGTATCTTCATCTATAGCAACGGGAATGTAACTGTCTGGGTCGAATTTTCCAATGACCACGTCGGGCGGCGTTACTGAACAGTTCTTGTTATACTCGGCCCGCCGGTCTGCAATGATCCGGCGGATATCGAAGTCCGCCTTACTGTTTATCACCGGGGCAATTTCTTCAATTTTTAAGAAGAAGATATCGTCGTTGTTCTTTAGCACGCCTTCGCTACTAAGTCTTTTGCCAAGCTCAATGAGCAGCTTTCGCATCGCTGTCAGCAGCTTTATGACTTCGCTTTTGATGTTCTCGCGAAAGACTGAGCCATTCTGGACGCGAGCAAGAAGAAGGTTGAATATCATTCGCTTTATCGGATTCCTGAGTTGCTTACGACACTGCCGTTCAAGTTGGCCGCGCTGCTTTGCTGCTTTGGCGAAGTTTTGCACCGGGTCTATTTTGTCCATCTGAGTAATATGACTGCGTACGAAATTCAGGATATAATCCGGCGTTTCAATCCAGCGTTTGTTGTATAGCTCTAATTCACCCCGGCAATGGTGGCCGTGTAGAAGCATGAACCTGCTCCACTCGGTTAGAAACTCTCTGCCTGAATCTGTCTCAGAGAGCTTTCTTTCTATAGTACACCAGTTGTTGTTTGAAAGAATGAGTTCCTTAACTTCTGCTTTTGAATCAGCCGTAGCGGCCAGTCGCCAAATGTCCAGACCCGCAACCGCATCGGCCATACCGCCAATACCTGCCAGGAGTTTGCCTGCGTTTGTGTTGCCGTCCGGGAGCCATTTAGTACGTACCATATCGAAAATTGGAAGTGCCGTTAAGATGCTGAATAAATAGAGCGCGTTTCCCAACAACTCGCTGAAATCCGTCATAATTTCCTGGCAATACGTTACAATTTGTTCGGTTGCCAGGCTTGACGCATCCAAGCAGGACCATTTCTCGTTATCGACTCCGACCTTTGCAAGAATGCACCTGCCTTTCTCGGGGGTGTTGCCAAGTGCACCGACAATAGTAAGAGGGATTTTCAAAAAGAATTTCAACCGGCTGAATTTCATATCCGGCAGGTCTTCTTCTACGGCGTTTCGGAGCCGCTCAACGACTTGTTGCAGGCCTTTGTGGCTGCCGGTTAATTTCGTGAAATCTAACTCTTTAGTGCCGGGAAGGTCTCTGAATACAGCGCCCCAGATGTTTGCATTAAAATAGATTCTACCTGCGACCAGGCCAAAAACAGGATGTTCTCCTCGTTCCATACAAAGCATATTGAAGAGTGGATTCATAAAGTCACCAAATATCGCATCAATTATCGAAAGTGTAGCCGGCGTTGCTACATCGGGTATGACTTCTTTTGCAGGATTGCAGCACCATATCTGGCGGTCCTCCCAGGACTTTTCCGGCGGAAGAGCTGTAATCGGCCGCGATTGCAGAAAAAAGATTTTCTTTCCACATATCGCCCATTCAATGTCCTGTGGGCTGCCGAATTCGGTCTCGACTTTTCTTGCAAATTTAGCTAATCGCTTTACCTGTTTTGTATCCAGGCAGCAGACGGTTGACCTTTCCGTTGGGACGGTTTTCTCTTTAACTAAGCCGTTATGCTCAAGGACACGTTCGATTTTTTTCTCAGATATATTTTGGGAAAGAATCTTGAGATTGCTTTTGTTGATTACGAACCTGTCTGGCGTCACTTTGCCTGAGACCAGGGCTTCGCCCAGTCCGAAGCAGGCTTCGATTACGATGCTTCCGCATCTGCCGGTGACGGGGTCGGCGGTGAATATAACACCGGAGGTGTCTGCGGCGATAAGCGACTGAATTATTACAGCCATATTGATTGTAAGGTGGTGAAAACCATTTTTTTCTCGATACTCATAGGCGCGCCGCGTCCACAACGAGGCCCAGCATTTCTTTATAGCCTTGAGACAATCTTTCATGCCGGCAATACCCAGATATGTATCATATTGGCCTGCAAAGGAGTGGTCCGGCAAATCTTCGGCGGTGCCGGATGAGCGGACCGCGACGTGCTTTGCGCCGAGTGCAAGATAATGATGTTTTATTTCTTGCCGAGCCGTTTCTGACAAAGGCGCCTCGATGATAGCCTTTCTGAGATTCGACAAAACGGCGGCTTTCGCTTCGGGATTTGTTTTTGAAAGCTCATCAGCGGCCGATTTTATACGGTCGGCGAGGTTGTTTCGCTCTAAATGCTCCCGGAAGACCGCCCCGGTAATGCAGAAGCCGGGCGGGACTGCAAGACCGGCTCGACTCAGACGAAAGAGACTCGCGGCTTTTGGACCGACTTCTTTTTCATTAATAAGCTGGTCTGTTTCCAGCGAAATAACTTTAGTTTGGTCCATGATGAAATCTCTAACAAATAACGCTACAGCCGGACAGATGGTTATATTCTGTGTAAATATTGATTGTCTGTACTCTTGCAAGATTGTGCCAGACAGGATATTATAATGTGAAGTGACAATTTGTGTATACAAAAATCCGGTTAAGGAGTCTTCTGATGAAACCTCAAATTAATCGACGACAGTTCATCAAGTTTCTAAGCGCAGGCGCCGTTTCACTGGCTCTGCCCGGCTGCGCCGGCCCCGCCAGACTTCATGCCGGCGGGGCTAAAGAGAAGAAACCAAACTTCATTATCATATTTTGTGATGATATGGGCTACGGTGATTTAACCTGCTATGGCCACCCAACGATTCGCACGCCCAATCTGGACAAGATGGCTGCCGAGGGGCAGAAATGGACAAACTTCTATGTCGGGGCCTCGGTCTGTACGCCGAGCCGGGCGGCGCTGCTGACCGGCAGGCTGCCGATTCGCAGCGGAATGTGCAGTGATAAAAGGCGCGTGTTGTTTCCAGATTCGGCGGGCGGCCTGCCGAAAAGTGAAGTTACTATCGCCGAGGCCTTAAAGGCCGAAGGCTATGCAACCGCCTGCGTAGGAAAATGGCACCTTGGGCACCTGAAACAATATCTGCCGACAAATAACGGCTTCGATTCCTACTTCGGTATCCCGTACAGCAACGATATGGACCGCGTCGCCGGAGAAGGCAGGCAGGCTTTTCTCGAACCGAGGACCGAGTATTGGAACGTTCCGTTGATGCGCGACGAGGAGATTGTCGAGCGCCCCGCCGACCAAAATACAATCACGAAGCGCTATACCGAAGAGGCCTGCAAATTTATCAGCAAAAGCAAAAACAAGCCCTTCTTTCTTTATCTTGCGCACAATCTGCCTCACGTTCCGTTGTTCGTTTCGCAAAAATTCAGGGACAAAAGCCTGCGTGGTCTTTATGGCGATGTAATTGAAGAAATTGACTACGGTGTCGGACAGATACTCGATACGCTGCGCCGCGAGGGCCTGGCTGAAAATACGTTTGTAGTCTTTACCTCCGACAACGGCCCGTGGCTTATCTTCAACGAGCACGGCGGCTCGGCGGGCCTGCTTAGAGAGGGCAAAGGCTGTACCTTCGAGGGCGGCATGCGTGAGCCCTGTGTCATGTGGTGGCCGGGCAAAATCAAGCCTGCCGTCGTGAACGATATGGGTTCGACTATGGACATATATACCACGATCCTGACATTGGCCGGCGCAGAGGTACCGACCGACCGGATCGTTGACGGGCTGGATTTGTCACCTGCTTTGTTCGGGACAGGACCCAGCCCCCGGAAAAATATGTTCTATTACCGGGGCGCAAAATTGTACGCGGCGCGCAGAGGCCCATACAAGGCGCATTTTATAACAAAGCCGGCTTACGGTAAGGGTAAAGAAGAGTATCGCGATCCCCCGCTGCTTTATAATCTCGAACATGACCCATCCGAAAAATACGATATAGCCAAAGACAATCCGGAGGTAATAACTGAAATCCGCAAAGAGGTCGCCCTGCATCTTGCGGGGCTGAGGCTCGGTGAAGACCAGCTCGCAAAACGTATAAAAGAGAAGTAGCAGAAAAGGAAAGAAGTGTTTATGAACCGACGGGATTTTCTTAAGACATTAGGCTGTGGAGCGGCGGCACTGGCAATGCAGGGGTGCAGCAGCATTTCAGGTTTATCCACCGGAAAAACCACAAAACCCAATATAATTTTGATTATGGCCGACGACATCGGCTATGAGTGTTTCGGATGTTACGGCAACGCATCGTATAAGACGCCTGTTCTCGATGGTTTGGCCGAAACGGGCATGCGGTTCGAACAATGCTATTCGCAGCCGCTCTGTACACCGTCGCGGGTAAAGATTATGACCGGCCAGTATAACTTCCGCAACTACACAAATTTCGGAGTCCTCGACCCGAAGCAGAGGACGTTCGGGCATTTGCTGCAAGGGTGTGGTTACGCCACCTGTGTTGTTGGTAAGTGGCAGTTATACGGCAGCGTTAATCAAAGCGCCGCGGTCCGCGGCACAGGCAGCCTGCCGGAGCAGGCCGGCTTCGACGAACATTGTCTCTGGCAGGTAAAGGAAAGAGGCTCGCGCTACAAAGACCCTGTTGTCGTACAAAACGGCAGAAACATTGAGGGCCTCGAAGGCCGGTACGGCCCCGATGTCTTCACCGACTATGCGATTGATTTTATCGAGCGCCATAAAGCAGAACCCTTCTTCCTGTACTTCCCGATGGCCATTGTTCACAATCCATTTGTCCCGACGCCGGACAGTGAAGACTGGAAAAACAAGACACATAAGAACGACAATAAATATTTTGCCGACATGGTCACCTATATGGATAAAATTGTCGGCCGTATCGTCACTAGGGTGGACGAACTTGGCCTGCGCGTAAATACTCTCGTTCTGTTCACCGGTGACAATGGCACAAACAGGAACATTAAATCGAAGATGTCGAACGGGCAGGTCATCCAGGGTGATAAAGGCAATACGACCGATGCCGGTACCCGTGTTCCCCTTATAGCAAGCTGGCCGGGCACTGTGCCCGCAGGGAAGGTACGCGGCGACCTTGTGGATTTCAGTGATTTTGTTCCGACCTTTGCAGAGTTGACCGGCGTTTCGCGTCCTGATGGTATGATATTTGACGGCCATAGCTTCCTGCCTCAGCTTCGGGGCAAAAAAGGCAAGCCGAGAAAATGGATCTTCTGTCATTATGACCCCAGATGGGGCGGACGCAAAATGCGGCGATTCGTCCGCGACAAACGATGGAAGCTCTATGATAACGGCGATCTTTTCGATGTGCCGGCTGATACGCTCGAAAAGAATCCGAATCCGTCCGCTCCGGAAGCTGCCTCGACAAGAAAACGGCTTCAGGCCGTTCTGGATTCTATAAAATAAAACTATATTTTGACGGGGAAATTAAGATGAATGAACAATACAAACGTCGTGACTTTTTGAAAATGATGGGTCTTGGAGCGGTATCGCTTGTGATGGACGGTTACGATGGTGCTTCCGGATTAGCTGCCGGCGGACGCAAGCGCCCGAACATTGTTCTGATTATGGCCGACGATATGGGATATTCGGACATAGGATGTTACGGCGGCGAAATCCACACGCCGAATCTGAATAAGCTTGCTGCCCGTGGTTTGCGTTTCACGCAGTTCTACAATACCGCTCGCTGCTGTCCGACCAGGGCCTCGCTGATAACAGGGCTTTACCAGCACCAGGCTGGCGTCGGGCATATGATGAACGATAAAGGTTATGATAGTTATCGTGGTGACCTTAACAACCGCTGCGTTACTATAGCCGAGGTGCTCAAGCAGGCCGGATACAGTACGTATATGTCCGGCAAGTGGCACGT
>CAZZAX010000271.1:0-6112 GCA_964653075.1 uncultured Pirellulales bacterium
AATTGTAATTAATCCTTGCGGTTCAAATATTTGAGGCGGTGTATAGATTCAATGAAGTTATGAAGAGCAGGGCGTCCTTACGTATAATTCGGTTGGTAATATTAGCTGTAGTGCTAAAGGAGATAACTATGGTTGTTGACCTTGAACATCATGAACCAGCTCAGATAATTTAAGTAAAAGCGATGTAACTAAGTCCAATTGGTATTACATATATCGGAATAAAAAGATTCGAAGCCAAAAGGAGCAATATTATGGAAACCGAACAAAATCAAGTTCCAAAGAATGCGGAAAAACTGAAAGAAATTCCGAAATGGATCCGCAAGTATGCACGAAATCGAACGCTGCCTTCTCTTTTAGTCATAGTGATAGCAATGCTTACAGCTATGGCCGTTGGATTTCCGTTGTCTTTATTAATAGCAGCATTTGAAAAGGGAAATATGATATTAGCCTGTGTTAGTATTATTGTGTTAGCTGCCATATTGATATTTCTGTTTGTCATCTGTGTTCCAAAGTTTAACGGCGTCAACATCATTGGGGGGTGGATGGATAAACTTATATACCGCCGTGAAGGAACCGCATTAATGCCGGAACCGAAATCAACGAAGAAAAAGAAATGGTCAGGTTTTGTTTTTGTCGCGGTAGTTTTCATTTGCATTTTAGGCAGTTACCATTTGAGCATGGAGGGTTATATTTCATTCAAATATTTGCAGCCTGTCTCGGCCTTATATCTGGTTCCTTTTCTTGTCCATCTATATTTCATACAATGGCCGAGGGTCGGGCCTTTAATCCTGATATGTCCGATACTTTATAGTATTCATGCGATATTGACCGTTGCAGGTGTACCGATATATTTCACTGGAAACCGGGGTATATTGAATATGTTTCTTCCGTTATTCGGATACACCTTTTTGGCTCATATAATCTGCCACGTTTACAGTCGCTACGCCCTGAAAAAGCTAAAAGGCCTTGCACATCCTGAAGGAGAGGCTTCTAATGAAGTTTGACAAGATTATCCATGAGCCAACAAGATTGAGGGTCATGATGATTCTGGCCGGACTTGAACAAGCTGATTTTAACTTCCTGGTGACGACTCTTAGCTTGACGAGAGGGAACTTGTCCCGGCATGTGGAGAAACTCGAATCCGCAGGCTATCTAAAAGTCAAAAGGTCCTTCAAAGGCAAAGTCCGGAATACCAGCTACCAACTGACGCAAAAAGGCTCCAAAGCTTTGGCCCAATATTGGGAGAATCTCGATGCCGTTCGGCGATTGGGCCAATCGTGATGAATGCTGAATTCCTCTAATGGAAACGAGTGGTATTTGGCCTGACTTATTACAGCCTTGGATTCACCAGGGGAAAGAATTCTGCTGAGTTGATTTGGTTTTTCCGGTTTTTAGGGGCCAAAAACAGGGATTTGAAAATTTTTTTCAAGAATTTATAATTTTTTTCTTGCAATATCTACTGGAGTAGAGTAATTATTACTCGGATAGATATTAGGAGCTTGTGATATTAGGAGCTTGTTATGAAAAAAGAAAATCTCGAATTATTCGAAAGTGAATGGACAATTCTCCAGAAGGTATGGGATCTCGAACCCTGTGCGGCACCTACTGTACAGGAAGCACTCCAGGGCGAAAAAGGGTGGGCTTATACAACCGTCAAGACCATGATGGACAGGATGGTTAAAAAGGGCCTACTAAAAACAGAGAAGATTCGCAATCTTTATCTCTACAGCTCAGTGGTTACCCAATCGCAGGCGCGCAAAAGCGAAATCGCCAGAACGCTTAAAAGGGCCTTTGACGGGACCTTTACTCCCATGATGCAGTTTCTAATCGAAAATGACCAGCTTTCAGAGGAAGAATATAGTCATCTGGAAAAGCTGATCAAACAAAGAAAACGCAAAAAGGCCGGTTCAAAGCGGAAATAGCCATGAAGAGAAACCGGAAAACAAATCCTAAAAGAATGAAGGGGAGAATATTATGTATGGTGTGATAACATTCCTGAATACAACGGGTAAATCCTTTGTTGGTTTTTCCACCTCAATGCTGATTCAATCCAGTGTGCTTATCATTGTATTGCTCGTGCTGGATGCGTTTCTTCGTAAAAAAGTCCGAGTTGTAGTCCTGTATGGTATCTGGATGCTGGTATTGGTGAAATTGGTCCTGCCGACAACGCTTTCATCTCCAACAGGTCTGGGTTATTGGTTGGGCGATAAAGTGCCCAGTATCATTACTGACAAAGCTTCTTCTATCCTTAAGCAAAACGCATCGATCCTGCAAAGAACTAAACCAGTGAGTGCAACGATACCATATGGACTCAAAATCACAGACCTGTCTTCGTTCGGAACTTCACCTGAGCCTATTGCCGGCACATCTGCTAATTTTACAGCCACAGCTTCACCGGCGAGAGCCTCGTTATCCTGGCAGGGTTTTGCCTTTATGGTGTGGTTAGCTGTCGTTATAGCTATGGTTTTATTGGTGATTCGGCGAATGTTCTTTGTTAAAGGTCTGCTGGCTAAATCTAAAAATCCAAACGATTCAATGGTTGATATCTTTGAGGGATGTCGTAAGAAAATGGGAATTAAAAGATCGATCTTCCTGGAGCTTTCCCCTGTTGCTATGAGCCCATCAGTTTGTGGTATCTTTCGGCCGAAAATTTTAATACCACAAAATCTGCCCCATAGATTGAAAGCTGATGATATGAGATCGGTCCTTTTACATGAGCTGGCACATATCAAACGGGGCGATGTGTGGGTTAGCTTTATTCAGACAATACTCCAGATAGCCTATTTCTATAATCCTCTGCTCTGGGTGGCAAACGTGATTATCAGAAAGGTTAGGGAACAGGCTGTTGACGAAATGGTATTAGTGGCTATGGGTGAGCAGGCCGAGGATTACCCAGAGACACTATTGAACGTATCACGAATGACCTTTGGCCGACCGGCCTTAAATTTACGCCTGATTGGTATTGTTGAATCCAAAAAGGCATTGGAAAGGAGAATTATGATTATGTTAAGCAGACCTGTACCAAAAAGTTCAAAACTCGGGATTTGTAGATTAATTGCGATTGTTGTTATTGGTGCTGTTATATTGCCTATGGGTTACAATCCAACGGAGCAAACTGCTTTAGCAGCATCTTTTAATGATGGCCGTATTGCAGACAAGATAATCGTACCTGGGGTGCGAGTTGGTGAGTATACGTTTGGCATGAGCAAAGACGATGTCTTGAGAAAGCTGGGAGAACCAGAGGCTATTTTTTACGGGCAACAAAGGTACACCCTTGACAATCTTCCGAGAAGTTATTTCATGTCTTTTAGTGATATTTCTTTCCATATCAATGACGATGCTGTCATAGGGATTGGCGTGCATAGTCCTCTTTACAAATTCACTAATGGCCTGGGAGTGAATGATTCGGAACAGAAAATCAAACAAGTCTTTGGTTACGACTTCAATCTCAAAGAGGGATGGGGAAAGGATTTTCTCAATTACAAAGACAAAGGACTCCATTTCGAAATCCACAAGAAGGACAGAACGGTCATGGAGATCGGTGTTTCGCCCATCGAGAGCTCAAAATCTTATAAAAGAGCGGATATTGTTGGAAAGACAATCGTACCTGGTCTGCGCGTTGGCGACTACACCGTTGGCATGAGAAAAGACGAGGTCCTGAGAAAGCTGGGAGAACCAAAGGCCATTCAGCTCAGCGAAGACGAGGATGATGTTGTTCATCGCGGGCAGGAAGGATACGATCTTAAAAATCTTCCGAGTAATTGTATTTTGTTTTTTGATAAGATTTTCTTTTTGATCGAGAAGGGTTCAGTCGAAGCGATTAGCGTACATAGTCCTCTATACAAACTCAGAAATGGATTGTCAGTGGGTGACTCGGAGCGAAAAATCAAACGTGACTTTGGCGAGCACACAAATATCGAAGAGGCCTTGGGCAAGGAGTACCTCTGTTACAAGTCCAGGGGCATTGCATTCCAAATCAATAAGATTAACCAAACAATCGCCGAGATCGTTGTTTATAAACCGGAAGGCTATCGTGATGATCCCGATGCACCGGATCGAAAGGGAGATTTTGAGCGTACCATCATACCAGGGGTGCGCGTCGGCGAATATACCCTTGGCATGGGTAAAGACGAGGTGTTGAGAAAGATGGGAGAACCTAAAGCCATTCAACTCGAGGAAGATGGTGAGGTTATTCAACGCGGGGAAGAAAAGTACGACCTTAATAATCGTGAATGTCTTATGATTTATAGTGATATTTCCTTTGGGATCGAAGAGGATTCAGTCGAAGTGATTATGGTGCGTAGTCCTCTCTACAAACTCAGCAATGGATTGATAGTGGGTGACTCGGAGCATAAGGTCAAACAAGCTTTTGGTAAAGAATTCAAGCTCGAAGAGGCCCTGGGGAAGGTTTTTCGCTGTTACCATTCCAGGGGACTTGCATTTGAAATCCACAAGAATACCCAGACCATAGCCCAGATTGTTATTTATGGGCCGAAAGGCAATAGTGGTGATAGTGATGCACCGGATCGACAAGAACATTCTAAGCATACCATCGTACCTGGTCTGCGCGTTGGCGAATATACACTTGGCATGAGCAAAGATGAGGTCATGAAAAAGCTGGGAGAACCAGGGCATATTCATTTAGGAGGAGAACAGTACACTCTTAACAATCTTCCGAGAAGATATATCATGTCTTTTGGCGATATTTCCTTTACGATCGATAACGATAAAGTCACAGGGATCGGCGTACGTAGTCCTCTCTACAAATTCGCCAACGGCTTGGGGGTGGGTAACTCGGAGGAGGAAATCAAACGAGCCTTCGGTAATGACTTCCAGCTTGGGGAATATGGGTGGAAAAACCAACTCAATTACGAAGACAAGGGCATACAGTTTGAAATCAGAAATGAGAATAAAATGGTTATTGAGATCGATGTTTATCAGACTGAACACAAACAACGGTCGGATCGTCGTTCGAGTCAGGAACTTTCGAATCTCGTTCGTCAAGCTGCTGAAGACGGACGTATTTCTTTTAAGCTCACAACACCTGATGAATTCAAGGCCATTGCCGGACGACCGACCAGGGAGTGGACAGAATCTGATGATGAACTCATATATTTGAAGTATCCGGGTATTCAAGCTACATTCTTTGGCAAACCGGAGGCTGATATCCCACACATGTTAGTCAATGTTTCGTGCGAAGGCAGGGGAATCGATATCGGCCGGAACCGCCCCATTGTCCTGCGAAATGAAGGCGATCTCGATAAGTTTGGAACATTTTGGGGCTATAGTGGCGTGGATTTGAGCCGGCTTGATCTATCTCAAAAGGGCGAACTCCTGAAAAAAATGCCATTTGACAGTCGCACTGTATGGCCGGAACCTGATCGTTTACCGCATGATTTTGATCCCAAGGCTGTCATGGAGTGGGGTAAGTATCCCGGTTTAGGAATAAAGAAACTACATGATCAGGATGTCACTGGCAAGGGCGTTCATGTAGCTATTATTGATCAACCCTTATTGTTAGGTCATATAGAGTATAGAGATCAATTGGTAAGTTATAAGGAAATTGAGACGGGAAATGTGGACCCACAGATGCATGGCCCTCCGGTTGCGAGCATACTTGTCGGTAAAACTTGTGGAGTGGCGCCAGAGGCCGTTTTACATTACTGGGCCGAACCATCCTGGAAAGGAGATTACAAGTATCGGTGTATAGCGCTTGAGCAAATCATCCAATTTAACAAAGGAAAAGAAAAATCAGAACAAATCCGGGTCGTTTCAATATCGAAAGGCTTCTCTCCAAGTGAGGCGAACCTTGACAGATGGAAAGCACTATTGGAGAAGGCTAAGAAGTCAGGTATTTATGTTGTTCATTGTTCGAGTATGGGATTCGGCGCCGGTTGCCGGTTCATGAAAGATTCGGACAATCCGGCCAACTATCGGCTCTGTTCTTTCTACGGTGGGGACGTTTATAGACAATCCGGCACCTTCTTTACTCCCATCGATCATCGAACTACAGCAAGCGCGAAGGCAAGAGATGCTTATACCTTCTGGACTCGCAGTGGATTGAGTTGGGGAGCGCCCTATTATGCCGGCGTGGTCGCCCTGGGCATACAAG
>CAZZAX010000272.1:0-6082 GCA_964653075.1 uncultured Pirellulales bacterium
CCCAACAGCGACCCAAGCGGTGATATGTATATAATGGACTTTTTGGGGATGCTTGGCATCCCCCTCGTACCGGTGCACGAGTTTCCTGAAAGTGCTCCGGTTATCTTTCTGCCGGCACAGTCGGCTTCAGACCCATATCTTCTCAATCATATAAACAAGGCGCGTGCCAGAGGTGCTTATCTCATAATCACCACAAGTCTTTTAATTACATCACCCGATGGGGAAGAGCTTACGCATATTGTGGGAATCAGCCCAAAGATAAAATCAGAGCCGATTCGTGCCCGGCTGATGTCATTGTCAGAAATGACTCAGAAGTTTGAAAATACGAATGCGATGATAGATTTAGAGTCACCTATAGAAGCCGAACCCAGCCTGACAGATATATTGTGCACAGCCGGAGGTAAACAGCTTGTACTTCTTTCTGTAAATCAAACGCCAGGTGGTCGTATTGCACTTTTGAATACACACACCTACAATCAAGCAGACTTTGATGCCGTAGGTGAGGTTTTGCTCTGTCCTCGGCCGCTGGGCCTGCTCGATATGGAGGGATCGGCACTTTCCGCTTTTCGTGCGATATTCGGCAATCGCGTGATAAGAGAGGATGACAAGACCGTTATGCCGAAACCCTTGATTCCTGTTCTTGATGCTCCCGGTTGTGTTACCATCCATCCTTTTGACGATGGGAATTGTGTTGTCCAGAACTTTAATGATAAAGAGGTGAGAGTTACTCTTACTGTTCAGTTTCAGGAAAATAAATCTAATCGATTTATCGACGGCTTTACTGAAAAGCCAATTCCTGTCCGAATACCTAACTCCATAAACACTATAGCTCTGGAATTACTCATTCCTGCAAGAGGTAGAGTCTGGATTCGGCGTGTTGATTTTGAAGTCAAAAACAATTAAATTATAGACTTTCAGGATGTGAAGTATTTCAATAATATGAGTGCTGATTTATATTTGATAGAGTAAATGTGAGGTGATAATTATGAGAAATCTTTTCAAACATTTCTGTTTAATCCTGTTTTACACTGGATTACTTTTAATTCTTCCAAATCAGAGCTGGGCGAAAGCAAGAGCCTGGGAGGGTACTATAACGATCCCCACCTATGGATGG
Organism: uncultured Pirellulales bacterium; assembly: GCA_964653075.1. Lineage (GTDB taxonomy): Bacteria > Planctomycetota > Phycisphaerae > Sedimentisphaerales > Anaerobacaceae > NIOZ-UU13. Next base: position 1,115 of record CAZZAX010000272.1, read on the forward strand.
TCGGAAGATATTAATCCCAAGTTCTGGGCCCTTGAAGGTAATGTGAAATTTTCGACCACAGTAAAAGGCTCCATCGTCTATCCTTATACAATGCAGGACCATCTTTACAGAACCAAAGTGGATCGAACTTACAAAGCCCTGTTTCTTGAAAACGAATATTTAAAAGTTACCTGCCTTCCGGAGTTAGGTGGCCGCCTGCATTCGGTTTTCGACAAAACTGAAGGCGAGGAAATGTTCCATCTTAATAATGTGATAAAACCAGGTATGATAGCAATGCGTGGAGCTTTTATAAGTGGGGGGGTCGAATGGAACGCTGGGCCACAGGTTCACACTGTAACGATTGTCTCACCTGTTGATGCACTTATCGGCCGAAACGCTGATGGGTCGGCTTACCTTGAAATTAGTAATCTGGAAAAGAGTCAACGCACACAATGGACGGTGCGGGTGACTTTGCACCCAGGCAAGGCCTATCTGGATGAGAAGATTCGCATTTTTAATCCCACGGATGCGATAAGTCCGTACTATTTCTGGAACTGCACGGCTTTTCCGTGCCGGGAAGGAACACGCTTTATATATCCTATGACACTCGGAACAGATCATCATGGAATCAGATTCTTTTCCTGGCCTATTCACGAGGGTAAAGATATCTCCTGGCTTAAGAACTATGAAACTTATTCTTCGGTTTTTTCTGTTGACTGTGTGTTCGATTTCTTTGGAGCTTATGATGTGGATATGGATCGTGGTATCGTACAGGTGGCCGACCACCATGAACTGAGCGGGAAAAAAGCCTGGACATGGGGGACCTGGGATTTTGGTCTGGTAAGCCAACAGAACCTGACCGATAATGACGGTCCATATATAGAAGTCCAGAGCGGACCGCTGCCGACTCAATCTGATTACGGCATGTTGCTGCCGAGGGCAGAGGTCTCGTGGCAGGAATATTGGTATCCTGTGCACGGACTCGCCGACGGCTTCGAATATGCAACGAAGGACGTAGCCATTCAAAGTGCCCGTGAAGATGAAAATCTCAAACTGCGTGTCCTCTCAACGGGCAAATTCTACGGGGCTACCTGCACATTTTCTCAGGGACCCCGGAAACTTCTCAGAAAAACAATAAACCTTACCCCTGAAAATCCAAAAATGCTGACGCTTTTCTCTGCTCCGCAATCGCCGGTTGATATAACAATCAAGACTAAAAAAGGGCAGGTTCTCGCTTGCTTTGCTACGCCATTACCTGTTCCCAGGATTTCTCCACCTGAGACTTCTAAGTTAATGAGAAAACCTGACGAGCAGCTTACTTTGGAAGAAAAATACCTCAAAGCTCGAAAGTATGACCTTGCAACAGACCGTAGGAAGGCCCACGAATACTATGAAAAGGTATTGATAGAAGATGTGCAATATTCTCCTGCACTTCGGTCTCTGGCTGTGCTTGATATAGAAGCGGGACTCTATGAGCAGGCGGTTCAGCGGCTAAAGAAGGCCCTGGATAGAGATGCCACCGATGGATTGTCTTGGATATTCCTTGGAGTGAGTCATTTAAGATCGGCAGACAATAAAGAGGCTGTTAAGTGCGCTTATGAAGCGGTAAGATGTCTTGGTACGGCCTCTCTCGGATATGACCTGGCGGGTCGTGCGTATATGCTCTCGGGTGATTACTTCAAGGCTGTTGAGGCCTTCGAGAGGGCTGTGCGCTTCAATCCGGTAGATACTAAGGCAAAGAATCATCTTCTCTTGGCTTTGTATGCTGCCGGGAAAACAAAGTTGGCATACAAACATGCTGAGGAAAGAATCGCTCAGAATCCCACGGATTTAATTCCAAGGGCTCTGATTGCGCTGCAAAACAAAAGCCGGATAAACCGCTTTGTCAATGAAGCACGAGCTTTTGTAGGAGAGTATGATTTTCAGATGCTGGAAGCCAGTCTTGTTTTTGGGAAGCTGGGATTGGCGAAAGAAGCTGAAGATTTGCTTTCAGCAGTATGTCTTGAGGCAGTATCGGAAAAAGAACGCAGCCCATTGCCAATTTATTATTTGGCTTATTTTGCATCGCTTCAGAAAGACCGGACCAAAGCCAGAGCGTACCTCGGCCAGGCTGCTAGGTGTTACAAGGATTATATTTTCCCATCCCGACCAGAAGCAATAAAGGTATTCAAATATGCCATTGAGGAACATCCTGATGATGCTTATGCACATCTGCACCTTGGAAATCTTTATGGTCACCTTGGTCGGTTATCTGAGGCTGTCAGGCACTGGCAAAGAGCGGCTGATTTAGACTCATCATTGAGTGTAGCGTTTCGTAATCTCGGTCTTTATGCCTGGGCAGTTGAAAACAACCTTTCGAAGGCTGAAAGATTTTATCGTAAAGCCATAACTGCCCGGCCAAAAGACCAAACTCTGTATCGGGACCTGGCGGACGTTCTTTTGGCGGCAAACAAACGCCTGGAAGCAATAAAGGTTCTCGAATCAACACCGTTTGAGATACTCAAACGTGCCGATGTTATTATTATGCTGGCTCAGGCTTATCTTAATGAACAGAGATACGGTGAAGCTGTTGATTTGCTCGAATCGACTCCGTACTTTGTTAACTGGGAAGGCCAGACAATCACATGGGACTTATTCCATAAAGCACATTTGGAAAGGGGCAAAAGACGCTTTGAAAACAAAGACATAAAGGGGGCCTTGCATGATTTCGAGGCGGCTTTAACCTATCCGGAGAACATCGGTGTCGGACGCTCGAATAAGCCTCAGGAAGCCCAGGCGCAGTACTGGAGGGGAAAGGCACTTGAAGCCTTGGAACGTCTTGAGGATGCGCGCTTAGCATGGAAAGAAGGAGCTGACGGATATGAGGGCTCAAAAGAGCAGAATAAGTATCGGGAACTCTGTAAAAAAGCTCTTACGAATACGAAATAACAGGGACTCTACTATGACTTCACAAAATAAGATAGACTATAAGACTACGGTAGTGGATGAGCACTGGCGGAATGAGGAGTTTCAATGGGCACGAATTTTTTCCTCAGGAGACCCGGCAAAAGGTATAGTACTCTTGTACATACAGAAGGCTTGCACTGCGTTTCATGAATTTGAACCTTCCTGGAAAGAAGGTGCTCTGGATGAAGGGCAGGTCGAGTTTTTTCGTAAACGTTTGGCTAAGCGTCTCAGGCAGATACTGGTAACTATGGAAAACAATAATCTTGATAAGATTGATGGGGCAACTGAACTGGCGGAGGTTCTGCACTCTATAGAATCGGCAAAAAACCTGGACGAATTAGCTGAGTTAACTGAGAAAATGCATTCCGCTAACCACTTGCTTTCGGATTCGTTAGAAGAGAAATAGCAGGGGGACATAAGTGGACATCTTGCCGGATTGCAGGCAGATGGTGTTGCTTTGAGTATGGTATGTGGTCTTTTACATAGTGGGCTTGAAAGGAGGAATAAATTATGAAAGGTATTACCCGTCGGGATTTTGTAAAAAGTACTTTCGCTGTGGGGCTTGTTACTGCACTGCCGTATTCGCGAGTACGGGGGGCGAAGAGCCGAATTAATGTTGGCTTGGTCGGCTGTGGCGGTCGTGGTAGGGAGGCACATGTGCCGTCATTCGAGAAGCAGAGAGGTGTAACCATCGTGGCCGTGAGCGACCCCGATCGACAACGTATGGCAGATACGGCTAAGATAATCGAATCGAAATATGGGCACAAGGTTAGCCAATATGTTGATATGCGTAAGATGTTCGACAGCAAAGATATAGATGTGATTGCCAACGCGACACAAAACTATTGGCATGGCCTCAGTACGATCTGGGCTTCTCAGGCTGGCAAGCATATTTATGTAGAGAAACCACTGTCGCATTATATCTGGGAAGGCAGGCAGATGGTCAACGCTGCCAGAAAATACAACCGTATCGTTCAGTGCGGTACCCAGCGTCGCTCGCAAAGTTCCATCGCTAAGGCAATACAGTGGATTCAGGAAGGAAACCTCGGCAAAATCAAATACATCACGGCTTTTGCCAATAAGAAGCGTTCTTCGTGCGGCAAGCGCAGCACTCCACTTCCGATCCCCGATTCCATCGACTATGACCTATGGTGTGGCCCTGCCAGAAAGGTGCCAATCTATCGGAACAAACTCCAATATGACTGTAGCTTTGACTGGAACACTGGTGACGGAGAATCGTGCAATCAGGGCGTCCACGAGGTGGATGTGGCTCGGTGGTGTTTGGGTGAGAAGATGCTTCCCCGCCGAGTGATGAGTATTGGTGGCCGGTTCGTATTCAACGATGCCTGTGATGTGCCGAATACGCAGATAATCTATTATGATTTTCCTAAGGCGCCGCTACTTTATGAGGTGCACAACCTCACCAAGGCCAAGGGCTCTGATGAAATGTCGGAGTTCCGCGGTGAACGGGTGGGCGTGATTGTGGATTGTGAAGGCGGCTCGGTAAGTCTTTATCGTGGCTTGGCTTGGGATAACGAAGGTAAAGAAGTCAAAAAGTTCAGCGGTAATGGTGATCATTTTGTCAACTTCATTGAGGCGGTTCGCAATGGCCGTCGGCAAGACCTCAACGCCGAAGTTCTCGAAGGACACATTTCTACTGCGGTTACCCATACCGGCAACATCTCGTACAGACTGGGTGTGAAAGCTTCTCGGAGGCAGATGCACACCCAGATCCGGGACATTCCTATATTCAGAAACATGTTCGAGCGGATGCTTGAGCATCTTAAGGGCCACGAAATCAAAGTAAACGCTGGAGCAATATCACTCGGACCATGGCTGGAGATAGACCGGAAGAACGAATGCTTTAAGGATAATGAACAAGCCAACCGCCTAGTTCGTGGCTTTTATCGTGAGCCTTACATTGTGCCGGATTTATTGGTTTGAGCGCAGCTTTTTTTGGGCCTGGTTCAATCCTGGGTAACAGTTGGGGTGTACTTATCTAATGGAGATTGAGGATTCCTCCCGATTAAGAGAGTAAAAGTA
>CAZZAX010000273.1:0-6073 GCA_964653075.1 uncultured Pirellulales bacterium
ATATCTACACCCACCACATTTGTTACCCCCATCTGAACCAGGCCGATTTTCGGGTGGGTGAATCTTGCTAAGTGCTTATGAATAAAGGATTAAAATTTTTTTAGAAATTTTGAAATTTATTGAAAATTACCAGCGTTTTTTGCGCGCGACAAACAAGTGAAAAGTGAAAAGTGTAAAGTTAAAAGTTGAAAGGCATAGAAAAGAAAAACCCATTGGAGTAAAAGACACTCAAAAGGGGTGAATTTGTATTGGTTTGGGCAAGATGGGTAAATATGGCCGGCTAAAATATTATCGGGCTTTGCGGCGTTTGGTGGTGGAGGATATTAGGTGGGAGTGATTGGGAGCAGAGAAGATAAGGTGGCTGGGATGGTCGAAAAGTGGGGTGAGGGGAGAGAATGGAGTTATCTACTGGGGTGGAGGTTGATCTAATCAGGGGAAAGTGGAGTATGGAGGATGGTGAGGTGATTTTGTTAGGTAGGTAGTCGAACTGGGTAAGTAGAGATGTTTGGGCAAGGTAGCAATATTATCGGATGTTGCGACGTGTGGTGGTGGGGAATGTTTAGGTGGGGTTGTGTCGGGAGAGGTGATTAGGGTGGTTGGGGCAGGTGATTAAAATGATTATTGATGATTTTCTATTGATTATTTGGGTTGAGATTATATTGCATTTCTGCCTGAGGCCAGCATGAGCATCTTACAGCAACACGCAGGCATGAAGGGCCGGAGTGATTTAAACTGGTGCGAACCGAAGGTAGAAATACCTCCTATTAGAGATCGGGGATTTTGGGGATTAACAAAAGCAAAACAGTATCTGCCATTTGGTTATTATTCGATTTATGATGATTTCACTATTGCCGTTTAGATAGATATTGGTATGTATAAGTTCCACCATATATAGCCGATACAAGCAACATCAATAGGCCAGATATCTGTAGGATGGTGCCAAAATATCTCCGTATATGATCAGGTCTGTGATTTACCTCATCACCGATAAGAATCGCGTAACCGTTCCAAATTGACTGTAGCTCACGAATAGATAAATTTCTAAACTTGTCGCTGTCCAACAACCGAACTTTATTATTTTCTATCTTATCAAGAATAGCATAGTGATTACCTTCTCTTAAATTCAATAACAAGATTGCAATGCGCGAGTCCCGGCTTAATGTTTTAATATTGACCTTTACGGCTTGAGCTTGCAGTCCCATTTTTCGTGCTGACTCTACCATGCCCTTAACTGGTGTGCCATTGTGTAGATTTGTTCCTGCCATGCTTCCTATTGATCCCAATGAGTACATCTTTCCGAAAGCACGACTAATCTGCCACAAACAATTTGGTCCGCACATCATATCAATCTCAATGTCAAAAAGATTATCTTGATAGGATTGGTCGGTTGTTATTTGATAGGTTATATTCTTATCTGTAGCGTAGAGGGGAGGCGTTAGGAAGAATTTGGCAACTGTAAATATGGCCGTATAAAGTAGAACCTGTCATTTCATCTCATTTGCCCTTCTGAATAAGCAATGACTTTCCAACTATGTATAGAACTAATATTATTCCAATAAATAAAACGACCACAATTAGGACATTTCGGTACGGGTGCTGACCCAAAATGGGCACTAAACCTTTTTGTGAGAATTGCTTATTTGAAACTGATGATTTTGTGTCTTCTTCTGTCTGTTCTTCAATATTAGCTGTATCTTTGTCTTCGCTGATGTTGTTAGTACCAACCGGTTCTTTGATAGATTTGAGGAATTCCGCCCCTAACAAAGGCCCCTCTAAATTCTCTGTCCCTATAGCGCCCGATCCATACTTATAGTATATTCCTACAATCCTGTCAATTATGAGAGTACCATTTGGTATATTAAGACCTTTGAGGGTAAATTCAATATCTTGAATTTCGGGATTGGGCACAAAGTCATTTACTAAAATACGTGCCTCATATGTACTGTTTTTTGGTTCCGCAGATTTATCTTCAGGCGTTGTTGTGTTTTCTACAATATGGACTTCTCTAATGTACCATTGAGATCCTGCTTTTTTCCATTCAGCTTCATAGCTGGTTTCAATGCGATAGCCGGGACCATTAACATTTTCGTTTTTGTTCCGCCAGGAGACAAGTTTATATCCTTTGTTCGTATCAAGTGCAATATTCGTACTTTCGCTTTTGTGGTTATCCGGGAACTCTGCTTTGGCATAGATATGAAGAATTCCTTTCACATCTAAATTGATTTGTACTGTTCCAGGATTTCTTATTATGTTTTGAAGTATTGTCTCAAAAGGATTCCCGGAAATTAAGTTGAATGTCTGGGGATGAAAATCAAATCCTATTTCGTGATGAAACTGCTTAATAGGTTGAGTTCGGACAAGTGCATTATATCCATTATATGCAACAGAATTTTTAGGATTGACAGACCAAATAACTTCCAGGTCTCCCTTTTCACCATTCGATAAAGCGTAGGCATCTGAGCGCGACATAACATCCTTAAACTTGAAGTCCAGAATTCTCTCACTCTTCTTTCCGTCTACGTCAATAACTACAGATGCCGAACCGGTGCCACTGTGGAGATGTTCCGAGGATTTAATAGTATCGATAATTGCTCGTAAAGCATCTCTTGGATCTTCGTTTTCATTTGCTATGGCGACGGAAGATAAGAAAATTAAAATTGCTACAAAAACAGTAATCCTACTTTGGAATTTCATGATACCACCTTTCATTAGGATAAAATTCAATCATCCCTACAAAATAACAAAACCGGTATTTTAATCGGCAATAGGTGTCCTTTTAAGGATATTCTTATTTCCCCTTGATGTAATCCAGTATTGAGCGATTTATCAGCATTTACTCGAAAGCATAGTTTGTCTAAAGATCCAACCTCCTTCTCAATTTTCTGTACGTTAATCCATTCCGGTGCGTCAACCTTAACACATTCCAGCATATATTCCTTGTTGGTACGAGTTATTTCAATAATGCAACTACTCTGATTATCATTTCGAGACTTGGTTAATGAAATCATGTGTGGTTTAACAATAATATCCTGAGATTCCCGAACGGTTAGCGGTACTTCAAGAGAAGGCATTTTTTTATCAGTTGTGGAGATACTTATCTTGTCTTTCCAGTATCTGAGCCCACGGCTTTTCACAAAAAGGCGGACCTTCCATGCTTTGCGCTTATTTTGTTTTACAATCCCCGTTTCATAAATCTCTGATAAATCTATGGCATCGCTGTTACTGCTGGAAGCATTAAGTACTTTGAAAGATAGGTCATTAGTCGGCCCAAGTATTGTGAGATCCACTTTTTGGGCATTATCTTTATCCAGGTCATTTATGAATAAAGAAGCAGGCGTAACATTGCAGCTAAATTCAATAAATGCTTCGATGGTTAATTTAGTTACTTTATTATGAGGATCGTTCGAAAACAGCAGTACCGTATCCTGCCATTTCCCGGGTTTCAAAGGAGGAGAAACAGTCATAGTCAAATTAGCCTTTTCGCCAGAAGCCAAATTCGAGCGGTCCAGGCTGGGTTCGAGACATGGACACGAGGCTTTTATACGATTTATTATTAGCTGCCCGTTACCTTTATTAAAAATTTCAAATTTGATTTTTTTATCCTGCGTTGGCAACGAGTCGATTACTCCTAAATTAATAACTGGGCGTTGAATGCTAAGCCGAGGTTCATCGGCCATTGAGAAATACGAGAATAACATAACGAATGCAAAGACAACCGCAAGAAAATAAATAGCAGGTAAAAATATCCTTCTGGTCAGCAAACGCTTTCGGATATTATTTGGAGCAACACTTCTCATAAAATTCTCCTGAGTTCAGATTATAAAATAACTTCAAATATTACGAGCGTTCTATCAATTTACTTTTTGGGACCACAGGGCCGCAAACACCACATGATAACTATGTAAAACGGCCCTGCGACTCTGTGGTCCTAATGTCAACGTCAGTTAGCTCTATGAGTGTGATCCGTCCGTATCTGAGCAGTTTACATCGGCACTAAACTTGAAGTTTGGTTCCTGGAGGATGTAACAACCACGGTGTGTACTCCATGTGCAATAATAATATTCAACGCATTCCTGATAGTTGCTCGTGTCGCATTCACCATAATCCGGCCTCGCACTACAGTACCAATCCCCGTAGCCATTCATATTATGTCTCTCCTGGTGCTTTCTGCATTCAGAGCTACCCTCTCCGGTGTAATCGTCGCAATCTGTATCGTTCGATTCACAACAACCTACGTCAAAACACTTATGCTCGCACCCCGAATTACCAGCATAAAGGTTTGAACATTCTCTATCAGAGAGACTGCGGGTAGAACCTAAACAGGTTAAAGCATTGCCTGAGCAAATAAGGAGTAAGCCTAAGCTAACAACAAGACTTGTTGAAATGAGTTTCGTTTTCATAATTAATTTCCCTTTAATATTCGGTTGTTTTACAGTTATTTCCGTGAATCATAAACACCATTTTTCCTATCTCACCAATCATCTAATGATTCTATCATATTTTCCACCCCCTTTCAATATAAGGCGAATGTGTTAAGTGATTTATTGACAAAAAATCGCGATTTTTTCATTTTTTCCTGGTTTTTTACTAATTTTTGTAAAATTGTGTCAAAATCCGATGCTTTTTCTTCCCAGGCGGAAGTAACTTTACCATCTGTCAGTAAGGCGACGGCGGGGGTTGTGACGAACCATTCTTTTGTTTCGGCCAGTTGGCCGAGGGTGCAGGGTGAATTTTCGCTTACCGGGGCGTGGCCGTATGGGGGAACTGCTATGAGGGCTATTTGCAGGAAATCTTCGTTGCCTTCCAGGTCCCGGGCCATTTGCTCGTACATGGGTATTGCCCAGACACAATCCGGGCAATCGTAATGATAGAGCAGGACGAGCCAGGTGCCTTTTTTCAGAGATTCGGCGATATCTATATGGTCGAGGATGGGCAGCTCTTTGCCAGCCCAGGTTTTTGGTTTGAGCACCTCGTAATGAGTGGTAATCTGCGGCGGCTCATTCAAGGCCAATATAGGTGCGGAGACGCCGAGGATTGCAATAGTTAAGAAAGCGGTCATTGCGAATCGCGGTGCAGACGGCAGCGGTGTAAGGAATTCTTTGATTAGGTTCTTTATGGATTCCTGCTTTCGCAGGAATGACAGAGTGAGTGGGAATGACAGAGCGGGCGGTAATGAAAATTCTGGCCGGAATATTGATAAGGCCATAACTGCGGGCAGGTCGATGGCGAAAAGGGTAATCCAGGGATTTACATGTACGGAGCCGAAGCAGCCGCAGGAGTCGGCGCCGGTGAGGGCTTTATAGAGCGTAATAGCTGAAAAAGCTGAGAAAAACATCAGACTTACCAGCCAGGCGGCTTTTCTGAACAGGCCAGCCAGCAGCCAGATGGCCAGAGCAAGCTCAAATTCGACCGTTAGAATAAGCAGCGGCCTGTATGACCAGATATCGCTATTGGCAACCGGCTCGGTAAGTAATTGCCGGCCTTTTAAGACCGCTGCGGCCAAGAGGACTATTGCCAATATCTTTACTACGATATTCGACGCTTTCATATTTTGGCCTCTGGAAATCAGTTTTTAAGCCGACCAAAAACACCCCTTTTAAGGATTCAAAACATCATCCTTCTATAATAGTTAGTGTCAGAAACACTATGAAAGGGTCGCTGTTTTTTGGAATTTTCCAAGAATTTTGTAAGTCGGGATTTATCAGGTAGTTACAGATGAAAAAATCTTTATCCCATCCAATTCGCGGACGGACTATTTATTTGACAACGCTTCTTTCAAATACAAGGCTTTAACTGCCGATTAATACTTGTAATATGCGTGATGGAATACTGAGTTTAGGGCAGGTAAGTCAGGATGAGACCTGTTCTCTATTTTCCGAATCTACCGAGACAGTGGTGTAACAAGTTTTTTTGAGCTTTCCAGCCATTTGTTGTTTTAAGAAGGAGCCAAGAACTGACATACCTTTTACAGACTTGCGAAAATCTAACGGATTAAAAACCTTTTTTAATCTCTTATATACTAATTAGTTTCTGTTGCGGAAAGCGCTAAAAACGATAAAAAATTAACCGTCCG
>CAZZAX010000274.1:0-5998 GCA_964653075.1 uncultured Pirellulales bacterium
CCCCAATCTTATCAAGCATTGACCCGAATAATACAAACAGAAAAACTGTATTGGCGGAAACATAAAGTGGAATACCATAAATCCCTTCCGTCGATAGAGCAATCTGGCAAAGATACCTTCGCAGTGATACGCCCCCAAAGGCGATGACCAACGGCATATAAGGGCCTAAAAAGGCATAGAGTGTAAACACAATAGCGATGATGGCAAGGGCCGGCCCTATCGCACGCCTCGACGCCTCCAGCAGAAGTACGATTAATATAACACTTATAACAACATCCCGCCGAATGGGCAGACCCGCCCGCGTTGTTATGCCCGTCCAGTCAAAAACGAAGTACAGCACAGAAAGACATGCCAGGCCCGCAAGAATATAATCAATAAGCGGGATACGGCTTACAGCTTTTGGAACGCCCGTTTTCCACTTTCGTTTGGCTCTGCCACGATAGCTCAGAAATACGAGTGTTATGGCAAAAGCCAGATGGACCGCCCTTACCGTTGTGCTGCCCAATATTATCAAACGCGGTAATGAAAGTTGAAACAAAGACCATGCTATCGAGATAGCGGAAATGATGAGTCTATCGGCTTTGTTGTTTTCTAAAAGCATCTATTCAATTATTAGCTTGGGATCTATGTATTGGTCAAGACCGGCTTGTCTGTAATATCTTAAGGCACCTTTGTGAATTGGAGCTGAAAGCCCTCTTAGCATGTCTTTTTTTGTCAGTACCTCGTAAGACGGATGAAGGGACTTAAAGACTTCAAAATTGTTAAATACCTCTTTTGTTACGGCATAAACAATATTCTCGTCCGTATTCTTCGACGTAACAAATGTTGCCTTTACGCCAATTGTCGCTACATCCTCTGTATTCAATGCGTAGGGATAAAATGAATGGGCTATTATTGATTCCGCGTAGTAAGAATACTCTGTAAGCATCTTATCAATACCCGGCCCTTTGATGGGTACGATAAATACCTTAATCCTGCCGGATGTTGCTTCCTTTATGTTTGCGTTGGGATGGCCCACAGTATAGAAAAAAGCATCGATTCTTTCATCCTGCAGCAAACCGGGTGCCTCTACAGCTTTAACGTATTCGGCAGAAAGGTCATTTTTTTCATCAAGACCTGCTGCTTTTAGTACATCCCTTGAGTTCTGTAAATATCCGGAACCGGGATTTCCAAGATTTACTCTTTTTCCTTTTAAATCATTAATTTCCCTGATGCCGCTTTTCTCTGATGCGATTAAGGTGATTGATTCCGGGTGAACCGAAAATACCGACCGCAGGTCCGTCTGTTTGCCATATTTGGACCATTCGGCTAATCCGTTATAGGCCTGATATTGCCTGTCTGATTGAACAACACCAAATACCAGGTCCGTATTTAACACCGCATTAACATTGAATACGGAGCCGCTCGTTGACTCAACGGTTGCTTTAATCTTGTACTCATCATATTTCTTATTGACCATGCGGCTTATAGCAACACCTGTAGGGTAATAGATCCCCGTTACTCCTCCCGTGCCTATCGTTATGAAACTGACTTTTCTTGCTTTACATCCTCCGAAAAGAACACTCAATCCAACAAGCATTATATAAGAATATTTCTTCTTCATCTGTCTTACCGATACCGCCACTTAATGTAGATTTATGCAGGCTATTATAAAAAAGATTTAACTAAAAAAAAACCTGATAAATGCACAAATCTAATTTTACTTGTATTCATTCACTTCCCCTTAAAACAAACGGGGCTTATATATTATCTATATAAGCCCCGATTTTATGTAAATTATAGTATCTGCAACAGATTAAATGCAGCTTTCTACTTAAGGCGCTGCAGGCTCAAGCGCATACAGACTAATATCATCGAAGAATACCATACCTGTACCTCCGGCCACGGGATTGCTCCTGTTGCCGAAACCAAGAGTAATCGTATTAACATTGGCAAGGTTCACACCCTGGTCTGCAAAGCGCGTCAGGTCGATATTCCATTGCGTCCAGGAAGCTTTCTGTGCCGCAGCAGGATTATCATTCGTGACCGCGGCGGTACCGTTGAGAACAACATACATCGCTTCGGCGGCGTTAACCGCATTGCCTCTGAACCAGACTGTCAACGTGTTGATACCGTTTACGGTCCAGTCACGATTGGAAGTCAACGTCAAAGTCGCCTCAGATTTTCCAACAGCATTATCATAGGCAAGTGGCATCGACTGAGAACCGCCGTGAACGATAGTCTGCTCCGCAAATGGAGGAGTAGCATAACCAACGATAGAACCGTTTATAGCCGGGTTGTCGAATCCGTCCAGCCATGCAAAAAATATCCTGTTGCTCGCCGGGTCTGCGGGGTCAAGGTCATTGTAGCTCTCAAAGTCGTCTACAATAAGGAAGTTGGCCGTCGTAAAGCTCCAGATGTTGCCTTTCCACGGACTGTCGGGATTGGCATTGTTGACCTCGTCAATACGCCAGTAGTACGTCGTATTCCATTCAAGGTTACCCGCATCATAGCTCTCAGAGCCGAGATTCCTCGTACCTTTGTACTCGGGGGAGCTCGTGTCAGCGTTTTTCACGGCATCTTCGTCAGAGCCAAAATAGACCTCACTTGAAGTGGCGAAGACTCCAGACGCCCATGTAAGAACAGGTGACTGTGTAACATCCACGGCGCCTTTAGAGGGATTCGGATTTCCGACTGCGCCCTGAGTAGTAAAGCTCCAGATATTGCCTTTATGTGTAGCGAAACCATCAAACGCATCGATACGCCAGTAGTAAGTCTTAGCCGGCTCAAGCGGGCCGGGACTAAAGGTTGTAGTTCCCTGGGGGAGCCCAACGGTAGCATTGTTCACATCGTCAAAATTGTCACCGAAGTAAACAGTGTTCAGTTTCGCACCGAAACCTGCCGTCCAGCTAAGGTTGGCATTCAGGTCGATAGACTCATCAGTATCAGCCGGGTCCGGCGCATAGGCGGTTTTGGGTGGGATACTAAAGCTCCAGACATCGCCTGTCCAGGGACTGTTCGGCTCTGTTTCATTAACTTCATCGATTCGCCAGTAGTATGTTGTACCCGGAACAAGACCTTCCGGATATGAAAATCCGGGGAATCCGGCGATAATGAACGTCGCTGCCTGGTTGCCCAGAAAAGTACCTTCGGCTCCATTGTTAACATCGGTAAAATTATCACCCAAATACACATCGTGTGAAACCGCAGACTCTCCCGGACTCCACGAAAGATTAACCCAGGTATCCTCATAGATACTACCATCGGCCGGCTCGGGATTACCGGCCTTTACGAGCTTCGAGCCACCGATCATATATCTAACCGCGTTGAAAAACACTTTTTCGCCATCGGGAGTGAGATTATACTCGCCTCGTCCAATTCCGTCACCCTCTTGCGTGCCGCCGGCGAAGAACAAACGCGGGCCGCCGGCGATCTGTCCTGAGCCTGGGTAGAACTCAACTCCCTCTTCCCATTCGACAATCCAGGCAACATCGGCGTCTGTCACTTTGGCGAGCAATGTACCGTTGCCTGCGCCCACACCAGTGATGTCAGCGAATGAGCTTGGACCCACAGCTCCATCCGTAATCTGAACCGGTGACGATACACCTGCAAATATAGGATGGCTGGGGACAGAAATGTCCACCACAACATCAGATAAAGTCGGGAGGGTTGTAGTATTGAACCACAGCCAGCGGCTACTCCTTATAAGGTGGGTGGAAATCTGGATGATTGGCGTTGTGATAGAACTCCATTCGGTAATTTCAGTAGCATCATCGTCGTAATCACCACTGTTGCTGTTGCGACTAATAATAAGAAGATCCGCAGCATTCAAAGCGGTAATTTTATCGTCATCGAGGTCCTCCCATCCCGGAGTGTAGTCAACTGTGTACCCCTGGGCTTCGAGCATGTCCACCCAGGCCTGGTCGTCCGGTTCGCCGTCGCCGTTGTCATCAAAGAAACCGGAGATCCAGATGATATTCGCCGCTTGCACTGACGAAGCCATACAAAAGGCCAACAATAACACCAAACAAATCAAGTTTTTAGACATAACAATACTCCTAATAAAAAAAATTGAAAATACATACGACCGATAATAACCATCGCGATTGCTAAATTTTAACTATGCCTGCCCGGAATGCTTTTGGCGACTTGAGTACGCCTCCTTCCTTCTAAAACCTAAAAAACTACAGCAACTCTCAAATCAAAGAGCTAAAATCCACAGGCACACCCTTATGTGGATACATTCTTCACTAAGTTTATTTATACCAAATTGCCTATATGCCCGTCAAGGGAAATTTGCAGGTTACTGTTTATTGTGTTATTACAGAGACCAAAGACGCACTCGTTGTACCCCCCCTACCGGTAATCATAATATTGCAAACCGGCAAAAGAGATAGTAGGCTATTTAGGAAGTGCTGACTTTATTTCAGCTATTGTCACTCCGAGTGTTGCCTTGGCAATCGAATTTAGTTCGGCTTCCGAACCCTGCAGATGATAAGTACGGTGTACATGTGATATCGTTTGAGCCGGCTCCAAAGCCGCCGCTGGAGAGGACGTTTCAAGTTCATAGAATGGCCCAAGAGGTTTAGCGCCGGGTTCAGAAGGTCCATCATTATACGAATTAACAACGTCGCCCTTGTAAGGTTCATCCTGAAGTTCCCACATTGAGTTGACATAATCAGTCACAAACTCGGGCTTGTTGTATTGAACTATTGTCAGGACTTTATTGGCTATATCGTAGCTTCCGAGTATCGGCCTGGCCCGTTGGGGAGAGAGGCCTATCTTACTGCGGTATTGTCCGTCACCACTAAAGAACATCACGCCATCCTTGACAACCAGCCGATTTGCCGGAACCTTGCCAAAATAGGCATCATTCACGATCGGACCGAGTTCATACTCCGGGCCGGCATTAAACGGAACGACAATCGTCGTTGTAGGCGATGGATTGAACATACCAAGTATCCATATTGAAAGAAGTCCGCTTTCTTTTCTCCAGGCTTCTGCCCCTGTGTTGGTCATCTTGTTGTTCGACTCAAAAGCAACCATTTTTATTGTTTCCGACGGCATTATTCCAAGGGCTTTGAACGCTTCACTTCGTTCAAGAACTCGAACTTCACGGTCCACTCGAAGGTTAAAAATAGTGCCGGAGTAATTCTCTAACGTCATATTCTTTTGCAGAAGTGCACGGTTTTGAAAATGGGAAATAAGCTTGAAAGGCTCTGTATCAATAGGCGCCGGCGTGAACCAGTGTTCGAGATCGAATGGTACATCTTTTTCGAAAAATATCGAAAATTGTCCTCCCTCAGGTCCAATCCAGAAACGGTCTTCACCACCGTAAACATTGATATGCTCGACCGTCTCACCGGAGGCAACTAATTCGCGATTAATCCAGCCGAAACTTAATCCTTCCAATCCCTCGGCGGTACTGGTCATCGCTCTTCCCTGCAATGCCGGTAAAACGGCTACCTTACTGTTTCCAGACTTATCTTCTATAATGAAAACATCCGTATGCTTTTTAAGAAACGACAAGTCTTGACCGAAAGTTATATTTGCCATTTTCGTCTTTTCCTCCACACAGCCTGCCAAAGTCGCGATACCAATCAGAATAATTAACAATTTCACGTATCTCATTATTTGCCTCCCTACTTATTTAGTTCTATCGTGACAAACTCCAATCTCTCCCGGTAAAAAAGTTAAAAAAAACCTGTTTTTGAGTGCTTATAATAAAACACTCTGTAATACAGGTCAAGCTGCAAAATAACTGTTTTTCTCAACTGATCCGAAGATTAAGCGGGATTTGAAATCTATTCACCGGGTGAAGGTGCAGAGGCTGTCCAGTTGTCGGGGTCGTTGCCGTAATCGGATGAGACCTTGCGAGTCAGTGATTCGCCGTCACCATCCGGCTCGGTAGGCCAGTGGTCAACACCGCCGGGGCAGCTCTCTGGATGGGAACCATCGCTGTAGCTTACCCTGTCAATGCGAATGTAATAAAGTGTGCCGGACTCGTCCACGTCACCGG
>CAZZAX010000275.1:0-5840 GCA_964653075.1 uncultured Pirellulales bacterium
ATATTTATACGCTATCTTGAAGACAGAGGAGTTCTTGAAGAAAGCTATTTCAAAATAATTGTCAGAGGCAAACCTAAATGGCGGGAGATTCTTAATACGCCTGCCTCCGGTTCATTTGTTGATCCTGAACTTGAGAAACGATTTTATCCGAGAGTCCTAAGCGATAAAGAATTTACCTACGCGTTATTCAAGCAACTCAGCGAAGACTTTAACGGCGACATGTTCCCAGATATAGAAGAAGAGAAAGAAAAAGTCGAGCCGTTACATTTAAAGAAGCTCCAAGATTTTCTGTTGGGTAATTCAGATGGTGACCAGTTATTTTTCTTTGCCTATAAGTTTGATGTCATTCCGATTGAACTGATTAGCAGCATTTATGAAGAATTTTACAACACGGATAAAAGTAACACTGGTAATAACGGTTCTCATTATACTCCGCCTGCGTTGGTGGAGTTTTTGTTGAGTCAAGTGTTGTCGCCTGAATGCTTAGACGAAAAGCCCAGAATCCTAGACCCAGCGTGCGGATCGGGAATTTTCCTTGTGGAATCTTTCAGGCGGATTGTGCGCCATAAAGTCTGGTCACAAAATGGAAGGCGACTTAGTGACATTCAACTTAGAAAGATTCTTAGGGAGCAGATTTCCGGTATTGATATCAATGGAGAGGCTGTTCGGATTGCGGCATTTAGTTTGTATCTGGCATTTTTGCATTATCAGAGACCACCTGATATTTTAGAACAGATAAAACAAGGTAAAAAATTACCCAACCTGAAATATGAAAAACGTAGGGAAAGAAAACCGGAACAACATTATGATATATTACTTGAAGCCAATTCTTTTGAAGTTGAGTCAAGAATCGCACATGAAGATGTTTTGTCTAATTTCACTGAATCGTGCGCAGACATTGTCGTAGGAAACCCACCGTGGGGTTCACCCGGCAAAAAAAAGGAAGAAAAAGAAAGCCGTGATGCAATGAATGTTGCTTTAAATTGGTGTGAGAAACAAGAAGCGAAATTACCTGTAGGTGACAGAGAATGGTCTCAGGCATTTATTCATAGAGTAATTAACCTAATACGTGATGGTGGTCGAGCAGCATTGTTGGTTTCTTCAGGGGTGTTGTTTAAGATTCAAGAGAACAGCCGCGATTTCAGAAGAAAATGGGTTGGGGGAACAACATTACATTCGATTATAAATTTTGTACATACTAGAGATGTGTTTTTTAAAGGCAAAGCTCGTCAATCAGGTGCGCAGTCGCCTTTCATTTCTGTCTACTTCACAAAACAAAGGCCGGATCATGAAAGTGTTTTTGAATACTGGTCTGCAAAAAAGACTGCAATGGTAGAAGAAGTTCAGTCCGTGATATTGAGTGCTGCTGACATAAAGCAACTAAGACAGGATGATGTTGTTAGAAATGAGAATCTCTGGAAAATACAATGGTGGGGTAACCACCGTGATGAGTCGCTTATTTGTCATTTAGGCATAGAATCAAGTCTTGGGGATTTGGTAATTTGCGGCAGGAAATTTGAATCCGACGATATTGGGAGAGGTTTTGAGGTACGAAGTGGGAAGCGGCCGAGAAAAAAACACTTAGATTACAAAATGCTTCCTGCGCCATGTTTGAAAAGATATGGGCCAATAGATGATGACACCCTTAAAAAAACGCCAAGTCCTTTATACTTAGAAGGCAATACGAAATTATATAAAGGATTACGTTTAATTATAAAGAGAGGTATAACACAAAGAGGAGGCGAAAAAGGTAGGATATTAGCAAGGCTTGAAAGAAAATCATTTTGTTTTAGGCATTCGATTTATGGGATTAAACTCCCAAACTCTGCTGAATTGGAAGGGAAAGTACTACTTGGGATCTTTTGGTCATCACTCGCACGATATTATTATTGGCTTACGACAGGTTCATGGGGTATGTGGCATCACGAGATTCTTCAAGAGCGTATCAAAGATTTTCCTATAAGGTTGCCAGAGGATTTCAATCTCCAAAGTCGGATTGTTAAAATCGTGGAGGAGTTACAAGAAAAAGGAGCGAATGATGCAAGCTCAGATATCTTTGATGATAATAAATTAACTCTTACGGAAACTGGCAAATTGGAACAAGAACTTGATGAGGCAATTTATGATCTGTATGAATTAAACGAGGCGGAGCGGGACCTTATCAGGGACATGTGTGAGTATGGCCTTGACCTTTTTTACAATAATGTCAAAAGTACGGCTGTAAAACGGGTTGAAGCAAATAGGCCTGCGAGCAATTGTGGTGTTCTTAAAGATGTTCCAACTCGGCGAGATTTGCAAAAGGGATTCGAGGGGTATATCAGAACCTTCCTGCGGATTTGGAATCGGGAGCTTGAACCGGATGGGGAATTTCGCTGGCAGCTAATTCGGCCGGGCAGAAATATACCGATGGTCGCAATGGTATTTACAACACAGTATAAGGAAAAGCCTGTTAGTGCTGTTAAAGAGTCAGAAGAGGCCCAATGGAACAATGTATTACAAAGACTTGAAGAAACGCAGCTTGCGCCGGTCCGCAAGAGAGTTTATATTGATGGAGTAGTTAGGGAAGTATCTGATACTGACATAATTATTATCAAACGCAACGAAAGACGGCTATGGACGCGAAGTATGGCGAGGGAAGATGCCGAGGCGACATTACTTAAAGCAATGAATATGCAATCCAAGGAGGGGGAGAAATAAGATTGGTACAACCTGTAATTCCACATGATAACAAGCTGTGGTTTAGGCTTGAGTCCCGTCTGCTTGATGTCATGCAGTTGGCATTGGAAATGATGCGGAAAAAGGAGAACTCTTTCCCAACTCCGGAAGATTCCATAAGCAGAACTTTGGATAAGTATATTCGTAAAGCAAACGAGGAATTGAGGCGAAAAGACAGACACGTCGATCACTTACCTGTTTTTCAATCACAAAATCAACCTGATCACAACTTGCCAGAAGGGGATGAGGCCGAAGGAAAGAAACCTGATTTCTTGTGGCAATGGCGCGACGCAAGCGAAAAGGTGGATTATAACCGGTACAAACAATATGCAATTGAATGCAAACGCTTAGGGAAACCCCCATCAAGGTTTTGCAAACCTTATGTAGCAGAAGGTGTTTGTCGATTTATAAATCGGGAACATTCTTATAGTAAATACTCACCTTCAGGGACGATGATCGGGTATATCCAGAGCATGGAAGCAAAAGATATTTTGACCGAAGTTAATGAAGAAGCATGCAGTAGCAATATATCTGAGATTGAGTTAAGCCACGAAGGCTGGAGAATAAACGGCGTAAGCAGATTGGACCATGAGTTTGATCGTCCAAATGTACCTCCTTCGCCTTTTAAATTGCGACATTTTTGGTTAGATTTGCGATAATAACATACATTGGAATAGCCGGTTGTGGACGACGTATTAGTAGTTGGTGTGTAGTATTAGGTATATTTCATTTCTACCCCCCGGCAGACAAGCAAGTAGGCATATACTCCCCTGCTGCAGAATAAGTTTGTAATTCCCGGGGATAAACTCCAGGACAAGCTTAGGATAAATCCCTAAGGGGCAAGCTCAGGGTAAACGGCGGAGTGAATATAACTGGTGTGGACCGCAGGTAGCACATTAAAGGAAATTGATTATTGATGAATGACTATTGATTATTGGTCGAAGATTGCCACGCTGCGCTCCTAAGAAACTAACTCTCCTGTATTTGTACAAACAACGGCATAACCCATTTCACGAGCACGTTTTGTGAGATTTTTTATTACACGCTTCCTATATCAAATAATCCTGTTGTAATTAAGAAGCTCTGCCCGGGAGGATCATTATCGAGTAATCTCCTAAACGGGATAGCAATATCAGTACTTGCCCTGATTTTACTTCACCAATCATACATTCTCCATCTCCGGAACCATGCTCGCAAACGGGTACGAAACACCATTGGGCCGTCGGCCATAACTGCCAGAGCTTCACACAAAGCTACATTATACAGAAACACGTTTCTTTTGCATGCATCCTGAGAACCAGGTGAGGTGCTCGCAATGACAACTGTTTTTAATAGATCCTTCGTCTGAAGCTCATCCTTCCCCCAACAGGATAGCAAGTAAGCTCACATTGGGGGTAAACTCTTCCGCTCAGGATGAAGGGGTACATAGCATTTCTACCTGAGGCGGCAATCAAATGATTAATGATGATTGACGATTGATTAATGTTTTTTGAAGGTGCTGCCGGAGGTCAGCATGTGCGTCATATAGGCGGCGAGACCTATCCGGTTTTACTTAATGTTGCCTTATGAGGGCAGCTCTGGTATTATTTCTTTCATAGAATTTGTTAGCCAAAATGGAAAGGAATTGAAATGAAACATTCAAAATCAAACGAAACAGCGGAGATATCCCGGCGGAACTTTCTGCAGGCGGCAGGCAGTACTGCGGCAGGGATTTCTTTAAGCTCCAAGCAGTTAATAGGGGCTGCCGCCTCTGCGCAGAGCATAACCCGGCAAAAGAGGCCGGCCAGGGTGCGTGGTGCTTTTGTTTATCCTCCGACAGAGACTCTGAGGAAGGTTGGTTATTATAGCTGGCCGGGCTCTGATTTCGACGCCGAAGGGCGCCAGCGAGCCTATATGGAACGGATCAAAAGAATCGAACAAAACCTTGGGATAAGCATCTCTATGAATGAAAAGCCACTCGATGGTTCTGAGAGCGTATCAAGATTTGTTAGTGAGGTTAAACAGTCAAAGCCCGATGGTTTACTTCTTATACTCTTCAAGAAAGGGCATTGGGGACATATAATCCGTATTGTTGAAGAAACGGGAATCCCTACTGTAGTGCTAACTACGTTAGGCATACTGCTCGTTGACCACATCAGGCAACTAAACCGAAGGTCCGGTGCTTATCTGATTAATTCGCTGGACAATCTTGATGCAGTTGAAGACGGCATGAGGATGATCAAAACAGCCCGGTGGATGAAGGAGAGTCGTATTGTCAACATTGGGGGTACACAAACAAGAGAGACAACCTTGCCCCACTTTGGTACCCAGGTGCGGACCGTGCCGCATACGAAGTTTTATGAGGAATTTAAGCGTACCGAAGCCACAGGCGATGTGAAAAAACTCGCGCAGGCGTATCTTAAGAACGCAAGAGAGGTAATCCAGCCAACGAAGGCCGACATCCTCGATGCCGCAAGAGCATACTTTGTCTTCAAACGAATCATTGAGGCTGAGAATGCTGATGCCGTAATGATGGACTGTTTACCGGGACTTAGAAGACCACATAAACATTGTCCGCCCTGTATGGGTTTTATGAGCCTGAGAGACGAAGGTATAGCAGCCGGCTGCCAGGCTGATCTCAATGCAACGCTGACTTTAATGCTGGTACAGCAGCTCTTCGATAGACCCGGGTTCCAGCAGAACGCTTCTATGGAGACAGAGAAGAACCACTATTTCGGAGCACATTGCACTTGTGCATCAAAGCTGAATGGTACCTCCGGCCCTTCTGAGCCGTACATCTTAATGAGCCATGCTGAAGCAGGATGGGGTTGTGTTCCCCGAGTCCTCTGGCGCACCGGACAGGAGGTCACAATGGCACAATACCTTTCAGGAGAAACACCCCGCATGTATATTTATAGTGGACAGGTTGTGGGATGCCCGAGTATTCCGCCGACTGGAGGCTGTCGCACGAACGTAGAGATGACGATCAACGAGGTAGATGACGTATGTAATGTCAAGGGTATGCATCAGATTATATTCTATGGGAATTATGCTAAGCAGCTACGAACTTTCTGTCAATTATATGACATCAAGGTTCTTACTTAACAGGAGGTAGCCACATCATCCTGATGTGGAACGACCGTTGT
>CAZZAX010000276.1:0-5828 GCA_964653075.1 uncultured Pirellulales bacterium
GGCCTTGAGGTTGGGCCGAGAGAAAAATCGTTTGGGCAGATGGCCAAATTAGGGCGGTCAGGGGGGTAATTTGGACATCTGGGGCCCCGAACGATTTTTCTCGGTCATTGGGATCGCATATTGACCTACCCATTACTCGGAAGAACCCTTAATATTTGCCGGAAGTTAAAATCTAAATAATAGCGAGAGATTTTCAGGTTTCGTACTGATTTTTATGTCGGCTATAGTTCTTTCATATACAGCCTGAGTAATACGCAATCTGTACAGGAGTATTTCTCCCTCGCTTCTCATCGACCGCTGGCCGGGGTCGTTAAAACAAAATTTACTATCTCTTGCTGCCGGTCGGTCAAAAGAAGGATTTCATCTCGAGCTGCAAGCCGGCCACTGAAATCACCAACAATAAACAATATTGGACCGCCTCTGATAGATGCATTCCGGGCGCGAAGAGCTACCCGGTTGGCGGCAACGTAAATAGTCCCATTCGAAGGAATGACCGTTCCACCACGGAAAGTAAAAAGATGAACGTTTTGCTCCGGCCCAATACTCAGTTTCCAGCCGGAAATATCTACAGCAAAACGATTGGGATTATGCAGTTGTATGTACTGCTCATCCAGGTTACCACTGGCAGGAAGGGTATTAATAGGACCGAAGTCGATAACCGCCCCGGCCGGTTGAGTATCTGGTATTTCTCTGGCTCCCGAAGACAGGCCGTTGAATAGTTGCCGCCGACGCTCAGGCAGGTAGGAATACTTTAGTTCATCGACAGCTTCCTGCAACGTTTGCGGACAGCAAGAGGCCGTCGAACCATTACCCCAGGCATGAGAGCCCCATTTAGCGGCGTCTAAGGCGGCATCCGGGGCAATAAGAGCCGCCAGCGTATCGATACGCGGCTCATAATACCGTTCTTCCTCCGGCGTACCCGGTGTCTTGAGCAATTCATCCATGAGCGTTCTTATTCGGCGCAAATACATCTGTCGTATTTCCGGAGTGCTAAAGAAGGCTTGTGGCAAACGGTTATTGTTGCCGACAAACAGACCCGTATTTGGAACAAGGTTTTCATTCCAGTAAGTCTCCGAAGAATTCCATACTCGTCCAAAGCTCAAATCCACGTCCCACGGCCACATCTGCCACTCATTACTGATTCCCGTATCACGGTAAAGATAGTAGTTTTTGTGACAGCAGTCGACATCTCCCGTGATTGCGCGTGCAGCCAGGAAGTTGACAACCTGAGCGACATCCACATTGTCATAGAGATATCGGCGACGTGCCTCGCCCGAGAGGCTAACGCCATTATAGAGCGCCAACAAATCCGCGTTGTCTTCATATTTTCGTGTCTTCTTTTCGGCGCCGCTATAGGCACTATTCGCACTATCAAATCTATTATACATCTTGTAAAGGGCACCCTTGGCATTCAAGCCCATCCGAATCAGCCAATCCTCATCGCCGTTCTCCATCACGTGAGCTGTGCCCCAAAAGGCCCCATTTTGCTGGACTCGTACCGGAAAAACCCAGTGGTAGGGACAACCCGCGTCCCGATACGTCTCATAGGCCAGAATATTACGCATGTGCGCCTTGTCCGGATACGTCGTCATAAAATTTATATCATCGGCACGTGGCTGGCCCGGCGCCCACTTGAAGTTACAACCGGGATGGAAATCGATATCGTAGCTTTTTTTAGGAAAACTACGGCTGGACTGGCCGTGAATATTGATCCACACATTATTGTAGAACTCCCTGTCATAAAAAAGCGAACAGCGGGTCCCGGAATCGCTGTTGGCGGCCTGTGGTGTCCGGATAAACCAATGCAGTACCGGTAGCGGATTAGTCAGGCTCGGATCCTCCACTACTGTCCCGCAATACTGCGGTGAATTCAGCGGATCGATGTAGGCCGGGAACCGTGATTTGCGTCCGGCAGTGTCTGTGGCCGTAATGAACCAGCGCACCATCTGACCCGCTTTAAACCTGAAAGCCGGGATTCGCGCACTATAGAGCCCGTCTCTGCTTTTGACATCGCCGCCCGTCCCATCATCCAGTAACGGTATGCCTACTTCGCGATTAAACATAACGCGATAGTACAACATGACGGTATCAATGGGATCGAACGACGGCTCGATCAGGGCCGTAATCTGCACGTCCTCATTTTCGGTGGGTATGTGAGGATCGTGGTATGTGTCAGAAATGATCGGTCCCAGAATATCAATACCGTCGTTGTTCGGCGTTCCAGGCGTCGGGGTCGGAAAAAATTGACATGAAGATCCGTCTATTGTATCAATTGTCACCAGCAGCTCTGGAATAATCAGCAGGTCCGAGCTGCTAATCTGATAGTTCAGTCCCTGCACGGCCAGCAGGTTGGCCCCAACATGCAGAAAGTCGAATTGCCGGATAGTAAAATCAACAGGTTCGATAGCAATGCTGTCGGGTTGATTGGCAGATGCACCGGAGTTCCACGTCTCAGCACCCGGCGCAGGGGCATTAAACCGTGCCGCCTCCTGACCGTTAATATACGCAATCATCCCGTCGTCAAAACGCATGCGTAAGGTTAAGGCCTGGATCGCCGAGGGGTCCTCCACAAAGAAAGGCACGCGAATATACACTGTCGCATTGACGTTGCGCATCCCCGAAACGTCCAAACCGACCAGTCCGGGGTAATCATAACCTACACCGGTAGTGCCCGTCTGCCAGTATGAATCGTCAAGGCCTTCTTGCGTCCAGGGACGTAGCGTATCCGAACTACGTGAGCTAAGCTCCAGGGCACCATTACGGGGCACCAAAGCCTTGGCCGGGGCACCGGACATTAAGAGTGTTGTTTCCACGGTACTGCTGACTGGGCCGTAAGAAATATCGGGCGCCTGTCTCGGATACCCCGGAAAGAACTCCCAGGCCACGGCCTCACCGTCCGGACGGATTAATCCCAGATACTCGCCACTGCCTTTTAGCTTAAAATTGGTGTGCAACACCGCCAGGGGATCTCTGCGGTTTTTCCCAGAGGCAAAGACAATCAGGTAAGCATCGGGATCGAGTATTACCTCTGGAAATGCCCACTGTCTCAGGTCGTTGACGTCATCCGTCAGATACCACCCCTCCAGGTTGACCGCATCTCTTCCGGCATTGTAGACTTCGATCCAGTCCGATTCGTCCCGGTCCTCGTCATCAAGACCATTATTGTTCACGGCCATAAACTCGTTTATCCGGATCTGCTCCTGTGCATAAGCCATAGTCGAAAAGCTGATGATATGACTGAATATTAAGAAAAAAACAAGAACCAGCGAACATCTCATATGAATAGCATTCCTCCTTGTTCAGAAAAGCAAACCATAAAGCACCGCTTTTTAGCAGCCGATAAGCTTTATAACGACATAAAAATATTATAACATATCATACTGCATTTCACAATAGCTTCCCTCCAGACAGGGAGAAAGGAATAACCAAATGATGTTCGATATAGCGGTTTGCCCGGCATTGCCCATGCCTGCCTGGGTCTTAACAATGAATTATGCACAATTCGAGGGATTTTCCTTGACTGGAAGGCGGCTCATTTGGTATAAAATAGGCAGGAAAAGGATGTGTTCGCGCAGAGCACACATCTGTCGATTTTCGTCATCCTGCGAACGTTATCCCGGTATTTTCCTGATTTAGGAGGAATTATTATGCAATGTACTAAGTTGCAGCGAAAGCATTCTATCTGGTTGTTATGTTTTTTTACATCCCAATTAACACCTTATCTGCTTTATTTGAAGGAGGTTCATTATGTCTAAGAAATTGATTTGTTTATTCATTCTTTTGGTTCTTGGCTTGGCCGCTAACACCTCCGCCGACCTCATAGCTCACTGGCGGTTCGATGAAAGTTCCGGCAGCGTGGCACGTGATGCATCCGGCAATGGCAACGATGGCACCTTAAAAGGCGACCCGCAATGGGTGGCCGGCAGGATTGGGGGAGCGATTCAGCTTGATGGTGTCGATGACTATGTGGACGTCGGCAGCGTAGGAATAAGCGGGATTGACCAAAGGACAATGGCCGGCTGGGCGAAAGCAAGCACCACAGACATACCACCCTGGACGAGCGTCTTCGGCTTCGTCCCGGATGGCGACACAGACGGTACTTATTACGATATCGAGGTGGACGATGCAGGCAATTATATTATATTCGTGGGCGGCTGGGGGGCTATATTCATTCCCGTAGATACCCAATGGCACCATTTTGCTGTAAATTATAATGGACAAGGGGGAAGCTGGTTTCTGGATGGCCGCTTTGTTGACAGCCTTGACGGAGAAGTAGGCACAATTGACCAGTTTAGAATAGGTGCAAGGCTCAGTACCTCCAATTACTTCCCGGGCCTCATCGACGATGTACGAATCTACAATACGGTTCTGTCATTAATCGAGATAAAAAAGCTGATGGCCGGCTCAAGGGCCTACGAACCCAGTCCGGCTGATGGTATTCTGTACGTGGATACGTGGGTAAGTCTCAGTTGGTTTCCGGGAAATACTGCGGCCTCGCACGATATATATTTCGGCGATAATTTCGCAGATGTGAACGCTGGCGCCGAGAGCACTTTTCAGGGCAACCAGACCGAAGAGTACATTGTAGCAGGTGTTCCCAATTCTCCATCTCCGGACGGCCTTGTTCCGGGCACAACCTACTACTGGCGCATTGACGAAGTTGAGGCGGACCAGACTACGAAATACAAAGGAGATGTCTGGAGCCTTACTATTCCTTCCAAAACCGCTTACTTTCCCGACCCTGCTGATGGCGCTGAGACTATAGACCTGAACGCGATCCTTAGTTGGACGGGAGGTTTCAATTCAAAAATGCACACCGTATATTTCGGTGAAAATTTTGCCGATGTTAACGATGCCTCCGGAGGATTACCTAAGGGATTTCTAACCTATAAACCCGACTCGCTTAAATCAGGCAAAACTTACTACTGGCGGGTTGATGAGTTTGATGCAGTCACAACACATAAAGGGGATGTCTGGAGCTTTACCACCGAAGGCGCTGTCCAGAGCCTGAAACCCTCTAATGGCGCCGTGGATATAACGCAAATGGTGGTTCTATGCTGGTCACCGTCAGGCCACGCCGCTTCGCATCACGTCTATTTCGGTACGGATAAAGTAGCACTGCGCGACGCCGATACCGGTTCGCCGGAGTATAAAGGTGACAGAGACCTTGGCTCCGAGAGCTTTGAACCCGGAAAGCTTGAGTGGGACAGCACTTACTACTGGCGGATAGATGAGGTCAATAACTCCAATGCCGACAGCCCGTGGATAGGTCCGGTTTGGAGCTTTACCACTGCCAACTTCCTTATAGTGGATGATTTTGAAAGCTACAATGACCTTGACCCCGCTGACCCGGCGTGCAACAGGATATATCTTGCATGGGTGGACGGATTCGACGACCCGGCCAATGGTTCCGTCGTTGGTTACCCTAATTTCCCATTTGCCGAGCAGACTATCGTCCACAGTGGTAATCAGTCGATGCCATTTTCCTACGACAATAGCGTCGGTAAATCTGAGGCGACTTCTGTCCTGACTTACCCCCGTGACTGGACGGAAAAAGGCGTCGATAGACTAACAATCTGGTTCAGGGGCAATTCGGCTAATGCTGCCGAACCGATGTATATCGTTCTCAATAACAGCGCCGTGGTCAATCATGATAATCCTGATGCAGCACAGATTGGCTTTTGGACCGAATGGAATATCGACCTGACGCGCTTTGCAGACCAGGGCGTAAACCTCGCCAACGTCAATTCGATTACTCTCGGTCTTGGCAACAGGAGCAATCCAATTGCCGGCGGTTCCGGTATGATGTACTTCGACGATATCCGCCT
>CAZZAX010000277.1:0-5790 GCA_964653075.1 uncultured Pirellulales bacterium
TACTACCGAAGAATCCTGTGCCGCTCAGGACAGGCTCCGCGAAGAATCTCCGAGATTCTTCATCATCCAAATTCATCTAGACTCCCCAGAATGACACTACTAAACATTCACGATAATTTGTCATGGGGCATAGAGCGCCAGACGCTGAGTGTAAATCCCTTGGCGGCGGTCGTAGTCGGTTTGGATGGCGAGGACTCTATACTTCTCCTGACTAATCCCGCAGCGGGCATCGGTGACCTCGACGACATCGAGGAGCTCCTGGCCGACGTTGGTGGGGACGACGATATGGTCGCCCATGGCTTCCAGGGTCTCGTGCCGGAGGAGGGCATCGGCCCTCTTTTGAGCCTGGTCGGCTTCTTCGAGGTTGGGGTCGTATTGCATACGGAGGTTATCTATGCCCAGGGCGAGAAGGTCCCAATCGAAGGCGGCCTCTCGAACGTGGACGGGGGGCTCGGCCTGGGTGTTTCCGCTGACCTGGGCATGGGTGATGACGAGCTTATCGGAGAAGGAGCCTCCCAGGATGCGGTGGGCTCCAGGCTCGTTCTTATACTCGTAGGAGGAGGACTCGCTGGGGAGCAGGTCTTTAGCGAAGCAGAGGGCTTCCCGGGGAACAAGTTTATCGGTAACAAAGCTCAAAAGACGCCGGAGCTGCGTGTCAGCATGGGTGCCCCCACGAGAAAGGAACTTGGGATAGTAGTTGTCTATGGTATAGCTCTTGGGGGTGGAGGGGTTGTTCCAGAGGCGGATGCCGAGCCTGCCGAGGTATTGGTAAAGGATTTCCCAGACCCGGGAGGGCTGAAACGCCGTATAGTTCCAGCGCAGGGAGTAGCGAGCGGACCAGGCGGCGGCCAAGCCCCAGAGATCGAGGCAGAAGAGGGTCAAGGTCGGTTGAGATTGCTGGGACAGGGAGTACTTCCAGGAATCCACCCAATAGTTGAGGTTGGTGACGGCTTCGTTGCCGGCCGCCGTCTTGTAGCCGAGCTTGAGGGCGATTTCGCTGCGTAAGCGAAGCGAAGCGAGCTCTCCCTCCCCCGGGTTGGCATACTGACCTTTGGAGTTGTCGAGGACAATGGCAAGGGAGCCGGGTTGATCATGGTCAACTACCTGACGGAACTGCTGAATATAGGGAGTCAAGTCGAGGGGCGAGTCGGCGGGGCGGGGGGCTCTCCAGACTCCGTCGGGCCTTTCCAGCCACCAGTAAGAGCTGTCAGTTATCAGACGCAAGCCATAACTCGAGCTGATGTCAACAAACGGTTTGGGCTCGGTGATAGTGGCGCTGGACCAGTAGGTGCCCTTGACCAGGTGAGCTAATAGAGGGCGAGTATATGCAGTGACTCCTGAGTAATCCTCGACGACGGTGAGCTGGAGCGTCTCGTAGTCATAAGGCGTGGCGGGTCGGTGGCAATCGGGATACTTAAAGGCGGTAACGACGTCTTCCTGGGCGCTGATGAGCTGGCGGAGGGCAAGGAAATTATATGTATCACTTAACCAGGTGGCGTACAGGGAATAGGTGACTATGCCCGTCCCGGCATCCGTGTCTTTGCCGCCGAGGACGATCTCAATAGCCGGCCAGAAGGCGTTGAAGGTGGCTCCGATGCCATAGATGGTATCGAGGACGTGGTTATAGTAATACTCGTTGGCTGCCTGGGTGCTGGTATCGAGGACGATGGCGCTGATTTTGATGGCGGTGGCAGCGAAGCAGACGACGATGTCGCCTGTACCCCACCAGCAGGCAGCCAGGGAGAGGACGTCGGTGTAATCCACGAGCTGGGCGTCATCCCAGGTCTGGCCGTAGTCATGGGAGTAGTACTTCCAGAGGACGTTGGCGGTGGTCTTATAGAAGATGTAGACCTTAGCGCCGCAGGCGGCGATGGCGCAGGGACCGGCGCAGTGCGTGGCGATCTGGGTCCAGACATCGAACTCGGGGGGCTCGCCGAGGTAAAAAGGAAAGGTGTAAGGAAAGGGAGTAGCGAAGGGCAATCCCTGCTTCTGGTAATAGAGGGCATTACCGCTGCCGGCCCGGATGCGATGCATGTTCCCCTGGCCGTCGAAGGCGATGCCATGATGGTTGTCGGGCTCAGAGCCTTCATAGACTCTCGTCCAGGGGAGGCGTTTAATGCCGGCCTCGTAGTCATAGACCTTCGCCTCGACGTAGGGGAGGTGGTGAGGCTTCTTCTGGGCGGCGAGTAGAGTATCGCTCAGGGTTCGCATTTCACCTATTCATCCAGTTTAGTTTGCTTCACAAGCCACAAGATAACGTGGGCCTGCTTCCTGACAAATTCCTTGGCAGAGGCTAGGTTAGTTACATTGTTATCAATATAGGTATCAAGCTGTTCGTGTGTTAAGCCGTAAAGCTGAGACAGCTTGTAGGCTTCCTTTTGGGGATTGGGGTTAAATGTGATGAGTGTCCCTTCCGTATTACGCAACTTGCCCTCACCACCCACGTAATAATTATCTGGCAGGTCAGTATCTATATTTCGATAATGGAAAACCAATCTCGCTAGATTGCGATTATGGTATTCATCGAACTCTAATACTGAATAATTAGATAGGTATTCATCGGGGGGATTTATGCCTAAATGTTCAGCCCAAACTTGAATTATCTTATGCTTGCCAGTTTCATATTCCGAATTATCATAATAAATCCTCATAACTCTCCTTATGTGTCAGCATATTCAAGGGTTGCCAAAACCGATAATGAGGGGGAAAAATCAGTCCAGTCGTCAAAATACACGCATACCCTCTGGCTAACTATTGACATGATTGTTGGAAATGCCGTAAATTCGCTTGCTAGGGCAGCAGGGCATACGATTCGCTTTCCTGCGTTATATGACTCATAAGGATGAAGTATCATACGCCGACCTGCTTGAGCACCTGCGGATTTATCCGTTACTGCAAGTGAAATATAAGCTGCCACCTCAGTTGCAGCTATCTCATCACTCAAGTCCACGTCCATATAGCCTGCCTGTGTGCAAGTTTGGGATTGCAGGGTGATAACATCATTTTCAGCCCAATCATCTATAGAGGCTTCTGTTGTTATTGCCTTGTTTGTCTCGTCAAAATCTACTATTAGGCGAGTATTACTTCTTGTGGTGTTATGAAGAATAAATCTTCCCCATCTGTCTGCCCCAGTCTGTATATTCTTCAGGCAATTCAAGTTCGTTTCACCATCAAAGGGAACATTGGTAGTAGAAAGATTCCCTCCCCCACCACCATCAGCAGCTATATCTGCATCAAAGGGGCTAGTAGCAGCATTGAACACCTGAAAAGCCTTACCCGTTTTGGGGGTGAAGTTCCATACACAAAGTCGCAGGGATGAAGTGCCAAAGACCTGACTAAGATGGGTTCTGTTAATAATATTTGCTAGCCCGCCGTGCCACAAGGTATTGCCCCCGGCACCATGCACACCTGAAGTGGCTGCCTCGTGGGTGGTGAGGGCGACTCCTGTGGCAAAGTCGGGGTCGTGCTTCTCATTGCCATGCTCAGCCGGAGGCTGGTCCTGACTGTGGGTCTCAGTAACACGGTGAGCTTCTACCAGGGTGGCGGCTACGCCCTCCTGTTCAAAGTCGGGGTCGTGATACTCGTTGCCGTGGACCTCCATGCCTCCTCCGCCCTGCAGGCTGACCCATTCCGTGCCGTCGTAGATGTACCACTTGTGCTGGTCGTCCCGATAGAAGAGCTGACGCTCGACGGGTGAAGAAGGAAAGCTGGTGCCATGTATGAGCTCGTGGCTCTCTTGGCTCTCCCACTCTGATTTAGAAAGCTCGGGGCCGACGTCTATGTGTTTGAGTCCTGACTTAGCCATTGTTCCTCCTGTAATAATTAGTAGTCAGTAGCCAGTAATCAGTAGTAGTCAAAAGAAAGCCTCCTGGACGATTTTAGCGATGACGAACCAGGCAATGACGCCCGTGGCCCGGCCGAAGACGTAATAGTGGTACTCGCTGGAGATTGCTTCGCTTCGCTCGCAATGACATCGAGGAGGCCAGAGGCAGAGGACATCACAGAAGCCTTCCACAAAGGCGTGCCATTCCTCATGGGTACTCAGGAAGGTGGAAGGTTTAACACCTTTCAGGAAGTCCATTAGCTTTTGCAGGTGCCTTTCTGTCCACCGGTTTTGGCGCCTGAGCCTGGCCCGAGCGCGCCAGGGTTGCCGCCACCGCGGCCATCTCTGGGGCCCCGAGCTCCTGCGGGTGGACCTGTTCCATCATGTTTGGGCATTGGTACCTCCTTTCTTCGTCCCCGATGGGATCGGGGTCTTCGTCTTGATGTGCTGCACCGTCCTGTCGCCGAACCACCAGAGAATGCAGCCGCTGGCCAGGGCGAGAAACCACTGGGGGGCATCGATTCCGTCGATGACGACCTGGGCGATAACGGCGGCAAAGATGATGGTGACAGCGGGTCTGGTGGCTGCCCGGAAGAACTCGGTGAAAACCTCCACCAGGGTCGGGGTAGTCCCGATTTTATCGGGATTCTGTTGTTGTGCCATGTTCACTCCTTATCCTTCGAGATTGCTTCGTCCCGATAAATCGGGACTCGCAATGACAAGAGGAAAACCGCTCGCAATGACAGTAGAAGGGCTCTGAGAGGCCCGAGAAAGCCCCTGTTTTCGTCTTTGCGGCTCTTTATACTCAAAGCCTACGTTCCTTGCCTGTTTTTTAGATCAGGGCGCCCAGGGTGTCGGGGAAGGGTTTCTTGGCTGCCTCATAATGAGCTGCCATGTGTCGAGCTGCCTTGATGATATCCTCCCCGGAGGCACGGACCCTTTCCCCGCGGTAACCGCCAGGGCTGAGGGCGGCGACGGCAGCCGGCATACGGTCCCAGTCCACCGTCTTCTCCAGGTCGATTCTCCCCTGAAGATAGCGGAAGATAGCCCTGGTATGATGGGGAAGCTTCCAGGTCTCAGGATCCTGGGGGTCGCCGACGATGGCGAAGGCCTCTTTGGGGAGCCCCTCCCTGGTTTTCTCCTTTTCGATTGCTTCTTTCACTTTTGATTTAGGCATGGTTTTCCTCCTTATGCGGGAGAGCGCTTGTTTGACTCTACTCATGGTTTCCTCCTTACTCCTCCGTGTAGAGCTGATGGGGAATGACTTTAGAGCTACGGGAAACGGCTTTGAGTTTCTTATCGTAACGGTCGAGGCGCTCCTTGCCCCAGGCCTTGAAGTTGATGGTGGCGTGCCTGCCGGCGATGCTGGCCCTGTCCACTGTGTAGGCCGAGGCCGACATGGCCAGGTAACCGGTGGCGCCGAGGACTATAATCTCCTCGTGCTCAGCGGGGATGGTGGTGGACTCGGCAGTGAGGGTGTGTCTCTTAAGCCAGCCGATACGGGCGTCGTTGCCGTCTCCTTCGTCCTCCATGTAAAGGTGGCCGGCCCAGTACTCAATTCTCTGGAGATATTTAGGGGTCTGGCCGATCGGGAACTCCGCGGACTTGACGCCGAGCAAGCCCGATAGGCTGGAGATATCGAGCTCGGTATCGCCGTCGGTGGTGGCGATATCGTCCTGCTGCTCGATGGGGGCGTGGAGTGAGTACTCCAATACTACCCTGTCGATGGCGCCGTCGACCTCGTCGTCCGTCCAGCGGTAGTTTTCGGAATCGGTGTCCTGGAGGTCCTCCCGGACCCGGGCTCTCATTTCGGTTAGGTTCATCTTTCACTCCTCACGAGATTGCCACGTCGCTGCGCTCCTCGCAATGACAAAGTGAGAGTGAGGGATAGGGAGGGGGTTCGACCTTCCCCCTCCCTCCCCCGAAATGAATAGCGTGCCAGGAGGACTGGCCAGAACCGACCTCGT
>CAZZAX010000278.1:0-5753 GCA_964653075.1 uncultured Pirellulales bacterium
GCCTTGATAGAGCTGTTCAGCCAGTTGATCGGTGCCTCAATCGGCAACATAAAGCTGTTTGAGAGAACACAGCGACAAGCTATCACGGACGGCCTGACCGGTCTTGTAAATCACAAAACTTTTTATGAAGTCCTCGAAAAGGAGCTCTGGCGCTCACGCAGGTATGGCGGCCAGATATCACTGATTATGGTCGATGTTGACAATCTTAAGAAGATAAATGATGTCTATGGCCACCGCGCCGGTGACAAGGCCATAAAGGAAATCAGCAAAAGAATTAAGAAATGTATTCGCCAAATCGACACTGCGGCACGGTACGGCGGCGATGAATTTGCAGTCATTTTGATAAATACCTCGATCATCGATGCAAGTGTTGTGGCCAAACGTATGCTTGACGCGGTTTCGCAAACTCCGGCTTCCTGGAACAATGAGCAGATAGCACTGTCCATTAGTTTAGGCCTTTGTCAGTATGATGCTCAGGCAACTCCAGAGGATATTACAGGCCGGTCAGACCAGGCTCTGTATTTGGCCAAACAGGCGGGTAAAAACACCGTAAGAATCTTCGAGCCTTCGAAAAACAGCCTGTAGATTTTTCATAACTGCCTTACAATTCATATCTAAAACCACCCTCTATACAGAGTTGCACGGCCGAATATCATTATTTTGATGTCATATCCCCTCATTTGTACAATCTTTGCGAAAAAGGACTTCAAAATTCAAATCAAAAGTATCGTTTTTTCCTTGACGGCAAGATAGGTAATTTAGTATAAATATAATGGAAAGGGTCTTTTAAGGCTTATTTGACCTCTGTTGTATAAAATTTGTAGTTTTCGATAGAGGAGGAGTATTGTGCAAGGCACGGAGCTTGAAGAGGTTTCGTGCTTAACAGACGAATATTTATGCATTTCAAATAACAAATTAATACCGGTTGTCTAAGGAAAGGAGGTAGTTTAGAGCCGGAAAAACTTATTTTGAACATAAAAGAATAATATTGCGAGTACGAAAATTATTATCGGTCGTTTTGCTTAAAATTGTTTCTTGAGAACAACTGGTGTTTTGGTGTGTGGCCAGAGCACGGCTATTTTAACTCTTTTTCAGAAGGAGGATTGTTATGTGTAACAGATTGATTTCTTTTGTTTTGGTGCTGTCTCTGGTTCTGACCAGCGTGGCTAACGCTGCCGACCCGGATCTTGCAGCTTACTGGAAGTTTGATGATGGTTCCGGTACCATCGCCTTCGATTCAAGTGGTAATGGCAATGACGGTGTCTTCGTTGGCGACCCGAAGTGGGTTCCTGGATATCTTGGAGGTGCACTTGAGTTCGATGGAGACGACTATCTAAACTGCGGAAATGGCCCGTCGCTCCAGATCCGGGATGAAATTACCATTGCTTTCTGGTTTAAGGTCGAGGCGTTCTCCAACACATGGGAGGCCTTTATGGCCAAGGGGGATAATTCGTATCGAACAAGCCGCGGAGGTGGCGATGGCGATGCCACCCATATGGGTATTTCGGGTACTTCAACCGGTGGAGGTAACGGCTGGTTTAATGGAGTAACTATTGTTACGGGTGGTGAATGGCACCACATGGCTGCAACATACGATGGGGCTGAGGGCAAGATTTACATTGACGGCGTACTGGATGTCACCAGCCCGGGAACCGGGCAGATAAATGAAAGCTCCTATGATTTGTACATTGGCGAAAACTCACAGGCCACCGGGCGTTTCCTCCACGGACTCCTTGACGACATGCGTATCTACAGCCGGGCCCTGATGGACGTAGAGATTCTCGGTGTCATGGCCGGTGGCGGAGCGGAGTATCCACAAGCCTCCACTCCTGTCCCGGAAGATGGTGCTTATCATCCTGAAACGTGGGTGAACATGAGTTGGCGGGCGGGTGATTTTGCCGCCTCGCACGATGTGTACTTCGGTGATAATTTTGACGATGTGGACGCTGGCGCTGAGAGCACATTCATAGGCAACCAGGCCGATACATTTTTAGTCGCTGGTTTTCCCGGTTTTCCATTTCCGGATGGTCTTGTTCCCGGCACGACTTACTACTGGCGCATAGATGAGGTCAATGATACCGAGCCGAACAGCCCGTGGAAGGGTAATATCTGGAGCTTTATGATTCCCCCCAAATCTGCCTACCTCCCAGACCCGGCTGATGGTGCCGAATCTGTAAGCGAGGGTGTAACACTTAGCTGGACCCCGGGATTTGGTGCGAAATTGCACACAGTGTACTTCGGTGAAACTTTTGATGAAGTGGATAATGCCGCCGGTGGCTCCCCACAGGGAATGACATCCTATAATCCCGGAACACTTAAAATGGCCAAAACTTACTACTGGCGTGTCGATGAGTTTGATGTTGTCGAAACGCATAAAGGTAACATCTGGAGCTTCACGACCGAAGGTGCTGTTGCGGCACTTAATCCGGCTAATGGCGCTGTGGATGTAACACAAACGCCTGTTCTAACATGGGCACCGGGCTTAGGTGCTTCACATGAAGTGTACTTCGGCGCCGATGCAGCTTCTCTGGAGTTAAAAGGCAGCGGCAACATTGGTTCCGAGAGCTATGACCCCGGACAGCTTGAGTGGAATACTACTTACTATTGGCGTGTTGATGAGGCTAATGGCACCAACGCAGACAGTCCGTGGACTGGCCCATTATGGAGCTTCACGACTGCCAACTTCCTTATTGTGGACGATATGGAGAGCTACAATGACCTTGATGAAGGTGAACCCGGGAGTAACAGGATATATCTTGCCTGGATAGACGGATTCGACAACCCAGAAACGAACGGTTCTGTTGTTGGTAACCTTGATCCTCCTTTTGCCGAGCAGTCTATTGTTCACAGCGGTCTGCAGTCGATGCCGATGTCATACAACAACGCAGTCGGCAAATCAGAAGCAACCTTGAATTTGACTTCCAATCGTGACTGGACAGTGAATGGCGTCGACAAACTGGTTATTTGGTACGTAGGTGATGCTGCCAATGCCCCTGAGACAATGTATGTTGTCCTCAATGGCACTGCTGGAGTCGATAATGATAATCCAAATGCGGCACAGATAAATGAATGGACCCAATGGACTATCGACCTGACGCGCTTTGCAGACCAGGGTGTGAACCTCGCCAATGTAACTTCAATTACTCTTGGTCTTGGTAACAGGAGTAACCCGGTTGCCGGCGGCTCAGGTATTATGTACTACGATGATATTCGGTTGTATCCTCCGGCGCCCTAAGCAGGGGTTGACTGTTAAGTAAAATTGTGCAGTAGGTTTGTAAATTCGGGGCCTATATCGAAAGATTCGGTATAGGCCCCTTTAATTGGCTGTTGGTAATTAATGCGGATTCAATAAAGTCGCGGCATTAGTAATTGTTGTCAGAGAATTATGAGGGTTTTCAGCGGCGCCATTCCGCCTTGCGGACCATTAAAGGAGGCATCTGCTGAGGTTTGACCTTTCGACTGCTCGGCCTTACACAGCTTCTGCTGCTGGGATACCAGCGAATAAAAAACAGCTTGGGTTTTAATGGCAATCTTGTTTTTTTCAATTTGGCGAACATCATTGTAAACCATTTTCCCTGTAAAAAACGATAGAACCTGTGTCCTTGTTAATTTCTATCGGCCAATTCAGGCGGAAACTTTTGCCAATTGTCTTGGAATGAAAATAGGGGCACAGGAAGGCGTGGAAGAGGTTAAAACCGGAAATTTAACAGCATTTGCCGTTGGCTTCGATGACTTTATTTGTCTCGTTTATCTGATGTCGTTCCATTTGGCCGGTTGTTTGTCGATTTCGAGCAATTCACCCCGGCTGATGAGCCACGTCTTGTCCGGTTGTTTTTGAAAGCGAAGCTCTATCTTAAAAAATATAAATGATCTGTAGTTTTCGGATACATAGCTGTTCTTGTCGAATGTTGTAGTCATAAACAGGGTTGCCGTTGCCTTGGGCGGTGATAATTCTACCAGGCAGGCCGTCTTTTTATTTTTGAAAACAAGAAGGGGCGTGAGTTTTCGCCTGCAGTGGGCCACAAAATCCCATTTCGTATTATGAAATGAATCGCGGTAATCCTCGGCAATCAAAGCCTCGATTGAATCACAGTCCTCCTCCTCGACGGCTTCTATGACCGTGCTGATTACGCAATTGATTTTCTCCAGGTCGGTTTGAACAAACACATCAAGGGCAATGCCGGCCCCCGCAACAAAGACCGGCAGCAAAAACTGCCACCAGTGGCGCTTTTCCGGAATTACACTGCGGAAGGTAAAAACCCCGAATAATACGATAACCGCTGCTCCGATTAGCGTATAGGGCTGCTCAAAAAAATCCAGCATTTAATTAATCCTTTGAGAAGCTCTCAGTTGGCTTCCCGGAGCAGTGGTTACCTGCTATCTTCTTGGGCTATCGAGTACTGGGTAGCGTTTTTGCATAAACCGCAGGTCGTCCAGTTCATCAGCCGGGGGGGTCACATCATGTGCGCTCTGCCCCCAGGCGGCACGCATAGCTGCATCAATGGTGCTCTGATTGATCCACGTATGCATGTTGGCGCTTCCGTCGGCCCAGCCTAACGTGCTCCTGTTTTTACTGTGCCAGATTGCCACCGGGTCTATCCAGCTATTTCCGAAATCTTTGCTTACCACCCACGAGCCCATATTCCATCCCCTCGGGTCGATTTCCTCTACGAAAACAAACGTATCGTAGGGTTTTTTAATTTCAGAATATTTTATAAGATGCCTGTTGCTCCACTCTTTTTCTTCACCGTTAAGTGCCCCGGAAATAGAGTAGCTGCCGAATGTGTACATACCTTGACGTTTTGCTCTGTCGTCGGAGGGACACCGATACACATTTACGTTCTTGACGTAGGAATAGAGCTTGCCCTGTCTTAAACCTTCCTTGCATTGCTCGATAGGGTCGGGATCGTTACCTCTGGGGCTTAACATCCAGGCATCGATTGCGCCTCGCTGGGGATGGCCCCCAACCATAACATCGTCATTATCGTCTTTATATATCATCCACGCAAATGACAGTGTCTTTACGTTGCTGATACAGTGAATCCGTCTGGCCTGGTCTCTGGCCTGGTTCAATGCCGGCATTAAAACCGCCATCAATACCGCAATGATTGCAATTACTACCAAAAGCTCGATTAGTGTGAAAGCCCTTGTTTTCATCGTTAATTCTCCTGTTCAGCAAAAACTCTTTAAAGGTCCCGAAACAAAAAATGCACCCCTGTAATTCCACTTTTATTGATCATCAAATAATAAGATACCCAAGAACAGTCAACAGTCTCCTGTTCTGTTTTTCCTGCATTTTATGGGCTTTTTGTGCTGACTTCTGTTTTTCCGAATGTGCGAACTTGCCCAAATCTTCTCTTAATCATGAGATTTGCACGGATACCCGTTGGCCATATAAGTAATGTCTATAACCTCGTCGGCTGGATGGTTCATATAGAATGAGAAGTTCTCTGGTCGCCCATACATGGCCTGATGGGCCCAGTCAATGAAGCTCCTGTCTTTCCATCTGTGCATTTCCGAATGACCGTCGGCAAAACCGATTGTGCTCCTCTCGTTGTGCCACATCGCCAATGGGTCTACCCAGCTCGGGGGTCCGAAATCCATGACCCACGAGCCTGTGTTGTATCCCCTGGGATCAATGTCCTCTAAGAATACGTATTTACTGGCAGGTCTCTTTATATCGGAATATTTTATTGCATGCTCCGAACCTGACCAGCCTTCTCCATTGGCTCCCCCGGCTATGGAAAAGCTTC
>CAZZAX010000279.1:0-1536 GCA_964653075.1 uncultured Pirellulales bacterium
CTCAGTTGGCAGAGCAGCTGACTCTTAATCAGCGGGTCGCAGGTTCGAGTCCTGCATCGCTCATTCAATAAAACAACCGTCATTTCGACCGGAGTGAGCTTGTCCCCTAGCGGCTTGTGCCCAAGGTGCGAAGCTAACGTAACGGAGAAATCTATTCAAGTAACCGCCCGAAGGGCCTGCCCTGAGCAAGGTCGAAGGGGCCTCCACAATTTTGCATTTTAACTTTTGATTTCTAATCTCTAATTCCTGCCTGCGGTTCGCACTAATTTTAATCACTCCGGAGTTTACCCAGAGTTTATCCCCGGGTGCCGCTCTCCTGACTCGCAGCAGGGGAATGTGGGCTCACTTGCTTTGGAGTTTACCCTCGGTGTGTGCTTACTTGCTTGTCTGCCGGGGGTCGGCGGCTTCGCGTCTGCGAATATCTACCTGCCTATAAGGCAGTACGATGCTCATGCTGGCCGGAGTTTATCCCCGAGTTTTTCTAGCTTGACTCGCAACAGGGGGGTAGAAATGCTATTTGACTTGTCATTCCTGTGACAACAGGAATCCAGAAATAGTCAATCATTACTAATCATTAAAAAAGCCGATTCATACTGTTCTGGTAAAGTGTGCTTTTTCCCCCAACCAGCATGGAATTTCGTGTATTCGATTGAATTCTGTTGAACCGCGCCTAACGGATGACAATAACCTGCGTGAAACTTCCCACCACAGGCCTTTACCTTTAACAAATTTCTTTCTAAAAAAACCAGGTATAAAATCATGCTGTCAGCTTTTCACGTCAGGTTAATTGTGTCTTAGATGGAATATCAGTAAACATTATCACTCCAGGTAGACGAATGCCAAAAAGATGTTATTTTCTCCCATATAGTTTTACCCCTTGCTTTTCGAACTATTAGTACGAACCAGACTAAAAAAAATAGTTCGAATAATCCCGATGCCGGTGTTGTATAATAGGTCCATAAATCCTTTAAAATTGGACCGTCTGTCCACGGCCATATTCCAACGGAATATTTCACATCGATAAAGGGCCAGAAAAGTTTAACGCCGATTTCATCGAAAGCATCATGGAGAACATGTAACCATGCGCCAACCAGAAAACTTACACCGGCGCCTCTGCTGAAAATAAAGGCTATAATAATAGCGGCTGCCAGCGGTAAAAATAACGTGTGGCTGTAGCCGAATAAATAATCACGATGCATTCGGATATCAATTAAGAACATAAAAAATCTGTCAATTACAAAACCGTCAGGGAAAGCAGACCCGACGATTAGCCACCTGAAGTTAAGATAAGGGATGTGCCTTTTAAGTACGAATTGTTCTGTATAATGGGCTGTGATACTCAATTAATTCTCACACTCATTAAATTCGTTTGAGTATTCCATCTAACTATGTATATATGCTTTCCGTATAAAACTCTAAAGCTCTCCGAGTGTCAGTATAACACCCCTTTGCCCAAAGTCCATAAGTAATTCCTTGGAAAAAACTTAGGCCGGTTCTCCTTCTTTTTAGGGATCAATTCTAAATTCATAATTCTAA
>CAZZAX010000279.1:1636-5654 GCA_964653075.1 uncultured Pirellulales bacterium
AGCTTACCTGCTTTTCTGCCGGGGACCGGGGATTTAACCAATACTCTTAAAAAACGCATAGGCCGCCGTCTTGGCAATAATTGGTCCTAAATCCTTACCAAGTTCAATAATTTGTTTTGCGGCCTCTTTAACTTGTCCCTTTGCAATATCCTTTATCGCTTCACCAACAATATCAAACGCTGTTTTCTTGGCCACCTTGGCAAAACTTTCGCTTTCCTCCGGCTCATTGACTATAGCCTTTTGTAATTCAAGGGCATTATGAATATGTTGCTCGAAACTGACTATCGATCCTTCCGTAGCCACAATGCTTTGGCCACCCGCATGTATTTTTTTACTGCCAAATTCAAAATGAGCCTTATCACGCCCTATTATTGTAATGTTACCTTGCGTTTCTTCAGGACTTTCGATCCCATCTAAAAGCTTCATAACGCTGTATCTTCGTCCCAATTTCCCGACAAATATATTCTCCTCACCTGCCAGGTAGTACCCGATCAATTCAGCGTATTCCACAGCCATTTTCTCTTGGTTGGGCAACGGTATACACTCTTTAATAATTAACTTTTGAAAGCTGTTGTTAATATCAAGAATCGTCTTACGTATAACAGCAAGATAATCCCGCTTTTGTTGCCCATTCACATAGATAAATATACTTCTCTGTCGTTTGTCGGCCCTGACCAGTGCACGCGATTTTAATTTCTCGTCTCTAAGAACAACACCCGTCCGCCACCGCAAATCTCCTTCTATGTCCCCATGCCTTTGCACTATAAAGCGAGGCATAACCGGCCCCGGCAGATACTCATATTCGAAGTAAAACCTGATGCAATTCTCATAGTCAAAATCAAAATCAGGCTCTTTCTCCTCGAACAAATCCGGCACGAAAACACCATCTCCGCCGTACGGCTCATAACAAAGCTCGAATTCTCGCATAAGGTCTATCACGTAAACTTGTTCTTGCTTTTTATATTTAGTCCTCCTGAGCCCCTTTTCGTAATCGTCCCCCTCGAATTCCTCCTTGTTCAATATATAAGATAGCGACCTCTTGTCCAGAACACCCTTTTTCTCCTTCAACACCTTTGAATTTATAATCTTATATATCCCCTCGGTAATCCACTCCGGATTCAGTATCTTCATATGCTCGAGGCTGAATTCCTTAAAATGCAAAACAACACCAAGATCGTGTAGAAATTCTATCAGCGTTTTCTGCTGACCCTCCTCTCTCACATCCTGTTGCCGACATATATCCTCATATTCTTCGTATGAGATATAATCCTCCTCGAGCCCCTCCAGTCTTTCCTTTACGGCCAGCCAATCCTTACCCCATTTCATCTTGGTCATTTCAACATCTGGCAGCTTCTCCTTCAACTCCTCAAAAAAAGCCTCTAACCCATCGCCCGTTTTACATGAGATATGATGGAATCCCTTTATAGTCGGATATTTTTCCAGAAGATACTTCTCGTTTAACCTGTAGTCGTGTACATCTGTTTTATTGATAACAACCATTACCGGCGATTGTCCTCCTAAGCTCTTTATATTCATCAGCCAGTCTTCCGGGTCAGGTTCTTCCCTCGCATTCAGTACCAGTATATATATACTCCGGGTAGAGAAAAAAACACGATGCGTTGCCTGCATTATCCCCTGCCCGCCATAATCCCATAAATGTGCCTTTATCGTCTCTCCTTCGGCCTCTATTGCCCACTCATCAATATTTACCCCATGGGTTTTAGGCTCGTCCTCGTTAAATATATTCTTGGTCAACCTCTTCACTAATGATGTTTTCCCCGCCCCTCCATTTCCCACAAGCAACACCTTCACTTCATTAAGCGCATGCTCCTCAACCTCCAGTGACTTGAAATATTCCCTTACCGCCTCCGTACCTTTTTTTACAATCTCTATCGGCGGACTCTCAAGTGGATTGCCCTCCAAAAATATACCACCTTCATAGGGTTTCCCTTCCCACTTTATTTCCAGCCCTAAATCGACCATTTCCTTCGTCAGCAATCTAAGTTTATTCCAAGACAGATTGAGCTTAGCCAGTCTTTTCAACTGACCTAATTCTTTTGGTACACTCGTCAGTTTATTTTCGTCCAGATAGAGCG
The DNA here is from genome assembly GCA_964653075.1 of uncultured Pirellulales bacterium. Lineage (GTDB taxonomy): Bacteria > Planctomycetota > Phycisphaerae > Sedimentisphaerales > Anaerobacaceae > NIOZ-UU13. The sequence goes on from CAZZAX010000279.1 coordinate 3,733, forward strand.
TCTGTAGATTTGTCAACTGACCTAATTCCTTTGGAACGCTCGTCAGTTTATTTTTATCCAGATAGAGCGTTCTCAGATTTGTCAACTGACCTAATTCCTTTGGGATACTCGTAAGTTGATTTCCGCTCAGATGTAGTATCGTAAGATTTTTCAACCGACCTAATTCTTTGGGGACACTCGTTAGTCGATTGTTGTACAGATAGAGTCTCGTCAGATTTGTCAACTTGCCTATTCCTGCCGGTAGCGTCTCTATTCCCTTCCATGATAATTTAAGCTCTGTCCTCTTGTCTCTGGCCGCCTCTTTTATAATTTTAAGCAATTCTTTCCTCGTCATCTCTATCCCTCAGTCTTTTTTCCTCTTTTCTCCGGAGTTTACCCCCGGTGTATGCTTACTTGCCTTTCTGCCGGGGGCTGTACGCTATTTGCTATCTCAAATCTACAAACAAAAGCCTATAAATGAAAATCTTTGTGTATAGCCGCTTAGTTATTCGATATTTATTTTTTTTCTAATTGACAAACAAATATCATTTCTGATATTATGTAAATTGCGCCGTGACTGCGCCGTTATGCAGTATTAGGGGCAACCCTAACACGGCGTCTTTTTTTATTTATGTAGTTTGACCACTCCATAGCCATCTATTTTTCCATCAGGTCTCGTTCTTATTCTTTTATAAAACTGTTTGAAAAATCGATCATCATTCTTGGCGTACCATCTGTAAATTCCCCCGGCTACCATATCAGCAAGCTGAATTCCTGTGCTGTAATGTGACGGAACAATAAAGACGCCTTCCAGGATATTTGCAAAATTCGATGTATGCTCTTCCTGTCCGCACATCATTTTATAATGCATATTTTGCAGACGCTTGTCTTGTCTGCGCTCTCTGTGGTCACAAATAGCTATACCATTCATTTTTGCGCCGGCTTCTCTTGTTAAATCCTGTAGGTAATATTGAAATCTTTCTATAAGTCTTTTATACGCAAACCAATAAAGATTGTCATCACTGTTAATATGCGACCGTTGATAGCACAATCCGATGTCAGCAATGGAAGAAATAATCTTTATAGATTTGTACTTTGCGATTACGCTGAAAATATCCGTTCTGAATTGCTCTTTTTCGTGACCGTTAAGGTGAGATATTGATGTCTTTTTATCTTTATTTTGATAAAAATATCGCCACTTTATTTCCTTCTCAATATTATATCTTTTTTTCAAGAATTTTAAGTCAGCATCAACTTTAAACCATGTATCCTCGGATATGATAATCCCACCCAGGACAAATTTATCATCTGGCTTATTCTTTCCTACAGGAGATAGTGAACCGGACTCATCAATAAAAAGCAAATGCATGTCTTAAACTCCTACCTTGGTAATATTCACAGCGCCATTCCCTAAATTATCCCTTTCAGACGCAAAATCCCTCAAAAACCAGAAAATACCACTAAAAATCTGCAAAATCAACCACATTTTCACCCAAAATCCCTCTAAATGTGCTGCCTGCGGTTCGGCTCGACGCCGCATTTCTGCCTGCGGTTCGCACCTGTTTTGATCACTCCGGAATTTTATTCCTGCGTGATACTGTACGATGCTCATGCTGGCCTCAGGTAGAAATGCTATTCAATTGCCCGCTTTTACCTACGTGCCTGTAAGGCACCTCATGCTGGCCTCAGGCAGCACAAACAACCAACAAAATTCTCGCAATACGCATCACGCGATACGCAAAACGGGTGAAATTCACCCGATTTTCGAACAAAAACGCTGGTAATTTTTGACAAATTTCAATTTTTCTAAAAAAATTTTTACCTCTTTAGACATAAGCACTTAGCAAAATTCACCCTCCCGAAAATCCCCGAATTTTCGTATCAAACATGCAGGTACGTCTAATTATAGAGGGACTACTTTTTTCCCTCCTAAAAAACTTAAT
>CAZZAX010000280.1:0-5578 GCA_964653075.1 uncultured Pirellulales bacterium
CAACAATGATTTATACAATTTTTGCCAGTCTGACAGAAGTCAAAAACAAACCCAATCAAAGCCAATACAAACCCAATACAAACCCAATACAAACCCAATCCCCAAAAGGCCAAAAATAAACGCAAATACCTGTTATACTATAGGTTATAACAATAAAACCGCCTTTAGGCGGATAAAAACAAACCCAATTCAAACCCAATTCAAACCCAATCACCAAAAGACGCTGTTCATAAAATCTTTGAGCTTACTTTCGGCTATACAAGGATTCGCTGTGGACAAGCCTATGAGAAAACCCCTGAGTTTGAACATAAATCGGTCTTGATTCTTTCGGCAGAAGCAGTAGACTATGAGAAGTTTTAAAACGACTGACAGAAAAAGCACGATTGCTTTTATGCTTCAAACAGGTCCGTGAATAAGAGGCAACAAGCAACTACGTTTTCAGGAGGTAATCATGGAAAAGCAGCGTTTCTTTCTTTTGATTTGCGGTGCCGTCATTCTTATGGGTATGGCGGGAACTTCAAGCGCCGGCACTAAAGCAAGTAACCGTGATCTCGCTGATCACCTGGTCACTATGAGCGGTATATCGCGCGGGCTCTGTTCGCTACTCGGGTGCCGGGACGGAACGTTGGCACTCGAACTTGTGCAAGGCAGCCAGCTCTTTCTCTACGTACAAGATCCGCGGGGGGCTACGGTTTCCGCCGCACAAAAAACACTTGACGTGGATGGACTCTACGGCACTCGAGTTCTTGCTGAGCAAAAACCTTTAGATTCTCTTGCCTTTGCGGAAAATACTGTTGACGTTGTGCTGGCTCCGCTTGGTGCAAGAGCTTCAGAGAAGGAAGCTGGTGTCCCTCACACTTTGAAAGATTTATCAATCAGAGAAATCCTGCGTGTATTGCGCCCCGGCGGGAGAGCCATTATTGGTACTGTTAGTGACGCGCAGCAGCAACCGACTCAGAAAGAGCTATCACAGTGGATACTTAAACACCGCACCGAGGAGATGAATTTCAGGTTTAGACAGGACGCCTTTGGATATTGGGTAGAGATAACAAAGGCGCAGCCAGCAGGCACGGACTCATGGAGTCATTGGGAGCACGGCCCGGACAATAATCCTGTCTCGACCGACACCGTCATAAAAGCTCCATATAGAACCCAGTGGCTCGGAGGGCCTATGTATACTGCTATGCCAGCCATCACTACGACGGCGGGAGGTCGTATTTTCACTGCCTTAGGGCACATAGCGCACCACAAACGCGAGGAAAATTGGCTTAATACTCTTCTTGCCCGAAACGGCCATAACGGAACCTTCCTGTGGTCACGTAAGCTTCCGGACGGTTACCTGGTTCACCGGTCAGCATTTATTGCCACCGAAGATTACTTCTACATGATCGAAAACGATGGGTGCCTGAGACTGGATCCTGAAACCGGCAGGGAAATTGACAGGATTCAGATCCCGGAAATCGAAGGTGAGTGGAAATACATCTCCCTGCAGGATGGAGTGCTTTATGCTCTTGCCGGTACAGTCAAGGATTCTTCGGAGACGACCATAGTGCGCAGCACAATCGGCCACTGGAGCTGGGGTGAGCTCAGTCCGGGCTACTATCAGAAGAAAGTTCCCTGGGGGTTCGGCACTACGATTGCCGCATACGATATAGTTCGGAAGAAGGTCCTCTGGCAGCACTCGGAAAAAGAGCTGATCGATTCCAGGGCCCTGGTGATAGGTGGGAATAAGATCTTCTTCTACTGCCCGGGCGCGTTCACAGGCTGCATCGATGCTTTGTCCGGACAAGTCATCTGGCGAAACAACAATCCGGAAGTGATTCGTCTTATCGAACAACCCGGAAGGGGACTGCAATCAACCCCGGGATTCCGAACAACCTGCTATAGCTTATACACGCCTGAGGTAATTCTCTTTCAGGCGCAGACTCGAATGAATGTTGTCGCCATCTCATCCAGGGACGGAAGGCTTTTATGGTCGCGAAAGAAGACGACGAACAATCCCAATATGCTCTATGCAGATGGAAAACTCCTTGTGGGTATAGGCCCGGGCGGCAGTACGCTCATGTTGGAGCTTCTGACAGGCGAGACCGTCAAAGACCTTGGCTTCGCGAAGCGATCCTGTGCACGTCTGACCGCAACTCCGGATTCCTTCTTCTGCCGGGGCTGGCCTGAAGGCCTTACCCGTTACGACAGGAAGACACAAAAGGTATTATTCAACGGCGCCCTGCGACCGGCCTGCAACGACGGTGTCATTGCGGCCAACGGATTACTCTACATCGGGCCATGGCTTTGCGACTGCAACCTCTCGCTGATGGGTACCTCCGGACTCTGTTCGGCGGGTGACTTCAATGTTGAGGATGAAGAACCGGTATCGCAACGGCTCGAGGTGTGTGAGGAAAGTAGTCCTGTGGCCTCATTTCCTGAAATTACCGGGCAAGATTGGCCCACTTATCGAGGAGACAATGACCGAAGCGCCTGTTCAAGCGCCACCGTGCCGGCCAATCCGAAATTGCTTTGGACATATCGCGCACCGGCTTCTTTTGGGCCGAGCGCTCCTACGTCGGCGGGAGAGCTGGTATTCCTATGCGGCGATGATGGAAAGGTTCGCGCCTTAGACAGCAATACAGGTACTCTTAAGTGGTCTTTTGCGACGGCCGGCCCGGTCGCGCAGCCGCCGACTTTGTGGAAGGGACGTGCCTTCGTGGGTTCAGGTGACGGAACAGTGTACTGTCTTGAGGCGGCCACCGGGCGGCTACTCTGGCGCTTTAGGGCGGCTCCCGTGGAAAGGCGGATAATGATTTACGACAGACTGTGCTCAACATGGCCGGTTGCGAGCGGTGTGCTGGTTCGAGACGGTGTTGCATATGCAGCCGCGGGCATCATCGACTACGATGGTACCTACGTATATGCACTGGATGCAGAGACAGGAAAACCAAATTGGGGGAACAGCTCATCAGGACATTTGAACAAGCTTCTGAGAAAGGGTGTATCCGCCCAGGGTGTCCTTACCTTAGCTGGTGGTCGTCTTTGGATGCCCGGAGGCAACGTCATTTCCCCTGCGTGTTACACATTGCAGGATGGCAAGTGCTTGTCTCAATCCGTTGGCAATGGTTCACCAAAGGCTAATCGTGGCGAGGAGATAGGGGTCCTGAGCAAAGACTACCTGATTTTTGGTGGGCGTCTGAGATATTCCGGAATTCGTAACTATGTGAATCCAGGTTCGTTCAGGGTTGCAAAGATCGGCGGCAATGGAATTGCAAAGGCGGTGCATATCGGATTTGGTAAGATTCCGCCGGCATGGTCATCTGATAAGCTGGTGATAACTAATGGGCCCCGCAGTATACCCGTATGCGTGGACACAGACGTGCTCGTAGAGTATCTTGAGAAGGCCACCCCGGCGGATATGCGCCGGCAGCTCGCGTATGCAAACAGGATTAAGAAAAACTGGACTGCACAAGAGCTTATGGGCAGTGATGTAGTCGCATTTGTGATGGCTAACAACGCTGTTATAACCGCGCTGGAAAAGCCAAGACCTCGTCGGCTGTCATCAGACTGGGAATTGGCCGGACTCGATCCTGAAACGGGTAAAGTTATGTGGAAGCAACGACTGCCATCTGCAGCACTTCCCGGAGGTGTCCTTGTCGATCGTAACAGCCGGATCATAGTTGTACATGAGGACGGCAGTGTCAGTTGTTTAGGGTGACGCCGTATTTCTAATCCGGATATATGTCAGAGCCATAGGCGACCGAGAGCCTGGTCCTATAAACAGCGGAGATTCCGGAAAACGTCCCGGTACGTCCTATAAAAAAGCGGGCAAGCCTTGCTATATTGACTCATTTAGTTACAAAAAAAGATTTTAGCAGTTCTCAAATTGTTCGACGGTCTTAAGCCCTCATTTTGCACGATATATTCAACTGTGTGATTCTATTGGTTGAAAACAAGTTACTTTTATAAATTGTCGAAAAAAGCATCTAAAGAGACCTCCATAGAAAACGTACTGTCAGACATGGACAAGTCTGATTTGGATGGTACAGCTAATAGTTTAATCACATCTGGAAGAATTATCAGCTTCATCAGGAATGAAGGGCTAAGAGATGAGCTGTCGGAGACAATTATACAAAGAAGCAGACTTTGCATCCGATGATAATGACCGAAAAACCGACTTATTCACTACTAACAGATGTGTGCTGTTGCTGTCGGCTGCTGCAATAATAATTGCGATGCTTTCATGGCAAACCTGGCGATCATACAAGGATATCAGAACCACAGAAACTCAACTCGTGCAGATTAACAGTATAGAGAGTTCCGCTATTTACCATGACGAGATACTCACTATGTCGGCCATGATGGCCGCGGTCACAAAAGATTTTGATTGGGAAATTCGATACAGGGAATTCGGCCCAAGATTAAAAGCTGTTGTTAAGGAAATTCGGTATGTTTTTAATACAAATACTTCGGATGCTAAAGATGCAGAGGAAGGTTTAAGGGTTTTTGTAGATGACAAACTTGACACAATGGAGAACAAGGCTCTTGAGTTGGTTAATCAGAGAAAATATGACGATGCTGCTGCTTTACTCCAAAGCCCGGAGTATGAAGAGCAAAGGCAGGCATATAATAGTGGAATGACAGAGTTTATAAGCAATGCACGCAGAGTTTTAAAGGATCGGCGTATCAAGCATCAGCGGAAGGCTCTGGGAGCTTTTACAGCGGCCAACATCATTTTACTGGTAATCGCACTTGCCTGGCTTGTTTTATATAAAAAGCGAAAACACCCTAATAAACACGAAGAGACAAAACAGGAGTTTGATGTTTCTGCTCAACAATGGCACAAGACTTTTAACGCCATTACCGACGGCGTTTGTATAATTGATAAGAGTGAAGGCAAAATACTGCAATGTAACAGTGCTATGACGCGGTTTTTGAAGAGGCCGTATAATGAGATTATTGGTCGAAGCTGCTGCGAGCTCCTTCACGGTTCATCAGAACCGGTAAAGAGGTGTCCACTTGTTCGTATGTATGAATCTGGTCGCAGTGAGACGAAAGATTTTCAAATAGGCGACAAATGGCTGAATATTAAGGTAGATCCCTTAATAGACAATGATGGGAATCTTGCTGGTGCTGTTCATATCATGTCCGATATCACCGAGCAAAGAAAAGCAGACAGGGCGTTACAAGATAGTGAAAACAAGTTCAGGCTGGCGTTTGCCAATGCGCAGGATGCTATTGTGTGGATAGATGTCGGCAGCGGTGTTATCAAAAACTGCAACAAGGCAGCCGAGGAGCTATTTGAAAGGGGGAGAAAGGACATCGTAGAGCAGCATCATACCACGCTCTACCCTGCGGAGAAGGCCGAACATTATCATAGTTTATTAGTTCAATCCGCCAAGGACCCAACCGGCAATATTGAAGCAGAAATCATGACAGGGAACGGTGAAAAAAGGACGGTGACTATTGCCGTTTCAACAATGGAGGTGGACAGGAAAGAGATTGCACAGGGAATAATCCGGGACATAACCGAGAGTAAAAGGGCAATCGAAGAGATTAAAAATTTAGCTAAATTTCCGAGCGAAGATCCCAA
>CAZZAX010000281.1:0-5518 GCA_964653075.1 uncultured Pirellulales bacterium
GTTTCTCTTGGCCCTGTCAAAAAGCCCCCAAAATTACGACCTGAATCTGCAATAAGCACGCCTGATAAATTTGCTTCTAATCTTTATCGTGTAAAAAAAAAGATGACTTAAGAAATTTCTGCTTTTTAATTAATTTATTGTTCCGATAAAAATATTCTTATGGTTTTTTCACCGGATAATTTTTTATTGCGATAATGAATTCCCGGTTTATTATCAGGTAATGGCCTTCCAGCCCCGGTTTAATTCTTCCATTAATTTAATTACGTCACGAACAATTTGAGGATCACATTTTACATTGGCCTCGGACAGCCGATTATTCATAAAAATATACAGCTTTCGAAGATTGCTCGCTATCTCACCGCCGGCGTCCATATCCAGAATTACATTCAGCTCATTAATTATATCCAAAGCCTTGTTGATATAGCGGCCCTTTGCCTCGTAATTTTTCTTCTCCATCTCCATTATAGCCAGTCGCATAAATTTGACTGCACCGTCGTACAGCATTACAATGAGACGGCCTTTGCTTTGTGTGCTGACTGCATTGTCCTGATATGCTGTGATTCCATTCATAATTTTGCTCCATTATATTCTATCTCACACTCATTCTGACCCCCATGATGCCTATTGAGTTAAATATACTTACACTTTCGTTATCGAGTAAAAAAGGGGGGACTTAAGGAATTTCTTCTTGTAATCACCTAATTTCCGGGAATGTTCAAACTCTGTCCGAAGGGTATCTAAGGTACAATTAAGACAAGGTCCTAAATTATGCCGGCTTAAAACAATATCAAGTTTAATCCGTGACATTCTGTGAGCTGTTTAAGCAAGCCCGTCAATTGTGTAAGCATAAAAGCCCCTGCCGAAAAATGACAAAGAAAATGGGGCAGATTAACTCCCAAAAAACCACTCCCATATCACACGATTGACAAAAAGTGCAGATTCTCTCACTAACAAATAGAAAAGCCCCTACGGTAAGGTGGGTGATGAATAAGTTCCCACAGAGGCTTTAAAAAATAAAGTCAAAAGCTCTAAAATACGTCCGGCCTATATGTCAACTCCCATGATTAGAAAGATCGCCACATCTTTCTTGGTCGCACCGACAATTCTCAATTGTCCCGGACGAAGAACAACTTCACTCGACACCTCAAACGTCTTTGACATCTTGCCTTGCTCATCTGTTTCACTTATTGAGCGTAAAGTACTCTCCGAGACGATTTGTTTGAAATCAAAACTGATTTCTATCTTGTTCATATTAATAATATGGGACGTAGCCCGAAACGAAACATGTCTCTCTCTGTTTTCTTGCTCAGCCATTTCTTCTTCTTCAGAAATCTTTCTGTTTTCCTCTTCATTGTCCTTTGTGTTCATTTCTGCCATAGAACCGTTTCTCATAGACAATTTGACGGATGAAACAATCTCTACTCCTTCTTCTTCAAAGATGCTCTGCATAACCTTTTCTAAAGGTATCGAGTTTAGAGTTTTAATGTCCAGTTCACCAGTGATTTCCTCCAACGCCTCAGGTTCAACCGTCACTACTAAAGCTTCTACCGAAATCATGGCACCGGCAAACTGTTCTTGGGCTTCATTCTCAGAGTCCTCCGCCACCAAAGTATTAGCTGAAAACACAAGGTAGATAAGCACTCCGAGCGATACGATAACAATAAGATTCTTTAGTTTTTTTGTCACGATTCTCTCCTTTCTTGGATAAATACACTTAATCTTTTATGGTTATAAAAGTTACTTTTTTATTGTTTTACTTCTGCATAGCAAGATAATCAGTCCGATAAAAGAGATTGCATTGAGCTGACCACTTTTCTTTGTACTCGCTAAATGTCAAATCGCTAACCTGCTGTTGAAACCGTCCAGAGCGGCAAACCTACAGAATTCTATGTTTTGGAACTCCTCGTTGCATAATATGATGATATACAACAGGAAACCGTGAAGTCAAGGAATGGTTCTGACAAATGTGAATATTTATTAATTAAACATCAATAATGCTTAATTGCGGTTATGAAACAATACAACAATAGTGCTGTTTGAGTTTGTGAATTTGATAATGCCCGGGATGAATGAAACCTGCGATATCAGGTGATTTCCTCGACCTGGCTTTTCCTGGATTTTCTTTTGACGGATATGCTTTTTATTGGTTGAGGTTTTTCGAGCGTCTGTTCTGTGGACTTCTTATGGTTAAAGGAAAAACTTTTGCTATGGCCGTTAATTTTATCAACTATCGCGTAACTCTCCACTATAGCCAGCAGGCTCAACAGAAAGCTTAGAGTGCTTTCCGCACCCTGGTTGGTATTAACGCCGTCACGGAGAAGCCCGTCGTTACATCCTTTTGTTCTAAAGTCATACACCGGAATGCGCAATTCGTTTTGCCCGAGGAACCAGTCAAAAGCTTTTCTTTGAAGGGTCAAATATTTATCGTTCTGTGTTGCATCATAAGCCGCCCTTAACATCATAACCGTGCTCGCTGCCTCGATAGGTTGCTGGTCAAATGTGGCTTTTGTCCCGCCGCGTTCGTACCATCCTTTGCAGCCGATGAAGCTGAAATATTCGTTATTGAAAATATTTGCCAGCAAAAATTCACAGGTTTTTTCGGCAATCTCGAGATATTTCTTGTTCCCCGAAGTAAGACCGGCAACGAATAGAGCATAAGGCAAAATGGCGTTGTCGTATGTCAAAATGTCCTCGAACCATTCCCAGTCGGGGTAATTATTTTCTTCGTATTGAACTATCAGGCCGTCTGCAGTTAATTCCAACTGGCGTTTTATGTCACTGGCTCCCGGAAACTGTTTAAGATAATCACACATACCAAGTATCGAATACGCCATACCCCTTGGCAGTTGCTTCTGAATATGCTCTACGGATTTATCAAAGCAGCTTTTGGCAATAGACAGATATGCCGGCGAAGGCGGTTGTGCCATAACCGTTCCGAACGCCCACAGGACCCTGCTAAAAGCATCATTTAATGGCTCGTTCTTAAACCAGCTTCTATCAAAATTCATAAAGTTTCTGATTGTGCCGTCGCTGTTTTGTGAATGTATGATGAAGGAAAAATACGTATCCAGAAGCCGAAGGGCCTGCGGCTCGGAATACTGGGCGTAATGCCTGGTCATTGCTATTACCGCCCTGGCATTATCATCCGTGCAGTAACCGTATTCGCGGTTTGGTATCGTAAAATTGGCATGCTGATACAAACCCGTGTCATCGGTCAGCTTTTCTAAGTGAGCCAATGAAAGTTCCGGCACCTCAATTGATAACGTGGTCTTGGCAGCCATACGCACCGGCAGCCATTTTGCATTAAACAATTTCCAGTAGTACTGCCCGATTTTGGGCCATGTTCTGGACCGGCCGTATTCGTATGCCTGTCTTCGCAGTGAATAAAACAGCGAATCGTTCTGAAGTACTTCGATTATTGTCTCAGCTATTTGTTCCGAGTCTCCGAACCTTACTAACTTCCCTCGCCCGCCCGCTAATAGTTCCGTAGCCGCCCAGTAAGGACTCGAGACGACCGCCTTGCCTGCGCCCACTGCAAACGATAACGTACCGCTGGTCAGTTGCTTTTCGTTTCTATATGGTGTTGCATAGATATCGGCTGCGCACAAAAAGTTGTGAAGCTCCTGGTCATCTACGAATCTGTTATAGAAGATTACATGTTCCTGTAGTTTTAAGTCTTTAACCATTTGCCTCAGGCTGAATCTGTATAACTCGCCCTCCTCTTTGAGTATGTTCGGATGCGTCATACCCAGGATTATATACATCACCGAAGGGTCCGCTTTGACTATGGCCGGCATCGCCTTAAGCATCACCTCTATACCTTTGTTCCTGTTAAGCAGGCCGAAGGTCAAAATCGTTCTTCTCTCTTCAAGGCTGAATTTGTGTTTATAGTAGTTGCTGTCAACAAAAGGTAAATCGGGTATGCCGTGCGCGATTAATTTTATTTTCTTGGCTGGTATATCATATATGTCTCGCAGCATACTGACACCGCGCTCGTTCATGGTGATTACTTTGTAAGAGACATTGCAGACATCAACCAACGGTTTGTGGAAGGCTGAAGCCGGCTCATCAATGACCGTATGAAGTATCGTTATGATGGGGGCTTTGAGCCTGTTCAAAAGCAAGCTCAGATATGAACCTCCGTCACCGCCGAAAAGTCCGAATTCGTGCTGGACGCAAACCACGTCAACGTGGCTGAAATTGATATAATCCGCCGCACAGATATAATCACTTTTCACATTCTGGCGGATTTCGAACTTGACCGGGTCATTATATTTTTGCTCCCCCGACTGCATTGCCACTACCTGCGGCTCGAATTCTCCCTTGGCTGCTAATGCTGTGCTTTTGATAAGATCCGATGTGAAGGTTGCTATGCCGCATTTTCTTGGCAGGAAAGAAGAAATAAATACTACTTTTTTTGGCGGGCCTTTTGGCATAGGCAAAATCTCCTTTTAAGTAGGTGTAAAATTCGCTTTCTCATTTTACGATTTCTTGACCGGCCGGTCAAGAAATTTGACAGTTATAAAAGAATAAAAATATCTTTTTCCGACTTATAAATTTGTCACGGGTTAAAATAGGTAATTTAGCCGTTTTTTCAATAAATCCGGCTGACATTTATTCAAATTCCACTATATTACTGCCACTCTTCGCTTTAAAACAAAATCCAAATTCTAAATTTACAATTTCCTCCGTAAAAAAAATGTGAAACTTGTCATCTCTGAACAGAGCATTGCGAACTTAAAAATTACAGTCTTTATAACTTTCAACAAAGCATAATCATCATTGAAAAAAGGGCCTGTACCGAATCGACATAGGCCCTGAATTAACAACATTAATCCTTCATAACAACTTCGCTGACCCGGTTGCCATTAAAACCAAACTTAAGGTGCCGGCTCCGGAGGATACAACCGTATATCATCGATGTACATCATACCTGCACCGCCGACTACCGGATTGTTCCTGTTACCAAGGCCAAGAGTAATCGAATTGACGTTGGCAAGGTTCACACCCTGGTCTGCAAAGCGCGTCAGGTCGATATTCCATCGGGTCCAGGAAGTTCTCAGTGCCGCATCAGGATTGTCATGATTGACCACAACGCTATCGTTAAGAGCAACATACAAATTCTCAGCAGCGTTAGCCGCTTCACCTCTGAACCAAATCGTCAGCATGCTGATACTGTTTACTGTCCAGTCACGATTGGAAGTCAATGTCAAAGTCGCTTCGGATTTACCGACGGCGTTGTCGTAGGACATTGGCATAGACTGCCCTCCACCGTGAACAATAGTTTGCTCGACAAAAGGAGGACTGGCATATCCAACGATGGAACCGTTCACAGCCGGATTGTCGAATCCATCTATCCAGGCATTAAATATCCTGTTGCTATTGGGGTCATCAGGGTCAAGGTCGTTGTAGCTCTCAAAATCGTCTATTATAAGGAAATTGGCGGTAGTGAAGCTCCAGAGGGGGCCAGTCCACGGGCTGTCGGCGTTGACATTATTAGCTTCATCAATCCGCCAGT
>CAZZAX010000282.1:0-5509 GCA_964653075.1 uncultured Pirellulales bacterium
CGGAATAGGGATATGGGCCTTTGTGATATTCGCAATTGTTCATTGGCTGTGCGATTTTATCTGGCTTGGCGCTTTAACATGGGCGAGTTTCAAGGGTTCAGTATTGCTTGGCCCGCGAGGAATGCGAATAGTACTGATGATTTGTGCTGCGGCACTATTTTTCTTCGGCCTGCTCTTTATTTACAATGCCGCAAGAATTTTGTTTTAAGTGACATTCACTATTTTGTTCGATGTTGAGAATTTGTCTCAGACTGTATTGAGCGAGGGCATTTCTCTGCGATTTATTTATCTGCTCAAGAGTCTGAGACTGGTCGGATGCTGATTGTGCAAAGCCCGCTACAGATACGGCCTCGGCGATATCCGACAACCTGATATTCGCCGGGTCTTTTACGGGCACGAAACCCAATTTAGGCTCGGAAGTTTTTGCTATCAATCCTCTGTTGACAAGATGGTTCAGAATTTTGTCTCCGAACTCGGGGGGAATATCTAATTTACTGCATATAACCTCCGGCGAAACCGGGGCCTGATTCTTCATGAAAGCAACGGCTATCTCCCTTACGATGTTGATGGCGGTAATGTCGTTTGCTATGAAATATTCTTCGGTTTGTTTGGCAGCGGCAATCTCGGCAGCGTCGAGACTGCTCAGATGCTGAGTAGTAAACGTCAACTGCAGGCCGAACAGCACAGTGAGCCAGGTAACATAAATCCAGAACACCGTCATCGGAACCAGGGCCATTACACCGTAAACCGTGCTGTAAAGCTTTAATTCCGTGATACCGTACCCGAAGGCACTTTTGGCAGCTATCCAAACCAGGGCCGCTACTGCCGCGCCCCAAATGGCGGCCTTTGTCTTGACCCTCGTATTCGGCAAAACAAAATAAAGCAAAAAGAAGGCAACGGCGGCTACGATATAAGACAAGAGGAGCGGTGCAATATCTGCAAGAAAAGTTTTCTGAAACCACGCGATAGTTGTATATGGATTGGCTATATATATACCAGCCCCTAAAAGTAAGGGCCCGAGAGTCAAGAGCGCCCAGTAGCTGATAATTCGATGCAGAAAATTTCTGCCCCTTGCGACGTGCCAGATATGATTAAACGCCTTTTCTATCGTCGCCAACAGAGATAAGGCCGCCCAAACAACAATTATCACACTAAACAGGGTAATCGAGCCTTTGTTCACACCGCTAAAAAATTCACTGACTATACCATTGAGATATTCCGTAATCTTTATTACTTCTTCCGGTTTATCTTTATCAGGTGTTATTTCGATAGTTGACAGGTTAAGCTGCTCATAAACAAGGCTCCTTAGTTCTTCACCAACGTTACTATAGGCCGGTAATGACTGGAATATTAAAAGAGTTACAATAGCCAGCGGCACGATTCCGAAAACTGTATGATACGACAGGGCGGCCGCCTGGCGACCTGCATGGTTTTTCTCCAGCAGTCTGATACAATGAGACCATAGTTTAATCTGAAAGACCGCAAACCGGCCGGCCTTGCCAAGCTGGGTCGTCGGCGTGGATAAAAGCTCCTTAAGCGTTAACATATCTATACCCTTTCAATTCAAGGTTATATCGGCCAATTCAGGCGGGAACCTGCGGGAAAACAGCAGGCTAAATAAAGAAACTTCCACAGTCCGATCTGTCGGAAATAGAGCCCGTTGGTCTGTTTTACTTAAACAATTCTTCAAGGCCTTTTCGCAACTGATTTTCCAATTGCTGCCTCAACTGGCTCTCAAGGAGTTTACTAATATCGAGTTCGGGTTTATCGACAGTTCCCTTGAGCGAAACCTTAATCCTTTGGCCCGTTGTTTCCTGGCCGATTCTTGCCGTTCTGCCATCGGCGGTGTAGGGCAAAGTCACAGTCATATCCATGCTCTTATCCAGACCGATAACGCCTTTGAAATTAACCGGATTGTCACCGATTTCCATTTGCATATCATCATATCTAAGATGTCCATCCCGCAAGACGAACTTAGTCGGACGGATAGTAATAACCGCACCACGGGCACTGGTACTGCCGACTGAAAAAATCGTATTGAGCAATTCTGAGACCTGCAAGTGTAATTGGTCCATCGAAATCGTACCAACAACTTCAACTTGATTCCGGGCGGCAGCATCGAGCGGAATAGTGAGCCGCTCACACCTAAAATCAGCAATACCGCTGACATTAACGGCATCTGCGAAAATGGGATTGAGGTACATCAGAAGCTTCTTTGTAGTCCGGTCGTTAATTTTAATGTTCTTCATCAACTCAAGAGGCTCAACCATTTTCAATTGCACTGGTTTCTGGTTGAAATCCACCTGGCCGGCAAAATTAAACCGGCCTTCATTTACAGTAGTCTCAAACGGTACGATTTTAAGCAGGCCCTTACGGATTTGAATATCTAAGTCGGTAGGACCAAAATCCAATCCCATATAACCAGCCTGTCCAAATCCGAGTTTGGCATCGGCGGTAAGATTAGCCATGAGTTTGTCCTTCTGCTCGGAGGGATATTCACTAAGGAAACTGACAGAGTCTTTTCGCTTGCCCTGTAGCGTTAAGCCTTCAGGTAAATAGGGTGCCGCCACAGAACTGAGAGCCGACCAATCGTAGTCGAGTTCGGCTTGTCCTGTTAGTATGGTTTTGCCTGACTCGGTCTTTTGGGTGAATTGACCTTCGTTGACTTTAAATCGCGGGCTTTCCAATCGCAGGTTTTTAATGGTTTTTCCTTGTGGATTTATCTCAGCTTCAAAAACAAGTGAGACTTCATTCGGCTCAAAAGGTTTTTCGCCGGGATAAGTGAGTTTTAGAGCTTTAATTTTTGTCGAGTCGGTCGTTACTTTGTAGATGTTTTTATCTGATATTATGGAAAGTTTTGATTCAGCGATGCCGGCAAGCTCTGTTTCTTTCGGTAAAGAAGCAAATAAAACCGCAAACGGCTTGACTTTTCCAAGGTCAATATTCTTAGCGAATATATCCATGCTCACAGGTACTTGCTTCTTTCCACCTATTGGAAGAACGGCCTTGTTTATATTTATCTGGCCCAGACTTGCGTTGGCCTCAATAGAATTAAAGGTCAGTACTTTAGTCTGTCTTTTTACAGCAAAAGCAAACTTAATATCTGCCCCCGGCTCCTGCGCCGTGGTACCATCCGCTGAAGTAATGCGAAGATTTTTAACCTGTGAAACACCGCCGCCCGTTATCTCGCTTTTACCAACCGACAAAGTCCCCTGTTCAACAATCTCGCCGGCAATCTCGTATTTACCTAAATCTACGAACTGTCCGAATTCCGATTGCAGTTTTTCCAGGTCAACATAACCATTATACGTAAGCTGTTCGAGAAGTCCGCCGGCATTGATTTTTGCAAACGATGCTGTAACATCGAGTTCATCGAAACGTATTTTTTTCTTGTCCGTTGAAATCTGAAGCTTGCCTGTAACCGGCTGGGAAAGAGCAAGCTTTTTGTTTTCGATGGTGCCGGCCAATTCGTCGAGATTTACCTGGCCGTTAAGCCTGCCGCGATTTGCCGTAATATTTCCGCTCAATTTACCCGAGATGACCTTCATTTCCTCTTTGATGCCGAATGTGTGCGGCATTTGAGAAAGAACTGCGGCGGCATCAAGCTCGAAATCAGCATTCAAGCTAACATCCGACCCGGACGTCAAAAAGTCTGACCAGGAACTAAACGTAGTGGGAACCATTCCGCCGATTTGTACAGCAAGCCAGTCACTATCGAACTGAAATTGTTCGACGTTTATCAATTGCCGCCGGCTTTTAAGCTTCACAGCAACATTCAACAGACTCGTTTTCAGATTGTCGCCCTTTAGCGCAGGCCCGGTTACATCCAGATTTTTTGCTTTGATTGTGCCGGTTAAATTTGCGAAGTTGCCGTCTTTAATTACTGCGCTTAAATCGGCAGAAACCAGGCCTTTGGCTTGAACATCTATTTTAGCCAATTCAAGAATCGAGCCCAAAGATTCGAGATCAAGTTCATTTACTTTTACTTTTACATCACCGGTAGTACCTTTGAGAGACCATCCTCTTATTGCCTTGTCTGGTTTAACCTTACCCTCCGCCCGAATCTGTGACTTCTCAGATTTGCTGTTAACCACAGCCAGATTTATATCAAAATCTGTTTGCCTGCCCGGCGGCCGCAGACTCAACCTCGAGTTTATCTCCGAGAGTTCAACGGTTTTTGCCTTCGAATCTGTCAATTTAAAATTGCCGTCGTTAATGACTACATCCATAACAAGGGCAAGATATCCGGCTTTGGCCGGAATCGGCTCGGACACACCCACAGATTTCTGTCTGCTTGCAAATTGATTGTTGAGATTCACGCTTACCTTAGGCTGGTCAATTGTCGTTTGGCCGAATGACAGGTTGCCGGTCAAAATTGAAACATAGCGGGGCTTTGTGGTGATTTGCCTGACCCTGACGGAAATTTTTTCTGCATTATCGTTAAAACTAAGGCCTGTAATTCTGATTCCCTTGAACCAACCCATTGAAAGACCTGCAAAATCAACCCGGCCGTCAATTGAATTGTTGATTTTAACTGATATGAAACGATTGCCTTTCTTGGATGAAATGAATGCTGGTACAAACAATAATACCAGCACAACCAGAATAACGATAAATATCAAAAGCAGCTTGATTATTTTCGTGGCGGATTTTTTGGACGGTTTAGCTTTGGATTTCTTTTCAACCGACATCACTCTGGTCCCCCAAAATATGGTTGGTGCACATAAGCACAAGGTCTTTCAACTATACCTTGTGCCGTTATGAGGTGTGCACTTTTGCCGAAATTAATCGAGCATTATTTCGTTCGATTTATTTTTGATGAGTTCGTCAACCTTGTCGGCGTATTTCTTGGTAATATCATCAGCTTGCTTCTTGCCGTTTTTAAGGTCATCTTCAGTGATGAGTTTGTCTTTCTGCTGTTTTTCGAGGTGTTTGTTGGCGTCTCTTCGTATGTTTCGAATTCCAACTTTCGCCTGCTCACCGGTTTGCTTGGCTTGCTGAACAAGTTGTTTTCTTCTTTCCCCGCTAAGCGCCGGGATATTAAGTCTGATTACCTTGCCGTCCATAATAGGTGCGATGCTCAGGTCGCTGGCTTTGATTGCCTTTTCGATTTCTTTAATCGAAGCTGGGTCGAAAGGCTTGATTACAATCATATCGATCTGTGGTGCTGCAAGCGTTGCCATCTGTTTCAACGGCGTTGGCGTCCCATAGAAATCAGCCTTTATATTTTCAACCAGTCCCGTAGAAGCTCTTCCGCTGCGAACGCCTTTTAACTCATCATGGAGGACTTCTACAGCCTTTTTCATTTTGGATTCGCTATCAGAGAGTATTTCACTAACGGACATTATAAACCTCGCTTGATATTTTACCTGGTTATTCACACATCAATATTTTAGTGCCGACCGGCTGACCACAAATGGCCTTTGTTATATTGCCCTTCTCGAAAATATTCAAAACAATAATCGGAATATTGTTGTCCCTGCAGAGAGTTATTGCCGAATGGTCCATT
>CAZZAX010000283.1:0-5445 GCA_964653075.1 uncultured Pirellulales bacterium
TGACTGAATAAATGTATATTGTAAGTCCGTTTGGATCTTTAATTCCAAAGCCGCGCTCACCCCATGGATGATCTTTGATCGGCATTACTATATTTAGTTTTTCACTCGTTATTTTATTATACGCCAGATCAACATCATCTACATTAAAATTAAACCCCAATCCGGTACTATCTGACGGTTTATCCTCCGGGCTTTGAGGGGCCACAAATTCCAATATAGTAGAAATGTCTCCAAGCTTTAAGTTTACATACCCATCCTTTTCAAATATAGTTGTTGCTCCCAAATATTTTTCATAAAACTCTTTTGTTTCCTGCACCTTATCAGTAGTGAATCCAAATGAAACTTGATTTATGTTCATTGTATTCTCCTTTTATATTATTCGTATAAGCCTGTATATATGGTTTCCGTATAAAACTTATCTCTTCAAGTCTTAGTATAACAATCCCTCACCCAGCAGGCCCGGCTCGGACTCGCCCTCGGGAAACGGATTGTCCGCAATAATCCGCGCCAGCTGCCCCGCCTCCAGCAGAATCACGAGCGGCTCGAATCAGTATTCCTTCCCGATCGCGGCGCTGATCCTCCCCGCCAGTTTTGCGGCATCCTTCCCCCGATGCCGGAACACCGTGTTGCCGCTCTGGTGATAGGTCTTCACATCGCGCGCACCGAGTCCCTCCAGAAGCGCAACCAGTTCCTTCATCGGCATCTTGTGTCTGCCGACCATGTTGATCCCGCGGAACAGTGCAATCCAGGTCTTCATCGATGCCAGCCTTTCTTATTTATGATTTTCATAACATAATAATATACAACACGCTTTACACGTGATTTTATATTGAATAAAGGCGGTCGCCCAGTAATTTATATTCCACATACGGCGAATAAAGATAGTCGTTTATTGTGATATACTCTTCTTGGTATTAAATCTGTTTTATAGCCCTCAACATCCTGTCTAGTTTCTCAGGCTTTAATGAAGCTTTAAATGCTGTTTCTTCGTCAATATACTTCTGGTCCAATAACTCTTTCAGAGATTTATTAAAATTCCGCATGCCCTCTTCTCCTCCTTTTTCCATAACTTCCGGTAACTTATTTTCTTCACTTTTTTCGATATACATTTTTACAGCAGGTGTATTAATAAGGACTTCTGTTGCAGGAATTATTCGAGTACCTTGTTTTTTGCAAGGCAATAGCATCTGATTCATTATGGCTATTAATGTGGCACTCAGATTCTGCCTTACTGCATATCTTTGATCTGGAGGAAAGAAATTAAGTATTCTGTAGAAGGTCTGAGTAGCTGTTGTGGTATGTAGAGTGCTAAAGACAAGATGCCCTGTTTCAGCTGCGGCAATTGCTGCATCGACTGTATAACGATCTCGCATTTCACCTATCATTATAACATCAGGATCTTGCCTGACAACAGCTCTTAATGCGTCTGCATGACTAGGAAAGTCCCCACCGTATTCTCTTTGATCTATCCATGACATTTTATTAATTATAAGATATTCGATAGGGTCTTCAATTGTGACGATGTGCTTTTTCTCATTTTGATTAATGTAATCCATCATTGCTGCTAATGTAGTGGATTTTCCGCTTGATGTCTCTCCACCTATCACAATAATACCTTTTGGTCTCAGGCGCATTACCTCCTCATATACCGGGGGCAGATTCAACTCTTCAAATGTAGGAATCTCTGATTTGACTCTTCTCAGAGCAACAGTCATGCAGCCTCTTGACTTGTACAGTTCTATCCTATACCTGACTTTTGCTCCAATATCTGGATCATAGGCATAATCTACATAACCCTTTTCTTCATATTGCTTTTTGACTCTATCATTCAAGGTAGGTTCTACCGCCTGCTCAATTGCTTGCTTGCTCAATGGCTCTGAGTCAATATTCATTAACCTGCCGGCTACTCTGAAGTAAGGAGCTGCATCTCTTGTTAAATGTATATCAGAAGCATCGTATTTTTCCGCTGCTACAAATAGTTTGTGCAATAAATTATCTTCTTCTACCATTTTATTTACTCCCTTAATAGAGGGGAACGAATAAGTATTTTTAAACCTTTTGTCGCAATGAATATAGGATCAGGTAGCGAAACCATTATTTCATTAGGACTTGGGTTAGATGATCGAGGAGGCTTTGCGTTAACAGCTTCGACACTGGAATTACAAGAATGGTACCCACAGACTAAAGTAAGTAAACCTGAAATGAGACAAGCAAATTGGCTGTATCTCATGACTTATCTCCTTAAGGATACAAGATAACTATGTATATATGGCTTCCGTACAAAACTCTAAAGCTCTCTGAGTGTCAGTATAACACCCCTTTACCCAAAGTCCATAAGTAATTCCTTCTCAATGACTTAGGCCAGTTCTCTTTCTTATTTAGCGTCTTATATGCTTTCCATATAACATCCCGAACTTCTCGTCATTAAAATTAGCCCCGGCCGCTCTTGCACCCTAATAAAATACAATAAAATTTCATTCACCGCAAGCCCACAGTGGGATTCAATCCCAATAATCAATAGTCAGCAAATAACTTGTCCTCGGTGAGAGCTTTCTTGCTTTTCTGCCGGGGATCAATAATCAATTAAAAAGGGGCCTCCTTAACTCAAAACTCACAAATTTATCCTCGATGTGTGCTCACTTGCTTCCCTGTCGGGGACTCAAAACTCAAAACTAAAATCCACCCAAAGTCCATACCCACATGATATCTTATTCGTTCCCTAACGCGGCGGATCAGTGGCAGAGCGGCAGCGAGGTCCAACTGCATCCGCTTGTTAGGTATACATTATTGCTGAGCAGTAAAACCAACAAGGTCAAGATGGTCAAATATACTTACGTAGACTCGCTTCTGTTTGTGGTCGATGATACAGCTTGACCGTACGTGTTCCTCTGCCCAGCTATAAACACTTCCTTCTGTAATTGATTTAACTGGCCAAAATTCAGAATAATATTGTGCAAATTCAGGATTGGGGTACGGAGGCGCCTTTGCTTCATTTGAACCCGCCCAATCTCGAAAATCAGACTCTTTTACACCGCAGATTTCTTCGACAATATCCCAGCACGTCGATAACTCGTCACAGGTGAATGCATAGTGATATGTGTCATTTCCGAAAGCGCTAAGATGGTACCAATAGTTTCTGTTTGTTGAAGCTGGGAGAACGCTTACCCTTTGCTGGATTCGCTTCCTAGCTTCTTCTCCTACAAATTCTTCAGGACCTTCTTTAACATCGCTGTTCTTGCTAGACGAGGTAGCACTTTCAGTCTCCGACTTTGAGTCACACCCTCCGAGAAGTGTGGCTATCAGTATGAGGAATGGAATGTACAGTTTCATCTCAGTCTCCTTTGCACCTAACTATGTATATATGGTTTCCGTATAAGACGCCGGACCTCCCTGAGTGTCAGTATAACACCCCTTTACCCAAAGTCCATACTCATATGATATCATATTCGTTCCCTAACGCGGCGGATCAGTGGCAGAGCGGCAGCGAGGTCCAACTGCATCCGCTTGTTAGGTATACATTATTGCTGAGCAGTAAAACCAACAAGGTCAAGATGGTCAAATATACTTACGTAGACTCGCTTCTGTTTGTGGTCGATGATACAGCTTGACCGTACGTGTTCCTCTGCCCAGCTATAAACACTTCCTTCTGTAATTGATTTAACTGGCCAAAATTCAGAATAATATTGTGCAAATTCAGGATTGGGGTACGGAGGCGCCTTTGCTTCATTTGAACCCGCCCAATCTCGAAAATCAGACTCTTTTACACCGCAGATTTCTTCGACAATATCCCAGCACGTCGATAACTCGTCACAGGTGAATGCATAGTGATATGTGTCATTTCCGAAAGCGCTAAGATGGTACCAATAGTTTCTGTTTGTTGAAGCTGGGAGAACGCTTACCCTTTGCTGGATTCGCTTCCTAGCTTCTTCTCCTACAAATTCTTCAGGACCTTCTTTAACATCGCTGTTCTTGCTAGACGAGGTAGCACTTTCAGTCTCCGACTTTGAGTCACACCCTCCGAGAAGTGTGGCTATCAGTATGAGGAATGGAATGTACAGTTTCATCTCAGTCTCCTTTGCACCTAACTATGTATATATGGTTTCCGTATAAGACGCCGGACCTCCCTGAGTGTCAGTATAACACTCCTTTACCCAAAGTCCATATTCAAACGAGACATATTCGTTCCCTAACACACAAGATCATGATCTTCCCGTCAGGAACGTCTCAATGCACCACCATGTTTATGCTTATTTCTATTTAGCGCCTTTGGAAACCATATAGTTGAAGACTTGTTTCCAAATAGCACGATTATATTCACTTAGCTGTTTAGCCCAATTTGGATTATATTTCTTAATATCAGGACAGAACAGATAGGTTACATATCCCACACAAATAAGACAGGCGATGTTTACCAAGCTGAAAGATGTAATTGTAATAGCTGCAGAACCAGTGAGTGCACCAAACATTAGTACAATGTGAAGTTTATGAATCTGTGGATAATATAATATTGCCTCCGGTATAAAATCTTTATCCTCGACAACTATCTCTTTATCTTTGTTGAGCTTTTGCCATTTGCGATGGTAACGAAGGCATGTTTCCCAACCAACCCATTTTCCTATCTTTCTCTCCTCCAATTCGAGTTGGATATATGCAACGATTCTTGCCGCACTCATAATCCGGTTAGCTGTAAACCAGTAATTATACAAGGAAACAAGAGATAGAACTAAAGTCAGAATTCCTACGTAAGGTCGAGCAACAAGTGAAGAGGCTCCAACGCACAGTGCAACTATCAACAAAGGCCGTTCAAAGATATACTTCTTGGCCTGAAGTAGTTCCTCTCGCAAGGTGTCATATTCATTCTGAATCGAAATATGTTGATTATTTACCAGTGGTTTTCATCCTAATCCTTGATGCATTAACTATGTATAAATAGTTTCCTCATAAAATCCCGATTCTTCTCGTCGTTCATAAGCAGAGGGCTCCCAGCCGTTGTTGCACCCCCATAAAATACAAAAATGTTTTAATATGTCAATAGTAATTGATGGTTTCTGCCCGTTAAAATAGGCAAAATAGAAATAATTTTCAGCAAAAAATCCCTCCTTCTTTCTTCTGCTTCAAAGCTGATGACAAATCGCCTTTTATTTGGCGGTAGATTTGACAAGCCCCGCTCCGGCCAGGCCCCCTATTAACAAAAAAAGCAATCCCCCTTCCTCGAAAGATGATGATCAGAGACAATAATGTTTATGTGTCGAACAAGTTTTCTTCCGGCCCTTCGCAGGAAAATGAGGGCTGAAAGAAAACGCTTCCTGCGATATAAGTTGCTTGGCTAAAAAATCACTTATGCCCAATTCACCCTGAACCCTTACATTTCTACCTTCGGTTCACACCAGTTTTAATCACTCCAAATGCTTTGTGCTGCCTTCGGTTCGGTCTATTTTTATTTAC
>CAZZAX010000284.1:0-5436 GCA_964653075.1 uncultured Pirellulales bacterium
AGCCCGATACATTTGACTTATCCGGCAATGAAAGTAGTCCCCTTTTGCCCCGGGATGTTTCGGTTGAGTCGGTCGCCCGCTCTGCACTGGCCATTGCGAGCCGCATAAGGTCTGAGCCTCGCAATGACAATAATTCCCTGGAACTCGGCAGGTTTTTCCGGCAAAGCCGGGACAAGGCGGAATATTCATACGAAGTGCCTTCGGAGCCGACAAGCAATGACCAGGCATCACATAGCCGCGCCTCGGATGAGCAGATATTGAATGACCTTCCCTTCGGGAGGAAGTATTCGAAAGAAATTCGAAGCGACGGAGCTCTCATCTGGCGTGCTCAAAGGGTCCTGGATGGCCCGCACGTTGCCAGGGTGACCGTTAAGCCTGTTTCAGATATGCAAATAGATAACCTTGACAGCGTGTTTGACCCGGAAACCTTAGGGCGGTGGACACGCATACCGGAAGCCTACAGGGCCTATTGGTCCTTTGAGCGGGAGTATTCCAAGCTTAAGGATTCGCCGGATGATGATGTCGCCGGCCGCGAGCTTAATGACAAAATCGAAGCCTATTTGAAAAATAACAAGGTTCCGGCCAATGTATGTCCGTTCTTGAATCAACTGCGGTTCAAGACGGCTCTATTGACCGGTGATATAAATCTTGTTTCCAACTCCGCGCAGGCTGTTGTCGCAAGGCTCTGCGAAGATAGCTCCGTCGGCAATTATCAGGGTCTTCTGGAGCTGGCTCGAATCGCCGCACAAATCCGCGAAAAATACCCGCAGCAGGCCGATGAGCTTCTCCGACCGCTCATAGGGCAGATGGTCAAACACGCCGGCCCAGACGTATTGCGCAGCCTCGACAGGCTCATGACAACAATCGAAAGTAACAGGTGGTTCTGGTATGGAAAGCTGCTGATCGAAGAGGTTCGCAATCAGGCTCTTATGAAGGAAGATGTAGCGGATGCCCTGGGTGCCAGGCTCGAAGCATCTCACTTAGCCAGAGAACAGGATGCACCCGATCCTTACGAAGCGACTGAGAGCGTGAAGCAGTACATGGCACAGCTCGATTCATATCCCCATGCAGGCACGCTGACCCTGGACGATGTCAGCGAAATTCTGGAAAAAGGGCTCGCAAAACCCTGCGCGGACGCCAATATTGAGCTAAAACATAAGATTATAGAGGATGTTATTCGTTCGATTCGAATGATTGCCGGGGAGGGGCCTTTCCGAGGCGACCGGGCCAAACTCATCGAATCTATTACGCAATTCTCAGGTCTCTATCTTGTGGTCTTTAAGTATAAAGAGCCGATAGATACGGTCCTTGCCACCTTTTTGGCCCTGTCTTTTTGCGATACATCGACACCTGAGAACCATGATGTATTATTTTCTCAGATTAGCAAGCTCTGTGCAGAATTCCAATCTCTGACCAACAGGATACTGGACGAGCGGGGACTTGGCACGCTGGTTGAGCCCAACGATGTAGAGCGCGTGTTCAGTATGTACAAGAGAATATTCCGCCGGAATATTAATAATCCTCTTTGGCCGGCGTTCAAGTTCCCCTTGACGGCTAATGAACAAACACGCTTAAGAAACAAGCTGAAGCTGCGTTTTATGCAACTGGAGCCGTTATTCGACGAGATGTCCCTTAAGGTCAAGTATGGAGGCGAAGACAAGAGGCTCAAAGACAAGACTGTATATGAGATTTCCCGTGCCGCACAGGTGCTTCTCCCGGAGGCTGCCTTTCTCCGCAGGCCCCCCTATCCCGGCGTTTCGTGCCGGTACCGGGGTAAATATGGATTTGCAGCGGTCATAAAAGGCCCATTCTATATAGAAGGCGAGCGGCCTAAGGAGAAATTCAAGGCGATGAAGTATTTCCACCTTGGACACAGACTTGAGGATATCGTCAAGCGAGAAAGAAAGCTATCAGGTTTTCAATAAAAAAAAACACTTTCCCTTCACAATCTTAAAAAGAATCCGAAATCAAAAAATAAATTACCCTCCTCGTCAGTTATGCTATCCCGCGCTACCTGTGATTGACAGGTAGTGAACTAACAATTACCGATTATTTTTCATTCTTGGAAAAAATCCCCCCTCGAAACAAATAATCAATCATCAATTTATCCCCAGGGGATAATCAATAGCAAATAGTAAATCGAATGCCTTCCCGGCTAAGCCTTAATGAAAACAGTTAAACTCAAAGGCCAAAAAGGTCGATTTTCTTACAATTGCTGTTTGTTTTTTTCAGAAGATACGGCAAATTTTCTTTGACAATGCATCTTATAAGTCGATAATTAGCGCAATTCAGTATGTTATCGGAAGTATATAGAAGAGCCAAAGGATTGGCACCTCGCAGTGCGCTTCCCGGCTTACTCAGGCTACATTAATGACAAGTGAAACAAATTACGACACTGTATTTGGCAAAATGGCAATAGAGCAGGGACTCTGCACCGATGAGGAGCTGCGTCAATCGCTTGAGGAGCTGAAAAATCGCAGCAGTGTCAATCCTGCAATACTAAAAGACCTCATGGTCGAATTAGGCTATATCACCGAGAGCCAGGCCGAGAGGTTAGGGACAGGCATTAAGGAGAGCAAGGCCGCCGCACATCAGATTCCCGGCTATAAGATAGTCGGCAAGCTCGGTGCCGGTGCGATGGCTGTCGTTTACAAGGCCAGGCAATTGAGTCTTAATCGCATGGTCGCAATAAAAATCCTCCCCAAGCGATTCACCGAAAATCCCGAGTATGTCGAACGCTTTTACAAAGAAGGCCAGGCCGCCGGCAAGCTCAACCATCCTAATATCGTTCAGGCCATCGACGTCGGCGAGGCGGGCGGCTATCACTATTTCGTGATGGAGTATGTCGAAGGCAAGACTATAGCCGACGATTTATCGGCCGGAAAGATTTTCGAGGAAGCCGAAGCACTGGACATAATCATTCAGGTTGCCAACGCACTTTCTCACGCTCATGCCTGCAGTCTTATCCACCGCGACGTCAAGCCAAAGAATATAATGATAAGCAACAACGGTACGGTCAAGCTTGCCGATATGGGTTTGGCTCGTGCAACCACAGACATCGAAGCCGCGCAAAGCGAGGCGGGCAAGGCTTACGGAACGCCTTATTACATCGCACCGGAACAGATTCGAGGCAAAATAGACATCGACGGCAGGGCCGACATCTATGGACTCGGGGCCACACTCTACCACATGCTCACCGGCCGCGTGCCGTTTATGGCGGAGGATTCTGCGGATGTTATGCGAAAACACCTCAGGGAAAAACTAATTCCGCCCGACCATATCAATACTTTACTTTCGGCGGGGGTTTCGGAAGTCATTGAAATTATGATGGCCAAGAAGAAAGAAGACCGCTATAACGACATTGAAGAACTGCTGGCCGATTTGAATGCTCTTAGTGAGGGTCAGACTCCGCTCCAGGCGCATAAAAGATTTGATATTTCAATGCTCAAACAACTGGAAAACGGAGATGTTGTTGAAAAGGAAGAAGGTTTCAGAGAAGAGGCCGTCGCCCAGTACCGTATGGCGATATTGATATTAAGCACAGTAGTGGTCGTGTTCTTTGTGATTATCCTTATCCTGTGGCTTACATAATCATTATTGTAGTCTCCGGAGGTAATCCTGCCTGTGCCCGTGAAAGCGGGTTACGGAAACCGCTTACGGCGGAGTCATTAATATTTTCAAACCCGCAAGCTGGCAGCTATGCTCTTGAAGACCGGGAGCGGGAACAATAGTAAATTAGCTTATGCCTCGAGGTGGTGCACATTTTTCGTCGGAGGAACTTGTTCGGGTCCTCAGCCATTACGACATCGGTGTAATCCTTCAGGTAAAGCCGCTGTCGGGCGGCAATAAACGTGCGCCGAAAATGGCGATAGTCTCCGAACAGGGTAAATATCTCTTAAAACGCCGGCCGAAGGGCAAAGACGACCTGTACCGGGTTACATTCGCACACGCGGTGCAAAGCTACCTCGCAGCGGAATCCTTTCCGGTTACCTCTCTTCTGGCGAGCCGTAATGAAAATAATACCATCCTTCAATTGAATCACCATATTTACGAGCTTTTTAAGTTCGTTACCGGCACACGGTATGACGGCTCGCCGGAAGCGACTATCGATGCGGGCCGAAAGCTGGCCGAATTTCACAGGCATTTGTCCCACTTTGCCTACGAGGACGCCTTAATCGGATTAAAGGGGTGCTTCCATGATTCTTCCACCGTTTGCAGGCATTTGAAAATGCTCGGTTCCGACAGGTCCAATCCAAATAAAAAACTGCGGGCTACCGCCGATACACTTATGACGCTCTATAACGAATCGTCTGTCAGAGTGAACGGATGCGGCTTTGATTCGTGGAGACAGCAGGTCGTACACGGCGACTGGCACCCGGGTAATATGCTCTTTTCCAAAAACAAACTTGCGGCGGTCCTTGACTTCGACTCTGTCAGGATCGCTCCGCCACCGACAGACCTTTCCAACGGGATGCTTCAATTTTCCATAATCGGGGGCAGGCCGAACCCGTCTGACTGGCCGGACTATTTCGACCAGGACAAACTCGCTCAGTTTCTCAGCGGCTACCGCGAAGTAATAAAGCTGAATAAAGAAAAGCTGGAATCGCTGATTGATTTGATGATTGAAACGATGATAGCCGAGGCGGTACTGCCGATAGTGGCGACCGGCTTCTTCGGGCATCTGAGCGGTGAAGGCTTTTTGAAAATGATTCTGCGTAAATCGAACTGGCTTAATAAAAATCATAAGAAACTGGCGAAGGCAATTTGCCAGTGAATGGCCGATAGTGAATAGTATCTCGAAAATACGAAACTCGAAGCTCGAAATTGGGTCCCCGACTACGACATTCGAGGATAAATTTGATGATCCTTCGGCTCCTTCGGTAGAACTCAGGACATGCTTGCTCCCTTCGACAAGCTCAGGACAGGACGCTATGCTCCCTTCGGCAGGCTCAGGGCAGGCAGGACTTGCGCTTCGCTCGGAGTTGGGTTTGTTTTGGGTTTGTATTGGGTTTGTTTTTTTCCGCCTAAAGGCGGTTTTATTGTTATATTTACTTGTAAAATAGGTACTTAGGTTCATTTCTGGCCTTTCGGGGATTGGGTTTGAATTGGGTTTGGATTGGCTTTGATTGGGTTTGTTTTTGACTTTTGTCAGACTGGCGAAAATTGCATAATTCATTGCTGTTAAATTAGTTACGTTCATTTGGACATTTGGTGAATTGGGTTTGTTTCGACAAAAAGTGTTAGCACTTTTTGTCGATTTTTCCTTTGATTTACCTACTTTTTTCATTTTTTAGCCACCCCCGGCAGAAAAGCAGGTAAGCACCAGCCGAGGGTAAACTCCTAACACGGATTTCAGGGATTTCGTGGATTTTAGATTTCATATTTAAGATCTCAAATTCAAATCCTTCCCATTCGACTACGCTCAGGGTAAACTCT
>CAZZAX010000285.1:0-5349 GCA_964653075.1 uncultured Pirellulales bacterium
CCTGTTGGTAATGACTGTACTATTGACCTGCTGTGCCCCCTAAATTCTGAGCGGCCGTTTGCGGCATTTGCCTTCGGTTTCATACCGTTTGGACCCGTGTTTTTTGGTTGTTTTGACATAACTACGATAATAAAACCTGTATCTATTATTGTCAAGAGAGTGTGTTGCAAAAAAACAACGCCCACGTTCCTTTTTTCGGACTGAGAAGGTTGCTTGTTTAATAGGAAACATAACATTTTATAAAATAAGCAGCTAAATGAATTTGTTTTGTGTAAAAATTCGGCTTTCAAGGGGAAAAGCCGCTTTGTGGCGTTGCTATTTAGCAACGGTGCAAATGCTATTATTAATAAGTTTGTTGATATGAGTTGGATATTTTTGTTTAACGTTATATCGAACAAGCATTTATAAAAGTTAAAATGGGGTATTAGTTTGCCCTTTGCTTTGGAACGAATTTTGCACTATAATACTATTGCGTATTTTTTACAAGGATGAGGGTCGAGTAGTTTTATGCAGGGATGCATATGATGGATCGTGACGAAAGACGCAAATATAAAAGATTGGGGGCCAGGTTTGATTTATCATACCGCCAGGTTGGTGCCGCAACAGATCGAGCACATTCCGGCTGCACTGTGAATGTAGGTACAGGAGGTTTGTATTTTGAAACTAAATATAAGGTGTTTAAGCCGGGCAGCCTTTTGGAAGTAGAATTGTCAATACCGCCAAAGCGAGGTTTGCTTGAATTTGGCGGCAGAATGTCTGGTTTCGCCAGGGTCTTGAGGACTGATATTATCTCTGATGCAGATGCAGGCTTAACCTTTGACAAGCATGGTGTAGCTGTGCAATTCTGCCGGTCTCCCAGGCTTTGCTTATAAGATTTACTCTTCGGGCCAGATGCCTTCGAAGACCTCAATCGCCGGGCCTGTCATATAGACGCAATTATCTTCCCGGCACCAATTTAAATTCAAGTCCCCGCCGGGTAAATGGCCCCTGCATATTCGTTCTGTCCGGCCGGTAAGTGCTGCCGCCACGCAAACTGCACAGGCGCCCGTACCACAAGCCATCGTGATTCCGCTGCCTCGCTCCCATGTCCGCATTGTAAATTCTGTTGGCTTCTCTGTCTGAACGAAATGAACATTGATGCGATTGGGGAAAAGACTATGGTTCTCGATGGCGGGCCCGAGTTTTTCCAGTTCGATTAACTCCACGTTGTCGCAGAAAAATATAGCGTGTGGATTACCCATCGACACACAAGTCATCAGCAATTCCCTTCCGAGGATTTCAATGGGCTGTTCGACAATATTTTCTCCGGACATGTTTACAGGTATATCTCTTGGTGCCAGAATCGGTTGGCCCATGTTGACGCAGACTTTTTGGACCTTGTCTCTGTCATCAACTACCAGTCCGACAGTTAAAATCCCGTTGCCTGTCTCTATGTTCAAAGAACAGTAGTAATCGTCTGTCTGATCCGGCAAAGAAAAAGACCCGCCGGCTTTTGCCAATTTATGTTCATAAGCGTATTTTGCCACACAACGGATGCCGTTTCCGCACATCTCAGCCTCGGAGCCGTCTGCATTAAAAATGCGCATTCTCACGTCCGCGGTTTCTGACGGCGAGATGAGAATCAATCCGTCGGCACCGATTCCCTTGTGCCGGTCACTGGCTATTTGGGCTAATTGTACGGGATTATCTATGGTTTCCTCGAAGCAATTGACATATATATAATCATTGCCCAGCCCGTGCATTTTTGTGAATTTCATTTTTTATATCTCCATGTAAAATCTGCCTTAATATAAGCGTTCAAGGCAGTTAAATCAATATAGGTAATATCTTTTATGAAATATGTTCTTCGCTTTTATCGGCTCTTAATTCTGAAAAAGACTGAGGTGGCCTCTGCAATGATTTGTATATGCAGCCCAATTTTAAGACCGGCTCAGCACAGGAAATGGTAATATTACCTTTTGTAGCTACAGGTAAGGAACAAAATATTACTCAACAGAAAATTCTTTTTTGCGGGTGTTCATCTGTGCTTTTAGACGTGCGATAATGGACGAGTGCATCTGTGAGACCCGGGATTCGGATAAATCCAGCGTTGCCCCGATTTCCTTCATTGTCATCTCTTCATAATAGTACAAAACGATGATAAGCCGTTCCGCTCGCGTCAGACCTTTCGTAAGCAGGCTCTTAAGGTCTCGCTTTTGCGCCTCGATGACAGGATTCTTGCTTCTTTCATCTTTGATTATGTCTATTTCGCGAATATCTTTTTCGCCCTCACCGTCACCGTATTTCGTGTCTAACGATACCAGGCTCACCGCATTGGCATCACGCTGGAGCCTGGTGAACTCCTCCGTATCCATATCCAGCTCTTTGGCGATTTCCTTTTCGGTGGGTTTACGGCCAAGATGTATCTCGAGAGAATGTGTCGCTTTTGACAACTGATGAGCACGGGCTCGAACTAATCGGGGAACCCAGTCCATGCTGCGAAGCTCGTCAAGAATGGAGCCTCTTATACGAGGTGAGCAGTATGTCTCGAATTTTACGCCTCGGTCAGGGTCGAATGCATCTATAGCATCCATCAATCCGAAAATACCGGCACTGACAAGGTCGTCAAGTTCAACCTTGTCAGGTAATTTGCTGTGTAGTCGATCTGCGCTGTATTTTACCAGGTTCCTGTAATGTTCCATTAAAAGGTTGCGGGAGTATTCATCGCGGTTTTTGTGAAACTGTTCCCATATTTCGTCAATGTTGAGTTCTTGCTTGGTTTTCACAGGATTCCTCCTTGAAAAATACCCCGCTTTGCGGGAATCCCGGTTTATAATTTTAGTAGGTTTTACAGAACCGGTCGTTGAGTCTTATAAACAACAACTTTTTTCTGTTATCAGCATTTTCTGCCTTTGTACGGGTCAGCAGTGCACCCCTTTCAACTTTTTTATCGACTTTTTGGCCGATAACTTTAGAAAAACCAGTTAACAACTTTTTTAAAAAAGCCCTCTTCATCAATAATCGGTTGAAACCGTATTCTGTTTTTTCCTGAGTAATTCTGCCGCGACTCTCTGATTAAGTGAATTTTCCAGAAGCTTCTTTATCTGCACTTCGAGATATTCGTCTCGATTTTTTTCAAGAAGTAATTTGCTGTGCCTATCGACCGTTGGTTTAACTTCGAAATTCCCGCTGGTGCCGAATTTGATATTTTCTGTGTCGCGAAGCAGAAGCCGCTGGTTTTGGATGTGCTCATCGATTGCGCTGTTGAGTAAGCCGGAAAATTCCTTTACGGCCAGTTTTCGAGGAACAAATCCGGGTTTGTTCATACTGGTTATGTTGCGGATGATTATTTTTTGTCGGGTGTGTGTAAATTCGATTATCTTGACCAGTATTTCAGTAATATTGTCCGTTATCAGCGACGTTAGATTCATATCTGCTCCTTCCTGTTGTCTCATACGTTTTTTAAGTTTGGCCGAAAAAACTGGGTCAGAGCAGGAAAGATAGCTTGTGAAGGGCGAAACTGAATTTCTCATCCGTGATCTTTCCATTTCTTCCTTGAATCCTTACAGCAAGGCAAAAGCAGGCGGGCTTGTGCGAAATTGTTTCTGCTGTTACCTTTACTGCGAAAAAGTATTTGTCCTGTTTTTAATTACTTTCAACAGATCCCGGGCCTTGGCCTGTTTCTTTGCCGGCGGTGCTGCTTGTCTGCTCAGTCGATAATGCATTGGTGATAACTTGTTTTTTGCCTAAAATCTGTCTTATTTCTATAAGGGTTTTTGTCTTCTTAAGCTGCATGATTTCTGATAGTCTTTCGAATACGGATTCATCGTAGAGCCGGTGCCCGCCCTCTGTCCATTTTGTTTCGCGAATAAGTCCCATTATCGTGTAGTTATGAATAGTTTGACGGGAAAAGGGGGTGTAGTTGACCAGCTCACCGATTCGATAGAGCTTCACGGGTATTTTCAAAGTTTCATTCTTAGCTTTTGTTTGCATAACTAAATTGCTTTCTCGAAGCGTAATTTATTTTCCCATATTTGATGAGCTGTTTCACAACGCAAGAGAGGGCAGATACTCGAATATAAATTTCGGAACAGATATTTTGTTTCATCTTTGATTTCACGTTATTTTCTTTAGCTCAAGTTTGTAAATACCGGCTCTTATTATTTATTGTCAGCCCGCTGCGGCGCATCGCGGCGAGTTCCTTCAGTTTGTCATTCCCGTAAAAAGCTTTTTGAAAAAATGAATTTGCAATTAAGGGTGCCACGGCAAAACTTGTCTGACTGTGCTCAACCGCTAAATTCAGGCTTTACTATAAAGGCCAATCATTGCTGTTCTTTCAGTTCCTGCGAATGAAGAAATCCGGCTCACGTTTAATATAATTGTTAATTCCTTCGGCAATTTCTTACTGCGATTGGCATAACTCATGTCAATACACAAAAAAGTTACGCCAAATAATGAAGAAAATATATTTTACATTTTGTAAAATGTAAAATGCTTTTTATCGGATGTCAACTTTTTTTTGAGTTTTTTTAAAAATTGGTTATTTTTTTGGGTTTTTTCTGTGTAATCCCTGCACAGGGCCTCCACAGACACAAGGTTATGATTGAAATCTTTTTTCTGTTATGAAATTCCTGATTGTCTTTGCTCTGGGCTGCTCCTGAGGTTTGCGGGGTGAGAATAAAAATTGGGTTAATTTCCTCATTTTGCTAAC
Organism: uncultured Pirellulales bacterium; assembly: GCA_964653075.1. Taxonomy (GTDB): domain Bacteria; phylum Planctomycetota; class Phycisphaerae; order Sedimentisphaerales; family Anaerobacaceae; genus NIOZ-UU13. The sequence goes on from CAZZAX010000285.1 coordinate 4,691, forward strand.
GCTTTTTCCCAAATACCTTTGCGAAAATATCCGATACAAAGGACTGTGAGCACGAGGTGTTGTACGAAATTGCATGAAATGAATATGCTAAGGCAGGGTTATTTTTTAAACTATGCATCGGACCAATAAAAACTCTGAAGATACTCCTGAAAAACGTGATATCAGTATTTCGTTGCTTGAGCAGGTAACTCCTCTGGCTCGGAGGATAAACTGCCTTGACATTGACAGGGTTGCCGACGTTTGCATTACGAGCATTCCGAAATTAGTTCGCGTAAGATTTGCTTCGCTGTATATCCTCGATGAGACCAATAATATCCTTCACCTGCATAAGCACAATCATCCGTTTCTCATTAACAAAATAGTCTCGTTGAATAAGACACCGACCCCCCTGATGGTTATGGCGGTCAGAAGTAAAGAGCTGATATTGGTGCCGGATATAGACACCCATAAAAAACCCATAATTAAAAAATCGCAGCGGGCCTTCGCTGAGAATTACCAGACCAACAACTGTGCTGTCGTTCCTCTTATTTGTCAGGAAAGAGTGGTTGGTGTGCTCAATTTGGCGGATAAGATGGATGGCAATGGTTTTGAGCCAGGGGACATTGCCTTGATAGAGCTGTTCAGCCAGTTGATCGGTGCCTCAATCGGCAACATAAAGC
>CAZZAX010000286.1:0-5338 GCA_964653075.1 uncultured Pirellulales bacterium
TGCCAACGGTAATATCACGCCGGTTGACGTGCTCAATCTGAACGATGCGGGCAAGGCGATGTTCCTCAATGCAGTCAAGTATATGCTGCCTGTTATACCGGTTGATCCCAGTACTGACGGCTTGGTTGCGTACTATCCCCTGGATGGAAATGCGAATGACAGCTCAGGCAATGGCATTGATGGGACCGTCTACAACGCTGACACTGGCGGAATGAGCGATAGTAACTCGGTTTGGGTGGACGACCCGGAACGTGGCACCGTCATTAGTTTTAACGGCACGGCCGAAAGTGCTTTTGTTCGCGCCGGAGAAATTCCTCAAATGACACTGACCAACGACTTTACATGGTCATTTTGGGCGAAACAAAACGCTGAGAACACGGCGAACAATGATATTATTTTCGGTAATCGGAAGGACGAGAATGCAGTCGATTTTGTGCCGCGTCAGTTCATTAAGTTCACTCCGACTAAATTCGAGTGGCACATGAACGGCAACGGCGACGACAACCTGGACTATGACGACATTCCCGCGGATGTCTGGCTCCACCATGCTGTAGTGAAAACCGCAGATCAGTTGACCTATTATCGCAACGGCATTGAAGCCAGCTCAGGGACGTTCACACAACCCCTGGACTTTCCTCAACCACTTTTCTTTGGCGGTGACAACGAGGCAAGTGAAGGAGAGAATTGGAGCGGATTGATGAGTGAAGTGCGTATGTACAACAGGGCACTAACGGGACTCGAAGTTCTGGCTGTCGTGAAAGGTGTCGAACGGATCGATATGGAAATCGGTTTTGCCATGCAGCCCCCTGTGATTGACGGAGAGGTCGATGGAATCTGGGCGGTCGCATCAACGCAGAATTTCGTTCCTCTGGAAGATCCGGCCAATGCCTCCGGCATCTGGCAGGTGTTGTATGATTCCGAGAACCTCTATGTGATTGTGGACATGACCGACGACAGTCTGCAAAATGATTCGGACGGTTCCTGGCAGGACGACAGCGTGGAGATATATTTCGACGGTGGTAACACCAAGGTAAACACCCCGCTGTCCGGAGACGACCACCAGTATACGTTTGGGTGGACAACGGACGACATACAGGGAACCAACATTGATGGATATACCGAAGGTATTGAACACGCTCAGGTGGACACCGACACCGGCTGGCGTATCGAGGTAAAGATGCCCTGGCTGTCGATATGGGGTGTAGTACCCCAGGCCGGTGACCTGGTCGGCATTGACTGTTACTACAATGACGACGACGACGGCGGTGATTCGCGTGAAAATAAGCTTCTCTCATTTTCCGCCATAGAAGGCTGGAATGACGCCTCTCAGTGGGGTACGGCCGTGTTGGCAATCATTCCGGAGCCGGTTGATCCCGGCACCGATGGTTTGGTCGCGTATTACGCACTGGAAAACAACACGGATGATAGTTCCGGCAACGAGCTCCATGGTACTATAGTCGGCGCCCCGACCTTTGTAGATGGGCCGGCAGGCTTCGGCATGGCGATGGAATTCGACGGCGAGTCCTATGTGGATTGCGGTTTCGATCCGCGCCTGGACATCACTGGTCCTATTTCAATGTCAATCTGGATAAAACCAGGCACCGATGGCAGTGTAGAGACGGCACCCTTAAGTAAGGCGGATTCAGTTAGAGGATGGAGCTGGCAGCTCAGATACGGCTGGAACACCGATAAGCCTACTATCATGGGATTTCAGTTTAATGGAACGGATAACAGAGTATGGGTTTACGTCAATCAGGAACTTGCGGTGGGAGAATGGTACCATGTTGCTGGAGCGTATGATGGTGAGACCATGCGATGCTATTTAGACGGTGTGGAAACCGATTCAGCCCCCATGTCCGGCATTACCGGCGGCCCTTCCTCCTTGCTTATCGGCTCGGATGGATGGAGAAGCGACTGGATTGGTGCAATCGATGAGGTCGCTATATACGATCGTGCTTTGTCTGAGGGCGAGCTTCTTTACCTTGCCGGTTTTAGAGCTGAAGTTGAGAACTTAATGCAGAATCCGAGTTTTGAAGAGGATGAGCCTGTCCTTGACGATCCGGACTGGGTGCAATGGTGTACCTGGAATCCAGCAGAGGGCGCGGGCAGTAACGCAACAATCGTCGATACGGACGCCGCTGATGGCGCAAGAAGCCTTAAGATTGAACCGGTAGGAGTTGAGAACTGGCATTTCATTTTAGTGAATATATCCTTCCCGGCCGATCTTACTAAAAACTATACTGCAAGTTTCTGGGCCAAAGCGGAAGAACCACGTCCCCTGACCGTACAGATGAAAGCATCCGATAACTCTGTCGATGCCTGGGGTGCAATAACTTTTGATTTAACGACAGATTGGGCTGAGTATAGCTGTACCTCAGAAGTCCTGCACACCGATGTAAAGATCGAGTTCTTGTGTGCCGGCTCTGAAGTTCCGTTCTTGCTGGACCTTGTTTCTGTCTTTGAAGCAGAATAAGTAACTTCTGATTTGTGAAATTGATGTGAGGCTAATTAGATTCCCACTTAACTTTAGTGGGAAAGACATTAGGTGTGTATTAGTTCGGGGCCTATACTGATCAGGTATAGGCCCTTTTTTACTCAGATTTTTATCGAAAACGCTTAAAAAAGGTCATTCCTATCATTTGTATTTGACAATTTTGTTAGTTTCCGCAGTCGCTTGTCTCTGGGCCGTTGCCGTAGCCGAAGATAGTAAACAGGTAGAAAAGGCCAAGCAAATTATATCTAATAAGCAAAAAACCGAGGTTCGAGTCGTGCAGGAGCAGAAAGACAACCTGCATATTGGAACCTTTACGGCCAGCGACGAGCAGAACTGGTCGGAGAGGTTGGCCGGGATAAGTTCCCCAAAGACGTTGAACCAAAAGTGGGGCAAGAGTTCGAAGTCACACAACGAGAAGGCCAACCCATGGTGGTTAGAGTGGTTGATGTTTCAGAACAAACCATCACTCTGGACGGCAACCACCCTCTTGCAGGTAGAGAATTGACCTTGGATTTGGAGCTTTTGGAGATTATCTGAAAAGTCCTCACCCTCGGAACGGTATTTCTTTGCAATTTTCTACCTTTCGTGTCTCATCCGGGTATAGAGGTGGTAACGGACACCTATAAAGAACTCAAAGCCAAATACTACAATTCGGATTTCCAAAAAATTTTTCTTTGAGGCATCCTCATCACGTCTTATCAGCCAACGGGCACTCCTTAACCGTCGCAGTACGGTAAAGCCCCAGGGTCTATAAACGCTAATCGTTCACGAAAGCAAAGACTTGTTATTAAGCCAGCATTTTTTTAAGTTACACCTTCGGATAACAGTCACATACAGAGAATTCTCTGGCAACGCTTATTAGCAGTGTCAATGTCTGATATTGAGTCCGGCGTTGAAGCTTGCCCTATCCATTACGTTGTGAAGACAGAAGTGATTGGGCGGCTTTTAATCTCTTGGTGAATTGATTCAACATCGGTAGTTTGCTCTCGAGATGTTCAGCAAAGACAGCGTGTTCATAAAAAGCAATAGCCTTCTTCGACACGCGAACCTCTTCCTCTATCTGATTTCGGCTTCTGTAGATAACCGCCAATCGTTCAAAGGCATTATCCTCGTCGGAATTCTGAGAAATGTTCCGCTTATACCGTTTAATGGCTTTTGTGAGCCCGATTTGTCGTTCCAGTTCGTTTAATTTCATATTGGTGTTTTTGCTCACAAGAGATCCTCCCACATCCAGACAGTTTTTTTATATTTTTACAGGAGTTCGGCAAAAACGGCTTTCGACAGCACTGTAGTTTCACAAGAGTTATTATACCACCAGACGCAAACCCCTGCAATTGGGAGCGAAACCCGACTTGCATGGAAAGAGTGGTCAGGTATATGAAAAGCAACAGCTTCCCCCCATCCGGCCTCCGAGGCCTCCATGATCCAACAGCATCATGGCAACCGTTTTGCCGCTGTCCTAATTAGAAAATCTCCTTACGTCTCCGTTTTTCATTATGCAATCCACGCCGGCTCCCCTTACCGGGGTGACGTTTTCCGGCGACACCGCCACCACGATGATCAAAAACACCCCCGAAATTTTGCGGTGGTCGCTCGGCACGGGGCCGGGCCTCATTTACGGTTAAGGGTCGTCCCTGGAAATCCTTGCCGTCATACGTTTCGATGGTTTTCTCGGCGTCTTCCTGTGAAGCCATTTCAACAAAGGCAAACCCCTTTGATCGACCCGTATGCCTGTCGATCATGACATCGCACCCTGCCACGCTCCCTGCTTGCTCAAAGAAAGCTCGTAGGTCGTTTTCCGTGGCATCATAAGAAAGATTGCCGATGTATAATCGAGTTCCCATAAGTACATTGTCCTTTCTTCGTTGACTTTGGAAGCCCGCATCCTTACGTCAAAAGCCAATGGAAATGGGATGGCCATTCACAAGAAAGGGCAGTCCGGAACCTCACAATGGTCGTATTCTATCTATTTGACATCAGACACTATAGGTGGATTTCAGATAACTACAAGTATTATTTTCGGGAAAATGCTTAACGGTCAGTCCCTAAAGCATAAGAAAGTAGACCGTGTCCCGGGTTCCTGACTTCTTCGATAGTAGTTTTGAATCGCTTCTTTGACAGGAGTAAACTCTGAACTCCAAACTCTTTAAATTAGTCAGTTGATCAATTCAAGCGCTCCTGCGTCTCTCTTCCCTTTCGGCTTTTTTCCTGTGAAATCGCGCAGGAACGGTCCGTCAAACTGCCACGTATACAGCTCATCGATATCAGTCTTCGCGTCTTTAAGAGTTCCGAGCGATATCCGCATAAATTCAACAGTTCCTTTTAAGTACTTACCATTCGGAGTTCCGCAGATAAACAGATCACTGTCATTGTTTATGGAGGTGTTCCCGATTCCGGATCCTGAAGAATCTCTCTTCCCGTCAATATAAATAGTGAGCTCTTTAGCTGAGCGGTCAGCTTCAGCTATCACGTGATGCCACTTCCCGTCATTGATATTTTTTCTGCTTTTAAGCTCGGATGAAACACCAGATGCTTTTACTGTAAACAGAAGTCTGCCCGATCCGTCAATGATCAATTCATAACCAGATTCGGCCATTTTCTGCACCAGGACACAGTCTTTCGATTCTGTCTTGAAATATGCTTCGATGCAGAAATTGGAATCCCAGACCTGGGGACTCTTGAAATCTTTGCCTGTGACCTTCCTGTCCTCTTTCTGTCCATTCTTGTCCCATCTGAACCTGATCGGTATGGTAAGGATTTTATTCAGTTTGTTGTTTGAGCAGACTGCGTACTGGTTTTCACCGTTGAAGGTGCACGCCCCCTTTGTCCAGTCTTCAAGCGGAC
>CAZZAX010000287.1:0-5316 GCA_964653075.1 uncultured Pirellulales bacterium
CCTTCTGGGCCCCCGGGTTAGACGTCCGGATCGGCTCATACCCGCTACCTAACGCCAGTGAGCCACAGGACAGACTGGATTCATACCTCGTAAACGATGCTGAAGGTGGAGCAGCTCCACCACCAAAGGGCAGAGGTTGCTTCCTTGCTGATACACCGGTATGGGTAGATGGCGCAACGGTGAAAATCTCGGAAGCCGTAGCAGGCCAGACAATCGGCAAAGCCAACTGTCTTGCAGCAGCAAGCCTGGAGAAACTCGAAGAGCACCAGGGTTCCTTCGTATGCCGCGACATAACGCTCGAAAACGGCAACAGCATCAGCGTCGTGGATGCACACTGCTTCATGCTTGATTCAGGCAAATGGGTTGCAGCCCAGAACCTGGAAAGCGGCATGAACCTTAAGTCATTAAACGGCACAGTTGCAATCAAGAGCGTTGTAACCAGGACAATGCCTTTCGTCGGCAAGGTTTATAACCTTAAGGTCAGCAACTCAGAGAAGTACATGGTAGGCAAAGACGGAGTAGTTGTGCGTGATTTCTAAGACGGCGTCTTAATACGGTCGTTGACAGAACACCATATTGGATGATAGCCTGTAGAGCACAGATTATTCCAGCTTCGGTTGTTTACAAGCGGCCTTATGCACAATCGCATAAGGCCGTTTTTTTATTGGCATGCGCCCGGGAGTGCATACAGAGCGGTTCTTGCAAAAATTCCTTCCTTTCGCTATCATAGTTCGAATGGCAGCTAAATCACGAAAGGACAAGCATAAAGCAGGCCCGGTGGCAGTTAATAAAAAGGCTTACAGAAACTTCGAGCTTGTCGAGAAGTTCGAGGCCGGCCTTGGACTGCTCGGTACTGAGGTCAAGTCACTGCGGACCGGAACCGCCGACCTGAATGGTTCGTACGCGCGAATCGACAGCGGGCAATGCTGGCTCGTCGGCGCAACAATTGCGCAGTACCAGCAGGCGGGGGCCAATCAGCATGACCCGACGAGAAAAAGAAAACTATTGCTGCATAAATCAGAAATTCACAAAATAAGAACAAAGCTCGAACAGCGAGGTTTTACCTTTGTTCCCCTTCGAATCTACTTTAACGACAGGGGGCTGGCAAAAATAGAATTAGCCTTAGCAAGAGGTAAAAGGCAATACGACAAAAGAAAAACAATTACCGAACGCGACCAGAAACGCGATGTCGATAGAAGCATGAAAAAATATCGAAGATAACAGAATATTCAGAGGGATTAAGCTATGGCCAAAGAAGAAAAGAAAGAAGAGAAAAAAATCATAGTCGATGAGGACTGGAAAGCCGAGGCGCAGAAAGAGAAGGAGATATTAGCCGCACAGGAAAAGGCCGAGAAGGAAAAGAAGCAGGAAGAAAAGCAGGCCCGCGGCCCTTTACCGGAAGGTAATTTTGCCGCCCTGGTCAGCATGCTCACCACGCAGGCATTGTTCGCATTGGGCCTGCTGCAGGTGAAGGGGCAGGAACAAAAAGAGCCTGACCTGGAGATGGCAAAATACAATATCGATATACTCGAAACCATCCAGAAAAAAACCAAAGGCAATTTAACTAAAGAGGAAGAAACGGTTCTGGCCAATACACTTAATGAGCTTCGTATGGGCTATGTCAGGGTCGCGGGATAAGTACATTGGCAAACATATTAGACAAAATAATCGCCGACAAAAGACTTGAGGTGCGCCGCCGAAAAGAAAAGACAAGTCTTGAGCAACTCAAGGAGCAGATTCGCTCTTTGGCCAGGTGCCGGAACTTTTACAAGGCCGTCACCAAACCCAACCGGCGGGGCATAAATGTTATCGCAGAGGTCAAAAAGGCCTCACCATCGGCGGGGGTCATAAGCGAGGATTTCGAGCCGGTGGCGATTACGCAAACCTACGAGAAATGCGGCGCCGATGCAATCAGCGTTCTTACGGACGAAAATTATTTTCAGGGTCGTCTTGAATATGTAAACCAGATACACCGGGCGGTTGATTTGCCTGTTCTGCGGAAGGATTTTATCATCGACCCCTGGCAGGTATATGAATCCCGCGCCGCCGGCGCCGATGCGATACTGCTAATAGCAGAAGCTCTTAAGCCCGGCGAGCTGATGGACATGATGATAGCGGCAGCCGAGCTTACTTTAACGGTTCTTCTCGAAGTCCACCGTGCCGATACGTTAATGGCAGTGAGAAGCATGATTGGTTTTCCTGAGAAAGGATACAGCGTTCTCGGAATCAACAACCGCAATTTGACAACGATGCAGGTCGATTTGAACACAACCAGCCGATTAGCGGAACTTGTCGAGGATAAAAACGAGCTTGTCGCTGAAAGCGGGATAAAGACACGAGCCGACGTAGAAAAACTAAAGTCCATGGGCGTTAGAGCTGTCCTGATCGGGCAGACGCTTTGCGAAAGTCCCAGCATAGAGGATAAATTCAAAGAACTCTTCGGCTAAAATGGCTTTCTAGCAGGTGTAGGGGCCATGTTGGTGGCCGGACGTGTTGAGAATTGAAGGTCCTATTGTGGTTTTTTTGGTCGTGCGGCGTGCAGGAGCACCCGTTATGAAGTTAAATGGAAAATTCCGGTTAAAAATGTAAGGATTTAGCCTTGACAACATGGAGTACCTCACAGATACTAATATATCACGGTAGAAAGGAGAGGCCTTGTGGCGGATGTCAAAGAAACGATCTTGAGAAACCTGATGACCAAAGCCAAGGATGCTAGCCAACATGCCTACTGTCCATACAGTGGATTCTCAGTCGGGGCAGCAGTCCTGACCGAAACGGACGACATCTTCACCGGATGCAATGTCGAGAACGCATCCTATGGACTGACCATCTGCGCCGAGCGCAATGCGGTCTTTCAGATGGTAGCAAGGACAAAACAACACATCAAAGCGGTTGTCATCTATACGCCGACTTCAAAGCCGGCTGCTCCGTGCGGAGCGTGTCGCCAAGTCATAAACGAGTTCGGACCAAATGCGTTGATCATTTGCGTCTGCGACGGACCCGATGTGCTTCGCAAGCAACTGTCCCAACTGTTGCCGGATGCGTTCGGCCCCGCCGACATAAAGTGATGGGAGGTAAGCAATGGCCAAAAGAGAATCTAACCGTAATCAGAATGGTTCTGAAGGAAATTCATCAAAAGGCGGCTTTTGGGCTAACTTGAATCCCTTGAGGTCGCTTCAGGAAGCTGGCCGTGTTGTGAGGGACGGTATAGGAAACGCTCCACGGGAGCAAGTCGGGTTTATTGTGATCTCGTTCCTCGCTCTCGTTATCGCAATCGTGGTCAGCCTGGCGTTGATACGGGAAGAAGAGTACGTTCTTGGAGGCGTTTTGGCTAGTATCGCCTTAGCGCCCCTTTTATTTGGAATGTGGTGTATTAGCCGGATGAGTAAAGTCCCTAGTGAGCCGAAGCTATCCCGGCAGGCCAAAGAGGGCTCCACCGAAAATTGGTTACGAGTGACGGTGAAGGCACGCATAGGCCAGATTATGCCCCAAGAACTGGCTCTGCAGGTGCGGGCGATTCGGGACCGGGCGCAGACGAGATACTCTGCTTTGCTCAGAAAACGCAAATCTCCTCCGAGCCAGATGGACCCGGATAGGGTCCGAGTGAACGTTTTCCTGCCCGACACAGGGGACGTCGGTGAGGGCGAGGTGTGTGCCCTGTTCATCCCGCCGGATCTTCACACCGGCATGAGGAACGAAGATGAGAGAGGCATGACGTTCCGCCCGAATCAAGGCGTCACTGGCCGGGTGTTCACGCGACAGGAACCCATCGGAACGCGCCGGACATCGGCGACAGAGGAATGGGAATGGATTTACCTGGAGGGAAACCCTGGGCTGGGTGACCGCAAGTTCCAGTTGACCCAATCGCAAATGCGGCAGATTGATGAGAATCTTCGCTGGATTGTTTCGTTCCCGTTGACAGTGACCATCGCTGGTAAGCAAGAGACTGTAGGCGTGTTGAACATCGACGGGCTTTCCGAAGTGCTCACTCCCGAAGAGATGCAGACCATCTACAGTACGCAGAAGCCGGAGGTCGCGCGCTTCTCGGAGCGCCTGGCTGAATTGGAAAAGTGTAAGATAACTATTACTGTTGAAGATGTTGCAGACGAAACGACAGAGCCCACGGGATGACATCACCCGGTGCGCCTCCGCATCGACATCTATAATATGATGGATATATAATACATGGAACTGATTGGAAAAGTTACGGTCTATCAACGGGAACAATTAACAAGGCTGAGGTGTGAGAATGAAAAATATTCAATAAGGTAAAATTTACTTTTTCTGCTGTTTTTTTTGTATTTTTGCCCACGTGTCGCGCAAGCTTACCGTTCGATTAAATATAAGTTCGCCATCGGAGCTATCCGGATCAACACAGAAATAGCCCAATCTCTCGAACTGATATCGGCTGAGTGGCGCAGCACCTTCCAGAGAGGGTTCAACCCGGCAGGAATTGAGGACCTTGCACGAGTCCGGATTCAGGTTTGATTTGAAATTCTCACCTTCGGCTGTCTGGTCGGGATTTTCCTTCGTGAACAAATGGTCATACAATCGCACCCGTGCTTCGAGCGCGTGGCCGGCTGAAACCCAGTGCAGCGTTGACTTGACTTTTCGCCCATCGGGAGCATCCCCTCCGCGTGTGGCGGGGTCATAAGTGCAGTGCAGCTCGATGATTTGGCCGTTCTTATCCTTAATTACATCCGTGCAGGTGATGAAATACGCATATCGCAGACGTACCTCCCGGCCGGGCGCCAAGCGGTAAAATTTCTTCACAGGCTCGGCCATAAAATCATCCTGCTCAATATACAGCTCACGTGAGAACGGGACTTTTCGCGTACCGGCGTTCGGATCTTCGGGATTGTTAACGGCGTCAAGCTCTTCGATGTGATCCTGCGGATAATTATCAATGACCACTTTGAGGGGCTTGAGCACGGCCATCACGCGAGGCGAGGTCTTGTTTAAATCTTCCCGCAGGCAATGTTCCAGCAGTGCAATATCGACTGTGCTGTTGAATTTGTTGACTCCGATGCGTCTGCAGAATTCCCGAATTGCCTGCGGTGAGCAGCCCCGCCTTCTCAGGCCGGAGATGGTCGGCATTCGCGGGTCGTCCCAGCCGCTGACGTGGTTATCCTGGACGAGCTGCAGCAGCTTTCGCTTGCTCATTACGGTATATGTCAGATTTAGGCGGGCAAATTCTATCTGCTGCGGGTGATAGGCCCCGAGCTCGTCAAGGAACCAGTCATACAGAGGGCGGTGGTTCTCGAACTCCAGTGTACAAATAGAATGGGTAATTTTTTCGATGGAATCTTCGAGCCC
>CAZZAX010000288.1:0-5201 GCA_964653075.1 uncultured Pirellulales bacterium
ATCGGACGGTTAATTTTTTATCGTTTTTAGCGCTTTCCGCAACAGAAACTAATTATGCATATGCGTCTCACCCTGACCCAGAATGTGACGGGGCAGGTGCCCGTAGTCATTAAGAGTGTTTTTGGACGATTCAGCAATACTGCCCGACCAACACGAGTAAATCGATTTTTAAGCCCATTCATAAAACGAGGTTATGCTGTCGGAGAGTTCTCAATGCAGGAACTCGCCATAGACCGCAAGGGACAAGCCAGGGCCGCCGGAGTGTATCATCTTTTTCCAGATAAGACTGACTGTGGCGGATTAATGGCCTGGGCATGGGGTTTCCACCGTGTGATTGATGCGATTGAGACTATGGAAAAAATTGATCCGAAGAAAATTGTCGTTACCGGCCACTCTCGCTACGGTAAGGCGGCTTTGGTCACCGGTGCTTTTGATGTGCGGATTGCACTGACAGTTCCGAGCCACTCAGGATGTGCAGGTGCAGCTCCATATCGCTTCATTTATGGAAAAAGCGAACAACTGCACAACATTGTAGGTTACGCACCTCAGTGGTTCAGACCGGATTTTAAACAGTTTGTTGGCAATGTAGAACGTCTGCCGGTCGATCAACATCTTCTTTTGGCACCGGCTGCCCCACGTGCATTGTTATGCAACGAAGGAACGAAAGATTCGTGGACCAATCCACAGGATTCTCAACTGACATACCTTGCAGCCAAAAAGGTTTATGATTACCTTGAGGCCGGTGACCAGATTAGTATCCGTTTTCGACCTGTCGGACATGTCCCTAACAACGAAGATTTGCTGGATTTTGCGGATTATATATTCTTTGAAAAACCGCTGTCCAAAGAATTCGGCAAGTTGTCGTATACGCGGGAGAGAAACGGCTTCAATTAGGATATTCCAAAATAGATTAGTCGAAAAAGTCCTGGTGGCCGCTATGAAGCCTTTTGCTCTACTTGTAAATCTTATTTAATGTGGTCAAATCCAGAAAACTTTTGCTCAACAGGTTTTGCTTATTGCCGAAAAATGACTGGGATCTATACCGAATCAATCAGTATAAGCCACGTTCTCATGCAAATTCTTCTGTTATTCAGGCGGAAATAATATCTACTCTGAGAGAGTTTTTCAATGGTGGCGCCGCTATACTTAGAAATAGTCAAGTAGGCCTATTTCGAAGACTGGATCACAATATCCGTTCCACGCAAGCCAACGCTCTTGGCACTCACTCGTATTTGACCACCTCGCCCCTCTCTTGTTCGCACGACCAAAATCGCTTTACCATAGAACAGCTTTCGATAATCCGCCTGGAAAGGTTCCAACGAAAGGGGATTCCCATTGCCGACTGCGATAATCTCTGCTGGACCATCAATCCCGAAGTGTATAAGATTATTTGCCAAAGGGCAGAACGTGTTTTTCTTGTCATGAGCTTCAACGAGGATATAGCAAAGGTCTTCTCCGGTAGTAGAGAGTTCCTTTCGATCGGGTGTTAAGCGAACAATAGCAGGTTCACCCGCCGTGCGCATGGTCGCCTGACCAATCTTGTCGCCGTCCTTATAGGCAATTGCCTTGAGTTCGCCTGGCTCATAGATCACGTCGTTCCATCGCAGTCGATACTTATAGGTCACATCGTAGTATGTTGATTCTACTTTCTCCGGGTAGGCGCCGAACTCACGAATGCTGGCCCATGTGCCTTCTCGCATAGCGGTGAACTCGATGCGTAAGAATCTTGCCAGCCCGTCCACGTCATGAAATACATGTCTTGGTCCACCCCACCTGGGAGTTCTGCTTGTATTCTTTGTCACAAGAGTCTTCCAATTTGACTTATCGGTTGAGGCCTTGATATCATAACCATAATTTTTTGCTTCTCTTTCGAATTCGATCGCCAAATAACCGACAGGCATAACCTCCCCAAGGTCAACCTGCCACCATTGACGGGGACCTACAGAGCCGGCGCACCAGCGTGTGGAATTATCGCCGTCGTTGGCATTGGCCACAATATTACCTTTGTCCATCTCCAATGAACTGGCAGACGTTGCTTTGGCAAGGGCGAAGTTAGCCGGCTTTTCAGGTAGCCGGCCCTTTACCCGTTTGCCGAGGGATCTACCATTCAGCAGTAGTTCTGCAGAATCGCCGTTGGTATAGACAAACACCGGAACTTTCTTGCCGACGTAATCTGGCCAATTCCAGTGGGGCAGGATATGCACGGTCGTTGTATCGGGTCGCCAGTAACTGCGATACAGGTAAAATCGATCTTTTGGAATGCCACACAAATCTACGATGCCGAAGTACGAACTCCGCGCTTCCTGTGAAAACGGCGTCGGCTCACCAAGATAGTCAAATCCCGTCCATACGAATTCCCCGGCGACAAAACCGTCGCCCTCCATTAGCTGGAACTCCACATCTGGTTTGTCAGACCAAACCGCGGAATTTAGATCATAGGAGCATACCTGCAACTGTTTCGAAAACTGAGTTTTTTCATTTGGAAGTGTCGGTTCGTAGAAACCACGTGTGCTCAACGTCGAAGCTGACTCGCTGTAAATAATGGGTTTGTCGGGATAACGCTGCCTGTAACGGCTGTACCTTCGAGCGTAATTCCAGCCGGCAAGATCCAGCGAATCAAGGATGGGCTGGTCAACTGTGCCGGGGATATGACAGGAGATTCCCACGGGACGCGTCGGATCGTATTTTCGTACGAAATCACTCATATATTTCACCCGCTCGGGCGATTTGCCTTCCCTGTCATAAGGTTGGTTGCCAATCTCGTTGCCGATAGACCAGATGACGACACAGGGGTGATTTCGGTCGCGCAACACCAGATTTCGAATCTGTTTTTCACCATATTCCTCCAATGGCGGCTCACCTCTGATGCGGTCGGCTTTATCATCCCATTTGTCAAAACACTCGTCCCAGACGACAAAGCCCATCCGGTCACACAAATCAAGCAGTTCCGGTGCCGGAGGATTGTGACTTGTACGAATGGCATTGACACCCATGTCGCGCATGATTTCCAATTGACGTTCCATAGCACGGGTATAAAAAGCAGCTCCGAGAGGCCCATGGTCGTGGTGCAGATTCACACCATAGAGCCGAATCCCCCGGCCGTTGAGGTAAAATCCGTCGTTGGAAGTAAACCGGAATGTAAGGATACCGAAGGGAGTGATTTCCGAATCGACGACTTTGTCACCAATACTGACAACTGTCCTAACCGTGTATAACTTCGGGCTGGTAATGTCCCATCGTTGAGGATTGGCAATTACGAATGACTGGTGTAGCTCACATGAGCCATGAGCCGGCACAGTGTTGTTCTGTCTGATTGTAGCTATTGTTCGGCCATCCGGGTCGTAAAGCATGACCTCAACGCAAATTTCAGATCCGGTATAGAAATGGTTCTTAATATTTGTGTGCACCCGGACCGTCGCCGAGGAATCGCTAATTTCCGGGGTGGTGACAAATGTACCCCAGTGTGATATGTGCACTTGTTCACAGACAGTCATCGTTACTTTGCGATATATCCCTGCGCCCGGGTACCAGCGGGTACCATGTTGACGCGTATCAACGTAAACCGCAATCACATTGGTGCCGCTGAAATTCACATATTCTGTGGCATCGATGCGGAATGACATGTAGCCGTAGTCCCATTGGTCCGCCAATTTACCGTTTATATAGACCTTGGGGAAGGCCATCACTCCATCGAAATCAAAGTAAATTCGCTGGCCGCTATATAGACTATTGAGTGTGAACGTCTTTCTGTACCAGCCCACCCCTTTCCAGGGTAGTTTTCCGGCATAGCCGTTCTCCTTGGGATTGAACGGACCGGCTATAGCCCAATCATGCGGTAAACGAACTACCTTCAACAACGAGTCATCGAAATCCGGTCTCTCAGCTCCCTTTATATCACCCTTGGCAAACTTCCAGTGACGATTGAAGTTCAGCACTATTCGACCGGATGGAGAGGGCACTTCTGCACCTATCAACATTGAGGTTTTTAGGTAAACACCTGCAACAAGGAGATAAAGTCCAAGGGTAGTCATAGGCCCAATCTTCTGCAATTTTTTCTTCATTCCCATGGCATCAAAATCCCTTTTCTTAAAGTTTGGTTATAGTCTGTATTAAACATCAGAATATGTTTTCTTCATGATCTCTATCCGTTCGGATACAAAGGAGATAGAATTGTTTTGTTATATCTATCACTCATTTTGTAAGAGCTGCCATCAAAAGATAAGTCCATATAATTTCCCAAAAGCTAGCTGGTCCTGCAGGCGACAACACCGACCGGCGAGGGCTGGTCATTTGGTAATAGTTCGGGGACTCAGTGGGGCCCATTCTAGAATGGGCGTACCGTTTTCTCTCCGACCACCTTTTGTGTACCTCTCGAAGTCTTGAGCTCTCCCGTCAACTTTGACCCGGCCAGTTTTCCTTTGAACGCCATTTCGAATTCTCGATCACCAAATTGCATGGTAGCCAGGAAGTTGACCATGCCATCTGAGACATTGACCTTTTCAATGGGGATTGTTCCATACGTGCCAGTCATGTCACGGTTGATTTTCAATCTCTGCTTATAGTCTCCCCGATCAGATGCAACGTCTAGATTCCAGTTGCCTATCAGTTCGGAATTGATCCTTTCACCCTGAGCTGCGACCTCGCCCAATTCAGATTTGATCACGCCGGAAAGTGTACCTGTTTGCCACTGAATGGTTCCTTCAAACGTAGAATTCAACTGGCGGTCCTGAAACTTACTTTTTCTCTTGAAGGTCAGCCTACCCCGCTCGTACTGGAAATCCGTGATCTCGTGTTCGCCCCATTCGCTCTGCCATTCGGCTACCAACTTGCCTTCCTGTGTTTCCCTGACTACAAGTACTGTGGTTATCTTACGCTCGCCTACTTGGAACTTCATCTCCCAGTTTCCAACAGCCAGGGGTATTCGCCGGGCACGCGTACCCTCGACCTTGGAGTCACCTCTATCGTTGGACAGAATTCCTGAAAGTGTCCCATCTTTGACTGTTCCCACGAAGTTCGAACTGAATTCATTGTCACCGAATTGGACGATCTGAATGAAGCTGAGCTTATTATCCTCGAACCTGACATCCTTAAGCTCGGTGAGTCCCCAGAAGCTGATCCACTGTGCGCAAAGGTTTCCTTCGCGATCCCTAGAAAACGAAACAATCGCGTCCATCTGTCTCTCGCCGAACTCGACCTTGACC
>CAZZAX010000289.1:0-5142 GCA_964653075.1 uncultured Pirellulales bacterium
CCTTTAAAAAACTCCCCCTATTTCGTATCAAACGTGCAGGTAGCTCTAATTATAGGAGGACACATAATTCCTCCGGTGCTTAAGAGCACAGGTCATAAGACAGTAAGAAAATTCTACTCTTCATCCTGAGCGGAGACGAAGGATAAGCGGAGTCGAAGGGCTAAATTCTCTCTGCGGAGCGAGAAAATTCAGTTAAACTTTTCCATCACGATTCCGGACTGGCTTGCAAGGCCTTTTGTAGCCCTGGTATTGTTATACCGTCGCATTCGTTACGGCTACCCGTTCCGCCGGATACCACTTACACGCGGCAAATACGCCATCGTGGACCCGGAAGATTATGAACGATTGAACAAGCATAAATGGCATACTAACATCGGCAGAAACACCTGCTACGCCGTCCGAACCGCTTTTAAAGATGGAAAGCGAATCCATACCAAAATGCACCGCGTGATTATCAATGCACCCAGACACCTCCTCGTCGACCATATAAACCATAACGGCCTGGACAACAGAAAGGCCAACCTCCGTACCGCAACAATAGCCCAGAACAACGTCAACAGGGCGAGCTACAAAACAAAGAATTCACCATCGAAATACAAGGGCGTTTACTGGTCCAAACGAGATAAGAAATGGCAGGTCCAGATATGCCACAACAACAAACGCAAACACATCGGCCAGTTTGACAACGAAATCCAGGCCGCAAAGGCATATGACGAGGCAGCCAAAAAATACCATAAGGAATTCGCCGTACTCAATTTCTCGTAGTCCCTCACAGAGGCCCGACCGTAAGTAAGGGCTAAAAAATATATAAATAACCATTAATCCATAATCATTTGAAAGGTTTGTGCTGCCTCCGGTTCACACTAATTTTAATCACTCCACCGCTGTGTGATTGTATGATGTTCATGCTGGCCTTCAGTAGAAATGCTATATATCTCGTCATTCCCTCGTATGGGCAATCCCGTGTGGTTGCCCGGACATGCTAACTGCATTTCTACCTTCGGTTCGCTCTAGTTTTATTAACTCCGCCGCTTCACGTCTGCGCGATAGTACGATGCTCATGCTGGCCTTCGGTAGAAATGCTATTTGCCTTGTCATTCCTGTGAAAACAGGAATCCAGAAAATAATCAATAGTAAATTATCAATAATAATTTGAATACTGGCCTCCGGTAGCATTGATTTCTTTTTATTTTTTACATTGTACTTGCACCACAAACAACAGCAAGTACAAATTTATCATATTTCACCGATGAAATCTCGTCCGCTAAGGCAGGAATTTATCTTGCTCTGCAGGAACGAAGCCGCAAAAAATATCGCGGAGAATTTGCGGTACTTAATTTCCCCTTGTCACGTAAGTAGCAGGCGGGGGTCAATAATCAATAAAATCCAGCTTACCACACCAGACATGCCTATTCCCCTGCTCGTTTATTATTGAAAAATCAAGATATTTTCAGATAAATCCGAAATACATAGTATTACAGGATGTACAAGGAGTAAGAATAAGCTGGCGTATTATAGAAGGAATTTTTTGAAAACATGATATAAATAATTACAAAAACAAATACTTTCATATTTATTTAATATAGTGTTTTTTATATGATTGGCAAAGAAAAACTGGCTTGATTAGTGAAGTGTTAAGTTATGAATGATGAAGAGATTAGACAAAATTTCCATAGAAAAATTCTTAGACGGCAACATGCCCAAAAAAATACACTTGTGATTGACGAACTTGGCTTGAATCATGGGAAATGTCGAGCTGATATTGCCGTGATTAACGGTTATCTTGCAGGCTACGAAATTAAGAGTAATAAAGATTCACTCCGCAGACTTGAGGAGCAAGTCAAATCATACAACGCAGTTTTTGATAAAATTTCTATCATCGTGGGCGACCGTTATATCGACTCTATCCATAACTATATTCCGAAATGCTGGGGTATCATAATTTCTATAAGAGGCCAGAGAGGTACCATTAACTTTGTTACAAATCGTAAGGCCCAGACAAATAAAAACATAAATCCATTAGCTATGGCACGCTTACTATGGCGTAACGAAGCAGCAGAGATATTGATGCAAAAACAGATGCCGCCCAAAATCCTACGTCAGCCTCGTGCTCTTTTATACGAGTGTTTGGTTGACATACTAAATACCTCTGAGCTACGAAAAAACGTTAGGGTGTATTTAAAGAAGCGTAAAAACTGGAGATGTCCTGCGTCACCTTCTCGATATGGTGGTTAGTGCCAACTTGTACCCATTTAGTAAGGTTACCTCTTTTGGCACTCCTATTTGCACACTTCCGGATATACTCCTTCCCCCATGAGAAGGTAGAATCGCGATAGTGATGAAAAGCCAAAACCTGCTCACTAAGTCCATGAAATTGCTCATAACCATAATCTTTAACATTATTTCCTTTTACAATATACCAGCCATCATCAATAGTAAACTTTATTGTCGCATTGGGCTTCAAAAGCCTCATGTCCATATCGAGAACTTGTGGGTGTGATATGGTATGATCACCAAATGTAGGAAGTCTCAACTTTGCTTTTCTCAAATCAGCAACTAAAATCTTATACAATTGCCACTCATGGCGGGTTACAACTTCTCCTCCCTTTTTAATACCAGCCATTGTCGCGGGAAAAGAAGTGCTCAGAACTGTAAAGGTTCGCCAGTCATTCAAATAAGGTAATTTGCTCACTATTTGCTGAATAACCATTGAGAATCCGTCAAGGGGAAGAAAATTCGGTGCACCTAAATCTATAATAAGGTCACAATTGTTTGCTTGAATATCCAGTGCTGATAATGAAGAATTAATTTCTTTTCTAAATGAATTCTTGGCGGCTTCTTCTATTGATATTCTTAAGCAAACGCCAGAATTGTCTTTGGTTAAAATTCTTGTAACCACTTGTTGATATGCCTTGTCTCTATCGAGCCCAGTAACAGGTATGGCAGAACACTCTTCTTTTCGAAGGTCATCAAACACATATTTAAGCGGATGAATCCCATTTTTCATCCGTACAGAAAGACCAATAAGTTTTAAATCAACAAAACAAAAAGTGTTTCCCCATTTTTTATAGATTTTCTTCAACACAAAATCGGACAAGTGTTCATCTATTGTCTTTTTTTCTTTGTTCTCCTCGAAATCCCATCCAATCTCTGGAACCTCAATTAGTGGTGTAAACATGCGTTTTTTTGTGTCTGACAATGTGTATACAGCTTGATATTCCCCCATTTTCCATCGTAGGCATGGTATATAGTGACGATGGTCAAATTTCATTATATTCTCCTTCACTACGAAAAGTAGACATCCGGAAATAGCTTTCTTACTTCGCCCTGCCCAACCATATCTTTCAGAATTATATAATTATTAGCTTCTCTTCTTATCTTCCCTGCAACTATTGCCGGATGAATGCCTATCTTGTCTGCGAAATCTTTAATAGATTCTTCACTTCTTAGATAGCGGGCCAGAGCTGTATTCCACTTGCTCTCAGGAATTAAGGTTTCCCCCGCCTGTTTATCTGCTTCTTGTTCAATGTCTTTAGCTTCGATATCGAGGTCATCAAATATACTTTCTATATCTCCCTTGTGTAGGTGTTTAATGATATGGACAAGCTCATGGAAAAGAACAAACCAGAAGTTATCAAGCCTGTCATAACGCAGAGTCATCCCAATTACCGGCGAACCATCAGAAAGCAAAAATGCAGCACCGTCCAGATAAGTATTAGGTAGATGAGATTCCACAACAAGTCGGATCCCACAATTTCGCAAGTACTCAATGACTTTTTTCTTCCAATCATCTGCACGGCTTAATTGCGCGAGCTTTGTTAACCAATCTTTGCTAATCGTATTCCGCTTGTATTTGTTTTTTATAGCCTGCTTCTTGGCAAGAGCTATAATACGACATTGCCATGCAAGAAGGGCATACGGATTTACATTACCCCCCGCGCGCACACGCTGACGTGCAAACGCCTGGACCGGACTATCAATAGAACCTGTCACAAAGTCCTTGACAAGTTCCTCAGCATTGGCCACAGCCGCCTCTAAAGAGCAGGGAGATTCCTCAAACCAATTGCGTCGGTACATTTCCTTAACCGGAAATAGATCCCATTCTAAATCATCTTTATCTATATCAAGAGGTCCCTGTGATGTCGCTCCGAATTCAGCAACTTCACTTATATTTAAACCGAGTGCACTTGAAACATCTGCAAGCCGACGCAAATTCGCAGAAGCGTATTCCTCTGCTTCATATCTCTGAATTTGTTGTTCCTTCAAACCGATAGCTTCCGCAAGTTGACGTTGTGATAGCCCCTTGGCAATACGTGCTCTTATAAGAATAGTTGGCAATTCTTCAAGTTTCGAAGCCTTTAGTATTTCAACAGTTCCGGATTTTAGAGTCTCATATTCATGAATTTGCATAGAAAGGTTGTCGCATTCACTGTGCAGTGCATCTATTTCTGCCTTTGCCAGAATTTTCGACTTTATTCGTTTAGTAGCTTCTTTGATATCAAAAGTGTCGATGGACGTCTTTAGTTTTTCTAGTTGGGCACTTGTGATTCTATATTGTCGCTCGTTAGTTATCATGATAATATCCTTTTTTGTTAATTCTTGGAAAAACTTATACAAACAATACCTTTAGCATTCCCCGTGTGCCTGTCAATTTGGAAAAAATCGAAAAAGAAGTGCTTGCCGTCTGCAAGCCAACTGGACGGAAAGAACTCTCCGTAGAAGCGTTCTTTCTGTTTTTTACGTCTATCATTAAAGTCAAGCAGAATAGGATCCAGCTTGTTAGGATTCACTCCTATAGGGTTCCAACACACATCAAAATCAGCTGGTATAGGCTTTTCCGTAATAAAACTACCATCAAGAAATATTTTTCTGCATCCTGCCTTGCGCAGAGATTTAACGCCATTTATAAATCCAGAATAAAGACGTTTTCGATGGTAAGAAGTCGCAAAACGAGCCTCAATCTCCTTAAGTGTTGCATTATGCACTCCCGGAGGTAACACTTTCCAAGGACCACCAATATCAACAAATTCGGGCACCATGACACAACTATACTGTTGTGTTGACCTCAAGTCAACAATATCTTCTTTTTCAAACTTAGGGGTTTTCTCCTAAGCTTTTCCGCAGCAAATCCTTGTGAAGCCA
>CAZZAX010000290.1:0-5055 GCA_964653075.1 uncultured Pirellulales bacterium
GCCATCTGCCCAAATGATTTTTCTCTCGGCCCAACCTCAAGGCCCCTATCTTTTCGGAGCACCTACCCATTAATCGGATGAAGCTTTTTTTCTTATTCGGGCCCAAGGTTATACGGAGCGTTTCTAACGCAACGAAAGCCATAGATATCGTAGCCGAAACAGACATCGGAATAGCCTGGGTCTTCATTATAACGATAACCGGAACGACAGCTATCGGCGCTGAATTTCCACGCCCCGCCGCGCACCACTTTTGTCTCGCCGGTTTCCGGTCCTTTAGGATTTTGTTCAGGGCTTTGCTGATAATAGTCCACTTTGTAAAAGTCATTGCACCACTGCCAGACATTACCGTGCATATCGTACAAGCCCCACGGATTCGGCAGCTTTTGACCTACCGGGCGTGGTTTACCGCCGGAGTTTTCGTCCAGCCAGGCATAATCGGACAGTTTTGACAAATCATTACCGAAGAAATACATTGTTGTAGTTCCCGCCCGGCAGGCATATTCCCATTCCGCTTCCGTAGGCAGTCTGTATCCGTCTGCATCAAAGTTACATTGCCATGTTTGCAAATCATAGCATGGCCGGAGACCTTCTTTAACAGAACGGGCATTACAGAATTTGACGGCATCCGACCAGCGTACCTGCTCTACAGGATTTTCTTCCGCTTTCCAACGGGAAGGATTTTCTGCCATTACTTTTTTGTACTGCTGCTGCGTTACGGGATACTTGTCTATATAGAATGAGCCTACAGCAACTTCATGAGGTTGTGCATCCACCTCATTTTCATCTCCCATTATAAAACGCCCAGCGGGAAGCCGAACCATTTCTATGCCGGTTTCGGTATTCATTTCGCCAGTTACATCGGTTGAGTTTTTTGGCACATCATTCGGAGCTTTACGCTTACAGCCATGAAACAGAGCTAACATTGTAAATAAGAGAAATACAGACGGTTTATAATACTTCATAGTTTTCGGTTTCTGTTTATATTTCCAGCTTGAAATTATCTTTAATAATTCTGCCATATCTCATAGCCATCAGGATTTCTCAGGCATTTTCTGCAACGTTCTCTAATCCGGCGGGCCATTTCAACGGCCCGGGGCTGATTTACGCAGTTATAGCCCGCCTCCTGAGACAATTTCCTGGTTAAGCTGTGACATTTCGCAATAACATAGTCTTGAGCGCCGCCCATCGCTCTCCATTTCTCGCTCAGGTCCTTATAGGCAGGCAGATTTTGAGGGGATTTATTTTTAGTCAGAGCTTTTGTCTTTTCAGCCAATTCAGCAGCATATCGCAGGTCTTTCATATTCTCTTGCTGTCTTTTATATTCCCGGGGTATCTCCTGTACTATTGCCTCCATATTATCAATAAAGGGTTTTAAGCCTGGAGCGGATTTTCCTGCCAGATTCAAGTATTCCATCATGTTACCGGCAAAATCCTGATATTCGTTGATTCTCTCAACATGGCGCCTTACAAAATAGACCATATCATCTACAGCTCCCTCGACATACTGTTTCTTCTTTACTTCCTGACCCGCATCAAAAACTGCCTGTATCGCCTCTGTACACCCGCAGGTAGCTGCACGACGTACGCCTTCACTTCCCCTCCTATGATGGGTGCGCAGCCTGCGACCCGGCAGGTCAAGTATAGTATCACATGTTTGCCGGCCCAAAGCCGCCTTCATAATATCGACGGGTGTAGAAACCGAAACGGGCGTACTATTTCTTTCCAGACAATAAACAAGAGAATATCCTTTCGGCGGTATTTTTTTGCCGAGACGATAGAAAGTTTTTTCCTCATCAAACCAGACGGGGTAGTTATAGCGACCTATTACACCACGCCAGATGGTTTCTTTCGATTCTTTGAACGTGAAAGTAGTTTTAACATCCGCCTCGGATAACTGGGTTACCCATTTTGCATTAAAAGGTCTTTTCCAGTCAATAACTACATCCTTTTCGAGGTACGAAGGCTTCAACTCTTCCCTGCGCCAGATTCCCGGCGCATCCAACAGGGCCAGATAAATGCTCCTGCCGTCATTGTCAAAGTCAACAGATTCAATGAGACGGTCCTTTTTGCTATTATCCAGAACAAGCCTCATTCGCTGCTTTCCCATGGGCCAGGTGACAACGAGCATGTTGCTTTGCCCTTCGAGTAATCCAAGGAAAAGATTCTCTGACGGAACATAAAGTGTTGCTCTCGAAGGGTATTTTTCGGGATCATACACAAGGTCGTCACCAATGAAATCGGGCAACACAGCATACTCAATCGGACTGAGCAGGCTTATTCCTTTCATATTATCAGCAGGTTTAATTTCGACAATCCCCACCAGGTCGAACGAGAAAATGGCAGAAAAGCTATCTTCCGCCACCCTACCAGAAAAAGTCACTTCCAAAGCCGCCTCATCAGGAGTATGGTGCAAAATGCTGCAGCGGCTGATGCCCGCCGGCTTTCCTTTTAGCTGGAGAGGAACAAATTCAATTCTCTTCTTACCCGGACCTGTTTTCGAGTAGATAATCACTTTGCCTTTTTCCGACCAGAAAACGGCGGTTAAGTGCTCATTCTCGACTACCGCATCCCCTTCAAAAGAATATTCCCTCCCATAATAACCAGGGTCCGAAATGGCAGCCGATGGATTAAGCTCAAGGGTAAGAAGGTCGGTAGGAATAACTTTCCAGTCAGCTTTATCGCGAATATCGACTATATTAACAAAAGGCGACTGTGTGTCCCATAGGATGGTGTTTGCTGTTTTTTCCATTCGTTGGGCTATCGATATTTCCGGATTTGTCACCAGCAGAAAAAACAGAAGCATTTTCCATAAAGGGTGCACATAATTACCCATGTTTCGATAAAACTTCATCGTTTACGTCCTTCCCAAGTGAATAGACCCTCTGCGAAGAGTCAGAATATCCCTGACACATCCCTATTGCTACACCTTATCCGGAGCAGGACACACGAACGGTTTACGGTAATCGCGGTGTAGTATCCGGTTTGCCGCGGCGCTATTGGTGAATACTTCCTTCCTGGGATCGAACTTGAGCAGCGGTCCCATCGACATCGGGTATTTGTCCAAATCGACGCCATTATCTGTAAGATGTCGAGCAGTACGATTGAGCGTTTCGATGTTATGGTCCCGGCTGCCAATATCTTCCAGTACGGCTTTGGCCTGCTTGACGGAGACTTTATTGTTTTCGCCAAGATAATAGCTGATGTTGGCTAAATGCGCCAGGGCAGCAGACAGATGGCCCTGGAAGGCGTCGGAATTAAGGTCCCGGGCTTTTCTGCTGCGAACGGCCTTAATGAAGTTTTCGAAATGGTCACCACCGCCCCTGAACTCCCTGAACATCTTGCCTTTGAGGTCGAACGCCATGCAATGAGTATAGGACTTCTGGACTAAATAGCCTTCGGTTCCATAAAAGATCACGCCGATCCTGTTGCCCTTGATACTTTCAAACATGGTGCTAATCTCCATGTCCGCTGAATTGTCAACAGAGAGGCCCCGCGTCTCAAATACCATGCACTTTTTTCCGTAATCGTAGATGGCCACTTCGGTGTTAGGTGTATCGCCCGCATCAACGTAATCGGGATCATTTCGTTCTGCCTGATAACCCAGGCGGCCGCCGTATGCGATGACGCTGTCGGGATGGCGGTTAATGCCTAATCCCCATCTTGCGATATCGGTTTGGTGAGGTCCCTGGTTTCCGGAGTCACCGTTACCGTATAACCTCTGCCAGTGCCAATCATAATGGAACCGCGGCCGGGTGAGTTTCGGCGAAGTGTACGGCGCCGGACCGCTCCAAAGATTGAAGTCCACCTCATCAGGGATCGGATAACCGCCCAGTGCACCAATCGATTTTCGGCGCTTGTAGCATAACCCGCGGGCAAAATTGACCGCGCCGATACCACCATCTTCAATGAACTTCATGGCATTCTTAAGTGCCGGATTAGAACGGCATTGTGTTCCCACCTGGCAAATCCTTCTGTATTTCTTAGCGGCGGCAACAAGGGCAGCACCTTCAGGAATATCGTGACTGATCGGCTTTTCAATGTATGTGTCTTTGCCCGCCTGCATTGCCCAGACTCCGCAGAGGGCATGCCAGTGATTCGGAGTCGCGGTCCCAATGAGATCGACGGACTTGTCGTCGAACACCCGGCGCATATCCTTTACCCACTTTGGGCGTCGGCCTGTACGTTTCTCTATCGAATTGCAGCAGTTTTGGCCGACCTTTTCATCCACATCGACAATGTAAGCGATTTCGCAATCCCTGCGGCGGGAGAATGCGCTTATGTGACTACCGCCCCGGCCTTTGCAACCGATTACCGCACAAAGCAATTTTTCATTCGGGCTTCTGCTTTGCGCTGCAGCAATGCTGCTTATCATCGGTGTTGCCGATACTGCCGCTGCAGCCACGGTCAACATTGAGTCCTGCAAAAACTGTCGGCGATTTCGCTTTGTCATGATAATCACTCCTTAAGATAATATTTCTCATATTACACGCCTGGTTAAGCAACCAAGTCTTAGAATTCGACTATAATACCATAATCTCTTCGACATTGCAAAATTCTTAATTACCATTGATTATCAGGGTATTTCCCTTGACGGTGAAGCAGTTGATTTGGTATAAATAATGTAGTCAGGCTTGTGTTCACAGAGTTGAATGTCTTTGGATTTAGTCTTTCTGTTGGTTCAATTACCAAAGGTCTCCGAATAGAGGAGGTGTTATTTAATATTATATGAAGTACAGAGTTTTTAATTGTGCCTGTTGTTTCGCAATTGAAACTATTCTACATTCTAACTCATATCGCATATTAAATCTTTCTGAAGGAGGACTATTATGTCTAAGAATTTGCTTTGTCTAATCCTTTTTGCCGTGGTGGTCATGACAGCCCCCGCTGGGGCCGATACACTCAGCGGCCTGGCGGATGTTACCGTAGTTGACGGTGCGATTGTCAGCTTTCGGTATGAGGGTACTGAATATGTTGTCGACGAAGGTGTTGTGACACTGGGCACAACGACGCGGTGGTATATCCCCGCTTCAGGCGTTGAAACGTTATGGGAGGATG
>CAZZAX010000291.1:0-5030 GCA_964653075.1 uncultured Pirellulales bacterium
CACTGCCGGCCGGAAGGAAAAGGGCCGTTCAGCTATTGCAAATGCCTTACGTGAGGTTAAGAAGTGTACTGATGCAAGAACACCCAATAATGCTATGCATTGGGGGGCCTGTGTATACGATTGGTGCTATGACCTGCTATTACCGAAAGAGAGGGATCAGTTCATCTCAGAGTTTAAGCGTATCGCTGCTTCTCATCATCCCGGGTACCCGGCCAATCCAAATGGCCACGCCGTAGTCGGTCATGGCACCGAAGGTTGGCTGCTTACGGACCAGTTACCGGCAGGTTTGGCAATCTATGATGAGTCACCTATGATGTTTGATGCTGCAGCACAATTATTTTTTACCAAATTCGTACCTGTTCGTAATTTTATATACTCCGCCCATATGCATCACCAGGGTGATTCCTACATCGCTACGAGGTTCCAGCACGACCTGCTGGCGAGCTGGTTGTTTAGACGAATCCGTGCAGGAGATGTGTTCACACGTCAGCAGCAATTTGTGGCCTATCAGCTTCTGTATCACCTTCGTCCGGATGGTCAACAGTTCCGAAGCGGAGATACCTATGACTGTAGCGGACGGAGCAATTCAAAGCGGCGGCTGATGCTTTTGGCCGGTACATACTACGAGGATCCTTATTTGCTGGAGATGGCTGATTCGGATTCCTACAGTCGGCCATCATTTTTCGACCTGGTATTCGAACTGCTGTTTCGAAGACCTGGCTTAGGGAAACGCCCACTTGGAGAATTACCACTGTCAAAATACTTCGCTGGGCCTATGGGTGAGATGGTTGCTCGTACCGGATGGCGGATGGGCCTGGATTCTGATAGTAAAGATGCGGTTATACACATGCGAATCGGCGAGTACTTCTTTGGAAACCACCAACGCAAGGATTTTGGCACTTTCCAGATTTACTATCGCGGCCCCCTGGCCATTGTCTCGGGTCTTTATCAGGGACAGAACCAGCCTTACGGCAGCACTCACTGGCTAAACTATCATCATCAGACTGTCGCCCATAACGGACTGCTGATTTATGATCCGTCGGAGAAAATGGCAAAAGGTTCGGTTAATGATGGTGGCCAGCGATGGCCGAATAATGGGGCTGATCACCCCAGGGATTTGCATACTCTTATTGGAAATGACTATAGGATGGGAAGAGTCACCGCCCACGAATTCGGCCCCAGTCCCATAATACCGCTTTACAGCTACATCGCGGGGAATATCACTCCAGCATATTCTTCATCTAAGGTCAGGAATGTCACACGCAGCATGGTTACGTTCAACACGCGTGATTCAGTATGGCCCTGTATGCTTGTCATTTTTGATCGGATTGTTTCCACCAAAGCTTCGTTCAAAAAAACCTGGCTGCTGCATTCCATTCAAGAGCCAATGATACAGGGCCGAACGGTGACCGTAGTCCGAGACAGCAAAAACTACACAGGCAAAGGCCGGTACGCCGGCAAGCTCGTCGTCGAGAGCCTGGTCCCGGAAAAAGTTAATATCACGAAAATAGGCGGTCCTGGTAAAGAATTTTGGGTCGAAAGCATCGGAAGGAGCTTCGCTACAAGTAAGGGTGGAGCTGCTGAGCCTGGTAATTGGAGAATTGAGATATCACCTGAACAACCTGCAAAGGCTGATACCTTCCTCCACGTATTGACCATGATGGATGACACGGTACATAAGGGGCCGTCTGTCCGGCAAATCGAAAGTGAAAGTCTAATCGGGGTCCAAATGCTTAATCTTGCAGTTCTTTTTGGACGCACCGACGAATTACTTCAAAAAGCTGAATTTGTTCTCGATGGAGCTGCTTTGACCAGGATGCTTATCTGCGGCCTAAGACCCGGATTATGGTCAGTCACGAGAAATGGCAGGCAAATTACAATGACCCGGGCGACAAATGAGGGCAGATGTATTTACCTGGAACCTGTGCCAGGTTCCTATTGTCTTGAACTACGTACTTCACAACCCGCTACCAGGGTAACAGGTATGGAGGATAACCAACCCGGAACATTGAACTCATATAGCTCGTCTCTATCTGGTAAAAAGATAACAATTGACAAGGTGCGTCTTGGGAACGATTTCTATAAGGTCCGGTGGCTTTCACATGAAACTTTCAATGAGGAGGAATCCGTACTTCGCTGGTTTGTCGAAGGCAACAGTGATGTCAAAATTAACCAGGGCAGACTCTGGGTAAAAAACCCTAATCCCGAAAAGCCAAATGTAGCAACAATTTGGTATTGTCCTGAGTTACCTGCTGACCTGATCGTTCGCTTTCGTGCTCAAGCAGTACCACCAGTCGAGAACAACGCGTCCAATCTGAATATCTTCTTGCACGCGCGCGAGTTGAACGGTTCATTAGTTTGCTTCGGTCGGTCAGGACAGTATAAGGAATATCATGATTTTCTAAACTACATTATTACTTTCGTCGGTGGATACCGTCCTGGATGGAGTCGATTGCGCCGGAATCCGGGATTTCGCCTGTTGCACGAGTCTGATATCCGCTCCGAGGTGGGCCGGGAATATTCAGTTGCTGCCACGATCTGGAAAGGACGGTTGCGCTACTATATCAACAATAAACTTGTACATGATATACGAGATCCACAGCCCCTTCCCGGTGGTAGATTCGCTATCCGAGCTTGGAGTACTAATGCCTGGTGGGATGATGTTGAATTCGGCCGTTTGACCGACGTAGGTGACGATGAGAAAGACTGAAAATCATCTGGGAATATCGTCGGAATAGATTGAAACCCGTAGTGGTCTTCGTGTATCATTATCCGTACTATCGTTTGTGGTTCGGCCCAGCTGTGTTGGGCCCGGAACGTGCTCAAGAATTAACCGATTAAGATGGAGGACCATAGCAGATGAAACTGGTACAAGTAAGATTCTTGGTTTTCGCAGCTTATCTACTCACAGGAACCATCTGTGCTTATTCTGATGAGAGCTGGGTACAGTTCAAATACGATTGCCGGAATTCGGGGAATGTGCCTGAAAGGAGTTTGAACACGCCCCTGGGTTTGGTTGGAGCTATCCCATTAACCGACGCTGTCTTCACGGCACCAGTATTAGCAGATGGACATATCTATGTGGTTGATGGATCAGGAGTTGCCTTTTGCCTCGATGCTGAAACATTGCAAGTTGATTGGACATTTCCAAGTGCCGGCGGCAAGGCGAACTGCAACAATGTATCATCGCCGGCTGTTGCAGAAGGTTATCTTCACTTCGGCACGACGGCCGGTTCCTATTACGTGCTGGATATGGTCAGTGGAACACTTGTGAAAGAAATCTCATGCGGTGAGCCAATTTTTTGTTCTCCTGTCGTAGTTGATGGCCGGGTTTATTTTGCTACCCTTGGCTCACGAGTCTATGCCCTCGAACCGGACGGCACTGTTTGTTGGATCTGGGACTTTGTCAAGGAGCGGCTCGGCTTTACTGCAAATTGTTGGAGCGGCCACGATTGGCTAAAGCACAAGGGAAGTCGAGTGACACGGAATGAACAGTTCTGCTGTACTAAAAACCTGGTGGCATATGGCAGGACGTTAGTCATCCCCGCTGGTGGCTCGGTTGTATGGCTGAAAGATGATGGAGATAGCGCTAAGGTTCATACAATGCACGAGCCTCGTAATACCACCCTCGGATTGAGTATCGGCGAGGATGGAACAGTCTATAGGCAATGGACTCTGCTGGACAATGGTGGTAGAGTGGATACACTGCGGCTCGATGGCGACAAGGTACAAAGAGGCTATGTTCGCGGAACCGAGACGAGCACTCGGGGTGGACTGCTGAGTTTCTGTTCTGTCAGTTTGAGAGGCCGGGATGTTTACAGATGCAGGCCGGAAGAAGGTTTTGGTTTTTGTAAGCATTCTCCTGGTCAGGAGCAGGCTCATCGCTTGGGAGGATATCCGTCCATTGCTTCACCAATTATTCTTCGAGATACGGCAGTGTATGGCGGTTTGGATGGAAATCTTTATGTTGTCCGACTTTCTGGAAACGGCGAAGTCTGGTCATTTAAGACTGCTTTTGGGAAAGCAATATCAGCTCCCGCCGCGATTTGTGATGGTAAAGTTTATTTTGGGTGTGAAGATGGTTACCTGTATATCCTTGGCCCTGGAGGTAAGGCCCCACTGCCATCAAAAAACCTTCGGTTTTGGAAGGTCCGAAGTCGGCTAACAGGCAAACTCGCCGATAGGAAATATGACAGATTTACCAGCTTCGGTAACTGGGCAAACACAAACCTGGACACTCAGGGCATAGCGCCGCCGTTTAAGATCAATTGGATTCGCCGGTATGAAGGTACGACGAAACATTTTTCTACTTTTGGCGGTGGTAGAATGTACACTCACACAGCCGAGGGGCAAATCTTCGCTGTCGAGCAGGAAACGGGACGTTTGTTATGGCGTCGGTATTTTCCCGGAGTGCATATCTGTTATACTTCCCCTCTTTACTACAAGGAACGTCTCTTAGTTCCTCAGGCCGGACTCGGCAAATGTCTTTTACGCTGCCTGAATGCAGCGAATGGAAAGCTTATTTGGGAAGCTCCTTTCTCTGGATCGCCGAGCTGGAACAGACAGTTGCCTCCTGTGGTGTATAAGAACCTTGCCATTTACATGTTTAGCACGGGCAGGTATGGCGAGCATGCCCCTAACGAAGCCGAGGAAAGAATAAACTGGCTGTTTGGACACCAGGATAATAGAGTTTTTCCGAAAAGCCACAAACCTTTATTAAGGGCATACGATATAGATACCAGCAAGGAGGTTTGGACAAATGATTTCTCCGAGTTTGGTTCTGGTGGCGATGATGCGGGGGTATGTCTTATGGATGGGACGCTTTACTACTCGTGTTATTTTGGCCATTCAGCAAAAAGCAGAAGAGGTCTTCCAAGCGCCAAGGGCCTTACCGCTGCTGTTGAGCCACAGACAGGGCAGGTAATTTGGTTGACCACAAAGTACTTTATTCACGGCGGCTGCACTATTAGCGGAGACAATGGCCGTCTTTATTTGGGTGGGTACAATAAGCTTGAAGATGGCAACAGTTT
>CAZZAX010000292.1:0-4967 GCA_964653075.1 uncultured Pirellulales bacterium
AAAAACGGTCCCTCTATAATTAGACGTACCTGCGTGTTTGATACGAAATACAGGGTGTTTTTTAAAGGTTAATATTTGCTAAGTGCTTATGATTAAAAGAATTAAAATTTTTTTATAAATTTTGAAATTTGTTGAAAATTACCAGCGTTTTTTGTCGAAAATCGGGCGAATTTTCGGCCATATCTCGCATCTCGTGAAGCGTATTGCGTAGTTTTTTTAGCCAGCTTTGGCGTCTTTGGCCATACCTTTGCTCGAAGCAAGCATCTGCGAAAGGCCGGGCCTTATCCGCCGGGCTCCAAAAAAATGGGCCTCCATTTGTGAAGAAGGCTAAAAAAGGGTCTTTATTAGACGCGGATTAGTAACAGACCCACTCAGCATTTCTACCTGAGGCCAGCATGAGCATCGTACAGTATCACGCAGGAATAAAATTCCGGAGTGATTAAAACAGGTGCGAACCGAAGGTAGAAATGTAATGGTTCAGGGTGAATTGGGCATAAGTGATTTTTTAGCCAAGCAACTTATATCGCAGGAAGCGTTTTCTTTCAGCCCTCATTTTCTTGCGAAGGGCCGGAAGAAAACTTGTTCGGCACGTAAACATTGTTATTTCTGATCGTCATCTTTCGAGGGAGGGAGATTGTTTTTTTTGTTAATAGGGAGCCTGGCCGGAGCGGGGCTGGTCAAATCTGCCGCCAAATAAAAGACGATTTGTCATCAGCTTTGAAGCAGAAGAAAGAAGGAGGGATTTTTTGCTGAAATTATTTCTATTTTGACTATTTTAACGGGCGAAAACCATCAATTACTATTGACATATTAAGACATTTTTGTATTTTATGAGTGTGAAACAGCGGCCGGGATTAATCTTAACGACGAGAAGTTCGGGATGTTATGCGGAAACTATATATACATTGTTATCATGGAGGTATTCATGAATCATTCTCATAATAAAGCATGGTTGCTTGTATTTATTGTGATTATGGCATTACTAATATCAAACAAATCTGCCATTGCTAACAAGACATATGATAATATTTTCTCAAGTGATTTCTCTGATGAGTATTCTCGACAGCAATTGATATCTTATCTCATAAATAATAGACAATTGGTATATTGCGAAGACAATGAGGATGATCCTAATTCAATACTGATACGCAAAATACGGTCACAATTAAAGCTCCGCAAGCATGTAGCAGATGCAATATTCATTGAACTGCATTGTGTGAAACGGCAACACGACAATAGCCATCTTCCAGTAATACTTGGAAGGTTACATGAGCCAGATTATCTAACAGCATTACTTGAAACATTAAGATATTCTGACTGCTGCTACGGCCCGAGTTTAATACATAGCTTAACAGCCTGTGCATCGGTTGAATATGCTCCTATACTCATCAAAACACTAGGCAAAGAAGGTGACGGAAGCCGTGGTTGTGTGCAGGCTGCATTACTGAAGATGACAGGTTGTCAACCCGACCAGAACAAGACGAAAGAAGACTGGATAGCATGGTGGAAGAAAACATTTCCCGAAAAACAACTGGAGCCACCATCAGACAAATATCGTCAACTTTTGTCAGATGATCGGATTGTTATGATTCAAAACATAAGAACGGTTATGTGGGCAATTTACAAATATGGCGAAAATCCTATCAACCGCTATCAATCCGGACCTCAAACTTACCCAAACAGTCTCGATGAGCTAATTGGCTTTGAATACACCCCTGGCAAGAAGATCACAGAAGAGCATATAGATTCCGTTAGATACAGAAAACCACCTAAGAAACAGGCATCATTATTGCCGTACGATTTTTATTTTTTGGCGGACGACTCACTAGAGAAAAGTCATGGTTTTATTGCCGTGCTTCATGGCGAGGGGAGAATAGATCTGGTTAAGCATGAAGACAGTGACCAGAAGGTAGATATTATCAGATTATTCTGGCCGAACAAGTGGAAGCAAGCACAGAATATTGTAAGCTGCAACAAGTGATAACAAGCGGATCAAGTTCGACTCGCTAACCGCTGGCGACTTAGCCCGTGCGTTAGGGAACGAATATGATATCGTATGAGTATGGACTTTAAGTAAATGCGGAATTATAATGACACTCGAAGAGGTAAGGAGTGTTATACAGAAATCATATATACATAGTTCTGATCAGAGCTAAAACGGATGACGAGAATCAAATACTTTATACAACAAAGCTGGGTGATGATGTTGGCATCGCTTCTTTTTGGATTGACTCTGGCCACAGCTCAAAGCAAACTAGGCCCGTTGATTGCCGAACAGGAACAAATCCGCATGAATCGACTAATGCAGGATCTAATAACAGAAGCTTCCGATTTTAACTTGATTATGGAAGACCTAATAGTGATTCCTTCTGAAGGTAAAGTGCTAAATACGAAAGTCTACAAAGCGAAGGATGAGGATGGACGCAAGGTTGGCTATGCTTTCACTGCGCAAGGCCCGGGGTGGGGTGGGACATTGAAATTGGTAATTGCTGTAGATAGGACTTTTGAAAAAATCCTAGGATTTGAAGTACTCTCCTGCAATGAAACACCAAATCTCGGTGATAAAATTGGAGATGATGAGTTCCGCATGCAATTTGCCGGGGCAAGCGTAGAGACCTTAGAGGTTACAAAAATAGGAGATCGCAGTGATATTGATAATAAGATCGTAGCGATTACTGGGGCGACATTCAGCAGTTCATATGTCGTTGATATCTTTAACAAACATCTTATTCCAGTCAAAGAGCAGTTACATTCAAGAGGACTATTATAATAAAATCAGAACCAGCGGTTCCATGAGACGGCGTGAACGCTGCCCATGATCCGCAACGTTCTGTGGAAATCAATCATGAGCAAGGAAGAAGCGAAGAGTATTCTCGATAGCGAACTTAATCGCATACGCAGTATGTCCTATCAAGAGCTTCTGCAGACTACTGAGTCAGATCCATACACTGCGGATCAAGCTGGGCCATCCGGAGACAAATACAGAATATGTATTAAGACTAAGCTGAAAAGCCGCAAAAAAGGGCTTGTGCGTATTAAAGCAAGCGTAAGAGAAGCCAAAGGTCACCAAGTTGTAAAGAAAATCCCAATTTTAGGTATTCCCATAACGTCCTGCCAAGTAATAGGCCTGATGACAATACTCACAATTGGCCCAGATGATTTAAACTAATATTATCACAGAACAAGCGGATGCAAAGGGATGGCCTAAAGGTCGCCCCTGATTCGGCGCGTTAGCTTGCTTGTTTTAAGGAGAACAATCATGAGACATAACCAATATGTTTGCCTGGTTTTTTGCTCAATTGCTCTGATATGTGGTTGCCAGCCACATATTTCCCGTGTCGAGGATACCGCAACAGAGACTATGCCATCATCTGCTCAAAATCCTAAAGCGATACTGGTCCCATTACCGGATCCCGTATTCATTGCCGCCTCAGGTAGTGATTGTAACGGAGTAATCAACTTAACTATCAGCGATAGAGGCTCGTTTGGCTATGGCATGTCTGGTAGAATTCCGTGTAAGATGCTAACATTTTGTTTCGTAGACTCGGATTGTGAAAACAATATTCCCCCCAGAATATATGTTGGGTGTGAATCACCAAATGATACAGGAGCACGCATGTTGACTGCTCGTGAATCGGCCGCAGTTGTGGAAGTGTTAGAGCAATATCTCGAATCTCACTACAATCAGGACCAACTGCGTTCTATGTCAAAGGACCCGGACTTACCTATTGACAGCAGCGTGCGTGCGGAGCCTCCCTATTGTTTGATGCACATCGTTCATCAACATAAATCATACACCTTGAAAGCTAACAATGGGAACGAGCGTATCCGCTGAAGGAGTCCGGACATCCCTCGCGTTACACGCGCGGTTCAACGGAATTCAATAGAATGCACGAAGTTTCCTGCTGATTAGGGGGAAAAGCACGCATTGACAGAACACATCATCTCGGTGGGGCAAGCCCCGATTCTAAAGTGCCTAAAGTGAGCTAAAGTGAACTAAAGTGCCTAAAGTGAGCTAAAGTGCCTAAAGTGAGCTAAAGTAAATTAAAGTGTCTAAATTGAGCTAAAGTTCCTAAAGTGAGTGGTCGGGCCAACGATTGGTCTTTTGTTCAGCGGGCGGGATTGTATCCTCGGCGCATGAATTCCAGGTCGTCGGCGCCGTCGGTGACGGGCCATCGGATGCAATCGGGATAGGGCACATAGGTCATTTCGAGGGTGCTCTTCTGCTTCCACTTGTGCTTAACGGCATGGCCGTCGGAGAATGCCAGGACACTGAGCTGCCCGTGCCGCACGACAATGGGGTCCCACCACCGGTCTCCTTGCATCTCCAGATTCCACGACCCCCAGTTCCAGCCGCCCACGTCGGTTTTTTCTTCGAGGAATACGTACTTGATGCCGGGATTCTTGATCTGCGTGAGCTTCTTGTATGAAGGGTATCCCCACTGCTGTGTCAGCCAACTGGCGGCGCCGGTCCCGACATCGCCGTTCATGCCGCCTGGAATGCCATAGCTGCGATGTGTCATTTCGGTTCGGTGTCTCCTGTCGCCCGGGCAGTGATAGAGATCGACATCCAGCACGTACGGGAACAGTGCCCCGCGTTCGCAACCCCGTTTCTTGTCTTGAAGAGTGGCCTCGGCTCCCGCAACTACGGTGCCATCGGCTTTCTGGGGCAGCTCGACCCAGTCATAGCCCCGGCTGGGCGAGGAGGAGTGCCCGTCATGGCCCCCGATCAACGTGTCATCGTTGTCCTGAGCGTACAGGACCCAGGCCATGACGAGCTGATGTTGATTGGAGAGACACACGCTGCCCGCCGCCTGTTCCCTCACCCTGCTCAAGGCCGGTATCAGAATACCCATCAACAGGGCAATGATTGCGATGACCACCAACAGCTCTATGAGTGTAAAACCGTATCTTCTTTTCATAACGGCAGCCCGATACAAATATTAGTCCGCAAAAGCCTGCCTTCG
>CAZZAX010000293.1:0-4933 GCA_964653075.1 uncultured Pirellulales bacterium
CGGATGCAAAGCCCTGCCAATAGCAGCCATAACTAATGTATCGCCAACTGAAGGGGTTTTCCTCTGGCGAGAACCTCGGCTCGGCGGCTTTATATGTGTATTGATGATTTCGGCGATGCCCAGCTGTTTGGCCAACGATAGCATCACTGCCACAGCACCGTGGCTGTATGATTTAAGGCAATCCTTTGGCGTTGAGAGTTGTTGCCATCGACTCAGGATATCATCGGCCTTGCCAAGATAAGCCAGGTTGACGGTTTTTATTTGACCGTTTACTCTTCGTGATTCAACTACGTACCAGTAGGTCTTGCCATATATATTTTTAGGTTTCAAATAAGCCATTTAGGCCTTACATTATGTTATGTATCACGCTATGTCAAGTATAAAGTGGTAAAAATGTTGAAAAAAGAAGAGTTTATGGGATGTAATTCAGGCCTTACCTATAGGATTCATATAACCTTATCTTTTTCAAGGGCTTGCGCTGCAAGAGGTTACTTCTTGTGGTAAACTCACGCTAGCTTAATGCTCTAATTTACATGGTCCAGCTCCAGACCACCATCTTCATACCTTTTTGTTAATTCCTTAATCTTAATCATTTTTATTCCTATACAATAGTTTTTTCATCATCGAACGTCGTATTTCAGGAAAGACGCAAAAGCTGCGGTGAAGAAAGCCATGTTGAAAAGTACCAGTAGCCCAACATCCCAGATTGCAAGCTTTAGGGATTGGCCAAGAGTAAGCTGTTGCTCTTGAAAACGTGGGACAGTGTTAAAGTCCACCGGTTGTTGAGAGATATATGGGCGGCCATCTCCCTGTCTATCGAATAAGGCATGGTGGCTGTCGGGGTCGAGTTGGTCTGTGCTAATGACAAACTCTTTAAGGTTCTTTTGATATCTTTTCAATTGCTGATATAGATTCCAGAATCGATTAACACCGGTTCCGACAATCGTTTCAGAGGCGGATTGGTAGATTGCTGCAGGTGAGATTTGGATAAAACGGCGACCGGTATTAGCCTGTGCTATTATCTGATTTATATAACCTTCAAAGAGGCGATTTCGCAATTCTGTGATTGCGTTATAAAAACGGGCTGTGTCTTTGGGATTGAAATAACGACCTTGGTCATCCAATATACTCGCATCCGTGGCATATTTCTCACGGTTGGCCCAGATTCGGTCTTCAGCTTCGCGGATTTTGCGAGTCAGTTCAGGACGACTTGGTATTTCTCCGGAAGCAGTGGAGAAAATCCTACCTAAACCCGGTGTGAGAATTACAAATCCGGCCCACAGTAAAAGCAGAATCACCATACTGTTAGTTGAATAAGCCGTTCGGCTAGAGACAAACATCCCTAACAACACAAAAACAGAAAGATACAGGAAAGACAACAGCAAAATGGTAAAGATTTTAAGCCAATCACTGGCACTTATCATAACGTTCTTGGAAGAGACTACAATAAGCAGATTAATCAACAGACCCAGAAACAGAGGTATCCCCAGAGTGAGCATAACACCGATGTACTTGCCCAGAAGTATTTTGTGTCTGTTGATCGATGCCGCTATCATTAGACGAAGGGTGCCGGCTTCTTTCTCACCGCAGATAGTGTCATAAGTAAAAATCAATCCTACGAAACTAAAAATCAGAGAAAAGATAAAGACCCAGTCTATATTGATGAAGTGGCCGAGAAGAAAGTTGGTTGGACTTTTCACCTCAGGATATTCTATCTTGAATACGTTTATCTTAAACAAATTGGGAAGTGACTGTTCAAACCCATCTGCACAAAACCTGAGGGTTTTAGGTTTTCTTAAGATTGATTGCTGGCGGAAGGCTAAGTTACTAAGGCTTCCAGCACATTCGCGGAATACTGAAGCTTCCTTGTTTGTATGGTTTCGGTAATCATTTAACTGCTGTTTATATTGGTTCACAAACACAAAGCCACTAACTGCAAAAAGAGCAATGACTAACAGAAATGACAGAACGAAACGCAGGCTCAAAAGATTCTCCAGAATCTCTTTTTTCATTACGTGGCATATCATATTTGTCATCTCACATCGTATCTCAGAAAAGCTACGAAAGATAAAGCAAAAAATAATACATTGATAAAGATTAACATTGCTGTATCGAAAAGACAGCTCCTGATACTATCGATGATTCCCTTCGATTTGTACACAAATCTCGGCAGATCACCCAAATCCAGAGGTTTACTTCTTTTTTCAATTTCCAGCCCAAATCTTTTCAACGGCTCGTGAAGTTCCGTGAGGAAACCGACGAAAGAATCATCATCGGATGTTTTTTTTGCCTGAGCAACAGCTTCCAGATAGTCCTGAACAAGCCTCGTGTATTCTTCAATGTCATGTTCGCCTGCAATGCTGAAGTACGATATTGAGGAAAAGTTATCCGTTCTGAAACGAATATACTCACCTATTGCATTTCGGTACGTTATTGCCTGAGCAATGAAATCCTCAAAACTATTCAGGTCTGTACCAGAAAGAGTAGACATTATGCCTCCATACAAAGAAATGGGCGAACATCGTGAAATGTTGTCGGCAAAGTGCTTTTGTCGAACTAATTTACGCAGGTATTCTCTACGGGTTTTCCACATATTCTGGGCATATTTTTCCCAAAGAGGTTGTCTGTAAGCAAAGATTTGCTGATAGCGCTGCATTGCTTTTGCGGTGCTGCAGCCTATGTACCATGCCCCATAAGCTCCGTACCCATAGAACTGCTGTTCGGCTCGAGATGGAAGAGTTTTTCTGAATTCGCTGTACTTTCTGTTAAATTCAGTCTTTAGAGCTGCTACTTGTCTATCTGTTTTTTCTGTTGATCCAGGCCCGCAAAACTCTCCGGCCAAAGATACGCTTATGTTAGGAATAAGAAGCGCAAGAATTATCCAGAACAGTAATACGAACATCAGCGAGGTGGTTGGTTCCTTTGTTAAGCAGGAAACGAGCAGACCAAGGTTATAAAGCGCCGAGATGTAAACCAGCGATACAACATACATAACAGTAAGCACTGCCAAGTCGGAGGTGCTTAGGTTTATGTTTGGTAGCAGGCAAAGTATTAGCAAAGCAACGATAAACGACATTGTGATAGGTATGAATAATGTTATAAGGCCTGCCAGAAGTTTTCCAGCCAGTACCTGATGTCGCCCTGCTGTGCCCGCTAACATCAGCTTCAGCGTCCCCCGTTGCCTTTCGCCGGATATTGCATCGAAAGCAATCAGCAGCGCCAAAATGCTCAGCACTATCTTAAAAATCAAAGAGATATCCAGCGTTGAAAAAATGACAAGCAAGGGGTTGTTTTCTGCATACTTACTTTCTATTTCAGGTATATTCTCGAAATCAATTTTTACCGAATTGCTGAGTTGTTTTTCCAAACCTTCGCTGAAAACTGAAAGTGCTTCCGGACGACGATAAATGACGGGACCGATGTTTTTGTAAACTTTTGCTGTTCTAAGCTCGGCTGCATCATCAGCTACCGCCCGATTGTAGTTTTCCAGCCGCTGCTGATAATCCTTTAGCAGGATAGACGTAAACACGCCAGTGAAGACAACACAGATTATTGTTCCCACCGTGAATTTGAACGTCATCAGGTTTAGCAAAATCTCTTTCTTGGCAATTTTGTAGATCATATCAGGCTTTTTACTCTCTTAATTGCACATCGTGTTACAAAAATAACACGAACACTTTCATAGGATCGGCATAAATTATCGTCCAGACCCTTGGCGAAAATGCCCAATGGTGTTGGCGGAATAACTGCAATAGTCTCTTTGGATTCCTGCTGCAGGATTTCATAATTATCCAAGGCCAGACAGTAATCGCGATACATAACGAATATGCTGACGAGAATCAATATAGTGGAAAGAATAATTATTATCGAAAACTTGTAACTGGAAAGGTTATTAAGTATTTCTTTTCTGATTATTAACTTAAACATGGTCTTTCCTTTTAGCAACTTTTATTAATTCACACTTTAAGGGGGATAGCCGTATTTGTAGAGCCTACCATTATTCAACTTCCTATTCGCATAACACTAGAGCAGGGAGGGCTTCTTTGGCATCGAGACCAATAGTGCCAAGAGCTTCATAAGTGTGATAGCGAACATCTTCATTTTCATCTTGAAGGGCCGAAATATGGGCAGGTACGGCTGCTCTAGAAGCGGGATCGACCTCGCCCGGCACCAGGATAACAGAAAAACGAATGTCTTTATTTTCATGCTTCAACTCCTGAAGAAGAGCAGGAACTGGCTCTCGGCGTACTACAGACAGATAAGGCCAGGGACCTTTGCTCTTAGCTCCCAAAGTCAGGGTGTAACCGCTACAGAAAATCTACATTTAAGGAACTAGGTTTGCAAGGAAAAAAGTATTGAAGTTCAATAAATAACAATACTGTACGCGGTGTTGATGAATCACCAGTACCCTCAAGAAGCTTATTATTATGGCGCTGATGATGTATCATTTCGATCCACCTACTCCCAACTCGTAATCTCGTCATGGCAAAGGCATTTTAGTAAAATGTTCAACAAAGCAATAAAAGGTCAGTTTAGGGTGAACTAACCTTTGCAAAACCGTGAACATCCAGGCTCTGATTCGTCTACACTCAATGTTTTGCTAAGCCCCTCCAACTATTTCATTATGCTGCACGAGCTAGAAGACATATAATCCCGATATCAATCCTGTGGTTTCAACCGCAAATAAAAAAGACCTGGATTTATCTCCAGGTCTTAATAGCGGGGGCATCATATGGGGAACTGGAGATACTATAAATGAGTGGCGGATTTGTCGGTATTTTGGATCATCCAAAATGCGTAACTCTTTATCCTCCAAACCTTTATCAAGTGTCATCCCTCTATACCCCGACAAACGCCAAAATGCAGGTTTTATTCGGCTATGATGTTACGAACTTTTTTACATTTATTGACTCACGTAACGATCGTTGCGATC
>CAZZAX010000294.1:0-4864 GCA_964653075.1 uncultured Pirellulales bacterium
TTTGGTATCTAAAGAAAGGAGGTAAAGGCAAACTGTAAATAGTTTTCAATTAACATAGAAGAATTTGAAATGATTATTGAGAACACCACATGCTTCGGTGTGTGGCCGGAGCGAAATTTCCTGTCATCTTACAATTAAAATCAGGAGCAAACAGGATGAATCAGACACGCATACACCAACTCATTCTAAGCATCACGCTTGTGATAGGCATGATTTTGACTTCATCTGCCTTTTCACAGGAAGTCGAAAACCTGTTAATGGACGGCGGTTTTGAGGAGGCTGTGTCAGGATGGAGTCTTGCCAGGCGTGCGCCGGCAGCGGCAACCTTGACGATTGACACAGAAGAGAAAAGGGTCGGCCAGGCGTCAGCACGGATTGATATTACAGACGTTGGCGACGGTACATCGAACCATAACTTGACGCTCGACAACAGCGCCGGCATCGCCGTCGAGGCCAATAAAACCTATACCGTGGACTTCTGGACCAAGGCAGAGGCAGATCGCACGCTGATTTTCGATGCTCTGCTGAATCAGGACCCGTGGACACGTTTGGTTCGAGTGACAGACATACCGGTAACAACGGAGTGGACAAGAATCTACCATACGTTTCAGCCGAATGCCACGATGTCACCCGTGGTGTTTCTATTTTCGTTTGTGGACTCTGAGACGACAATATGGCTGGACCATGTCCGTTTCTATGAGGGAGAGTTTGACGAAGAAGACGGCGTCCCGGAATTGGCTTTTGAACCGGATCCGGAAGACGGAGCTGTGGTTGAAGCTACCTGGGCGAATCTCTCATGGAGACCGGGAAGTTTCGCGGTCACGCACGACGTGTACTTCGGTGAAAGCTTCGATGCTGTGAACGAAGGCGCCGAAGGCACATTTGTGGGCAACCAGGGTGAAGCGTTTTTAGTAGTCGGCTTCCCCGGATTCCCCTTTCCGGATGGTCTTGTTCCGGGCACAACCTACTACTGGCGGGTCGACGAGGTCAATGACACCGAACCCAACAGCCCGTGGAAGGGTGATCTCTGGAGCTTTAGTATTTCCCCGAAGACTGCATACTTTCCCGATCCGGCTGATGGCGCCGAGGCTGTAGCTGTGAATGATAAGCTTAGCTGGATGCCAGGCTTCGGTGCGAAACTGCACACTGTTTACTTCGGCGAGAGTTTTAATGAAGTGGATAGTGCAACAGGAGGCCTTCCTCAGGGAACTACTGACTTTACTCCCGGCACACTTAAAATGGCCAGGACTTACTACTGGCGTGTCGATGAGTTTGATGTTGTCGAAACTCATAAAGGTAATGTCTGGAGCTTTACGACCGAAGGTGCTGTTGCGGCTCTTGACCCGGCTAATGGTGCTGTGGATGTGATCCAAAAGCCTTTTCTCACCTGGACACCAGGCTTTGGTGCATCACATGAAATCTACTTCGGCACCGA
Organism: uncultured Pirellulales bacterium; assembly: GCA_964653075.1. Lineage (GTDB taxonomy): Bacteria > Planctomycetota > Phycisphaerae > Sedimentisphaerales > Anaerobacaceae > NIOZ-UU13. The sequence continues at coordinate 1,436 of CAZZAX010000294.1, forward strand.
TGCAGCCTCTCTGGAGTTAAAAGGCAGTGGCAACCTCGGTTCTGAAAGCTATGAACCCGGACAGCTTGAGTGGAATACTACCTACTACTGGCGTGTCGATGAGGTCAATAACGCCAATGCCGACAGCCCGTGGACAGGCCCGCTGTGGAGCTTTAATACGGCCAACTTCCTTATCATTGACGATATGGAGAGCTACAACGACCTTGATGAAGGTGAACCTGGAAGCAACAGGATATATCTTGCTTGGATAGACGGATTCGACAACCCGGCCGTAAACGGTTCGATTGTTGGTTATGCCAATCCGCCGTTTGCCGAACAGACTATCGTTCACAGTGGTAATCAATCGATGCCGTTCGAATATAATAATGCTGTCGGCAAATCCGAGGCGACCCTGACATTGACCTCCAATCGTAACTGGACAGTAAATGACGTTAACAGGCTGGTGATCTGGTACAGAGGTAATTCATCTAATACAGATGAGACGATGTATGTTGTTCTAAACGGAAGCGCTGGTGTTGATAATGACAACCCTGAGGCGGCTTTGAACAGTTCCTGGACCGAATGGAGTATCGACTTGCAGGCTTTTGCCGACCAGGGTATTAACCTCAACAATATCGATACGATTACTCTTGGTTTCGGCAACAGGGCTAATCCAACTGCCGGCGGTGCAGGTTCTGTGTTCTTCGATGATATTCGTCTGTATGCACCTTAAACCGGAATCAGCTGCTAAGATTGAATAGTTGATAATAGAGATTTATATTAACTCGGAGCTTATACTGATTTAATTCGGTATAAGCTCCTTGATTTTTTCAATAATACCTTCAAAGGAGTGACATCATTGATACATTTTTTTCTCATCATATACTTAACTAATTAAGTATACGGCAGAAAAGAAATGTACAAATCATTTAATTCTTTTTAGAATAAAAAAGAGCTGACAGCGTCTCAAGCGGCCAGCCCTTTGCCCGATTTATGACCCGTTGTAGTGACTATTGATTAGGTCTTTAAAACAACAGAGGCCTGTATCTTAGATCGATACGGACCCCTTGAAGTCAACTCTGGTTGTTAGTGACATTTCAGGTTTTAGGGCTACGGTTTCGCCCTATATAGTCGGATGTCGTCAATATACATTGTCCCTGTACCGCCAGCTACTGCCATGTCGGACTTGCCGCCCAGGCCGATCGCGAGCTTATCGACGTTGGTCAGGTTGATTCCCTTATCAGTAAAAGCATGAAGTGGAACACGCCACTGTCTCCATCCGCGTGCCTGTGCTGCTTCCAAATCATCATTGACTATAATGGCAGGGGTGCCGGCGGAGTTGGAAACCGCCACATACATCGGTTCAGCCGCATTGGCCGGACTGCCCCGGAACCAAAGCGACAATCCCCCAACGCCTGCCGTCGTCCAGTCACGCAGCGACGTTAACGTCAGCGACGCTTCCGAGTTCGTCACGCCGGCCTCATTGGCATACAACAGCGGCATAGATTGAGCGCCGCCATGGACAATCACCGGCTCGCAATACGGAGGCATTAAATTGCCGACCTGCGCGCCATTATCCGGAACGCCGAAGCCGTCGATCCAGTGTTGCCAGATCGCTTCACCGGCGGCGTCATCATCGGTATAGCTCTCGAAGTCATCGACCATAAGATAATCACCGACCGTGAAGCTCCAGACGGGGCCTTTAATTGGATTTCCATCATAAATCTCGTCCACACGCCAATAATACGTTGTGCCCAGTTCAAGCAACCCGGGATCATAGCTTTCATCACCCAGCGCCTTGGATCCTTTGTACTTGGGCGAGCCGGTATCGGCGCTACGCACGGTGTCCTTGTCCAGTCCGAGGTACACCTGATGTGATGCGGCGTTATCTGCCGCCTTCCAGCTTAAGAGAGTTACCATCGGTACATCGGTGGCCCCGTTGGCCGGCTGTGGATTCCCCACGGCACCCGGCGTCGTAAAGGTCCAAACGTCGCCTTTGTGCGTCTCGATGACGTCAAACTCATCGACTCGCCAATAGTACACCTTCTCGGCCTCAAGTCTGCTGGCGTTGTAGGTTGTTACATCTTGCATAATTCCACCGACGGCGTTGCATATCTGGTCGTAATCGTTGCCAATATACAGCGTGTGCAAAATGGCCCCATAGCCTGACGTCCAGCTTAATTTCAGATCATCCGGATCTGAGACCTGGGCCCCATCCGCCGGATCCGGACTATAAGCCGTCTTGGGCGGAATCGAGAAACTCCAGACATTGCCTTTCCAGGGACTGTTCGGATCGGCGTCATTAACCTCGTCAATTCGCCAATAGTATGTCACGCCCGGGACAAGACCATCCGGATAAGCAAATCCCGGGAAACCGGCCATATAAAACGTTAATGTCTGATTGCCCTGGTAAAACGCTGAGTCATGAGTGGCATCAAACACATCGTCGAAGTTTCCCCCCAGATACACGTCGTGAGAGGCAGCGGAATCGCCCGGCGACCAGCTCAGGCTCACCCACGTATCCTCATGGAAGACCCCATCCTCCGGATTGGGGTTGGAGGCCTTCGGGAAGGAGAGCCCGTACATGATTTCTCTGATCTGCTGCTCTGTAAGGGCCACATTGAAGATGGCGACTTCGTCGAGCGCGCCGTTAAAGAACTCGCTGGGCACGTCGTTCGTAAATCGGGCACCGATGAGAACCGGGGTTGCGGTGTCCGTGTTTTGAGGACCCCGTTCCTGACTGGAGTCGAATTCCCCGTTAATATAGATCTTCATTTCAGCACCGTCGTAGGTGACTGCGACGTGCCCAAAGTCATTGTCCGGCAGTGCCATGTTGCCAGAAAATGACCAGGGTTCGACTTCTCTATGAAATGAGACTGTGCCGTCACCATTTATTGACAGGATGTAGGCGCCTATGATGCCGCCGTTAAACTTACCTATGACAGTGCCCCCGCCCTGATTCCTTACCCATGCGGTGATACTGAAGGGGTCGCTTCCACCGAATGGCAGGTTTTGGCTCGAATTGCGGATTTCAAGATAACTTTCACCCTGGAACTCAAGAGCGTGGCGGAATTTTCCCTCCACCCATACCGGGTTTTCTTTGAGGTCGGCATCGTAACCATGCCCTGAGCTGTCCCTGGCGACGTTACCTGAGGCTTCATCGAAAAGCCAGAACGCCACGACGGATTTTGGATCAACCTGGCCGTTACTGAGGGATGTGCATAACAGGACTGTAATTATGAAAATTATGCAGGCTGTAAATTGTTTTCTGGTCGTTGTCATTGTCAAATCCTCCTACTGCTTTGTTAATGGTATTTTGATGAGCTAATGTAATGCAAACTATGAATAATTCTATCAGCCGGGATTTCCCATTTAGATTTCAATGAAACACTCCTGCAAGCTTCAAGTCTCATAATAACATATTTCATCAAAATATCAAGAGTATTTCGA
>CAZZAX010000295.1:0-4856 GCA_964653075.1 uncultured Pirellulales bacterium
ACTAACTATTATTGCCAAGCCAAAGTCCGGACGCTTTTTCACCATCTTGACCGATGGATTGTGCAGCGGATTTGGTCACATCGCCTCAAGCGTTGGCGGACACATGGGTTTTGCCAATAAAATACGTTTTGGATTCCCCTATTATATGTGGTACACTTATATTGAGTGGAAGTTGGTTCGTGTGTTAATAATTGGCTTATGTAAGAGGATACGTAATAGATCGTCAAGACGAGACCAAGCAGAAGTAACATCATTTTTTATGAGGTGTGAGTATGAGTGGAAAAACCGGGAAAATGCCACGACGTCAGTTTCTAAAAACTGCGACGGGAACTGCTGCGGTCTTTACTATTGTGCCGCATGACGTGTTGGGGCAGGGGACGATCCCACCGAGTGAAAAATTAAATATCGCAGGTATCGGGGCCGGCGGCATGGGAGCCGGCGACATCAATGCTGTCTCTGGCGGCAACAACATTGTTGCCCTTTGCGATGTTGACCTACGGCGTGCTTCCGCAATCAAGAAGTTCCCCAAGGCCAAGGTGTACCGTGATTTCCGAAAGATGTTCGACGAGATGGAGGAGGAGATCGATGCGGTTGTCGTCGGCACGCCTGACCATACTCATGCAGTGGCGGCCATGGCCGCCATCAAGCGGGGTAAGCATGTTTATTGTGAGAAACCTTTGGCCCACTCCGTCGGTGAGGTCCGTGCTCTCATGAAGGCTGCCCAAGAGTACAAAGTGGTGACCCAATTGGGAAATCAGGGGCATTCCTTTGAGACCATCCGTCGGTTCTGTGAGTGGATCTGGGATGGTGCCATCGGTAACGTCCACACAATCTACTGCGGCTGCTCGGCCGTCAACTCCGGCATAGACTCGCTGAAACGTCTGAGCGAGAAACATAAAGTTCCCCCAGAACTGGATTGGGATCTCTGGCTCGGTCCAGCAAATAAGCGACCGTATCATCCCGCATATCTGCCTGGATCTTGGCGCGGATGGGTACCATTCGGCAACGGTACGGTTGGAGACTGGGTTTGCCACGTAGTCGACCCTGTCTTTTGGGCCCTTGATTTGGGAGCCCCCCGTACTATAGTCGCCCAGACTAATAACTATGATCCTAAAACGCAGGCTGACGCTTACCCGAAGGGCGACGTAATAACCTTTGAGTTCCCGGCCAAGGGCAAACGCGGGCGCGTCACTCTCATCTGGCACAGCGGTACTATGAAAATCCCACGGGCGAAGGAACTGGAGCCGGATAGGAAGGGAATCGATACAGGGGCCTATGTCTATGGCGACAAAGGTGTAATCATGTATGGCTCACATGGCGCCGGTGGTGTTCGGATCATCCCCGAGACGGCGATGAAGGCCTATAAGTTCCGTGAGATGAAGATTCCCAGAGTCAGGGGACATCATGACGACTGGCTAAGTGCTATTCGCGAAGGCCGGAAGGCAGGATCCGACTTCTCATATGGTGGCCCTCTCACGGAAATCGCAATGTTAGGCGTCATAGCCCTGAAAATGTTAGATACGAAACTGGAGTGGGACACTCAGGCCATGAAGTTCACGAACTGCCCCGACGCTAATACGTTCGTCAACCCACCATACCGAAAGGGCTGGACACTATAATTACCATCGGGCTATCAGGTATAGTTAGTGATAGTCAGAGGTCATATTAGTATGTGTATGTGCAATGATTTTCATAGGGTAAATAGACTCATTCGTAGTTGGCTGGGGGGGGGTCGTTTAGTTGACTGGATTGGAGAGTAAGAACATGATTGTTTTTACTACCTCCATAAAAGGAAGCTTCTTACAGCACCCAGCCTACACTGAAAAGATTACCCTCGAAAATACGAGATTGAAACAAGATCACAACATCGACGAGCAGTCCACCTGAGGGAAAGTAGCGTTGTATTTGGTAAGGCCGTTATGGTATATTATGGGAGTAATAAAATTCCAACTTGGAGCAGGTGTTCATAGACTATGGAGACTTTGAAAAGTTAATTGGAGGAAAAAACAAATGTCAAAAATTCATCATACCCAAGAAAATAACAATTGCTCGTACAAAGGAACAAGAACATGTTGGATAGTCGCATGGAGCAGGAAGAATCCTTGGTTGATATGGCTGCTTCCTATCGTGGGACTGGTATCACTGATTTGGTTCTTGATACGTGTCGTACCCAAGCCATCACGCGCAACTTATCCTTGCCAGCGGCTGGCGGCGCCGTTTGCGAGCGGCTTTGTGGTGTGGATTGTGGGGCTGATCGGTACAACCTTAGTATATCGTAGAGTTGGGCGCCTGTTGCAGAAATCGCGATATGTGCTGGCTGCGATCTGCACTGCTATAGCTGTCGTCATCGTATGGGCTTCGCTCTCTATAACCAACAGTAAGCCGGTTAGTTCAGCACCGTTTATGCCAACCGAACCGGCAAACAGCCCAATGGGCACTGCTAAAGGGATTCATCCAGGTCGCGTCGTATGGATTCGTGATCCCGATGCCACAAGCTGGGACGGCTCGGCCGGGAGTTGGTGGGATGACAATAATACCAACCAAAGAACAGTCGATTCAATGGTATCCGAAGCTATTCAACAACTAACAGGCGAGTCAAGCGATTCTAAAGCCTGGGAAGCGCTTTTCAGACACTTTAATAAGAGCAAGAGCTTTGGGGACATGGGCTACCAAAAGGGAGAGAAGATCGCCATCAAACTAAATATGAACCAGGAACGGGGAGGCAATTGGAGATCCGATGTCGGAAATCCGAGCCCTCATGTTGTATATTCTTTTGTGGATCAACTTATAAACCAGGCAGGCGTGCCCGGTTCTGAAATTACCCTATTTGACGCCACACGATATATCGGCGATCCCATATACAACAAAATCAGGAGCAATATCAATCCTAATTTTCAAAGTGTCAGGTATGTAGTCGCGCCTAAAAATGCAAAAAATGGGCGTACTGCAGCAGTTTACGATACGAGCAATCCACTTCTTACCAAAGCCGGGACTGTTTATCTGCCACAATGTGTGACGCAAGCAAAGTACCTGATCAATCTTGCGTTGATGAGAGCTCACACTTTGTTTGGTGTGACCCTATGCGCAAAAAACCATTTCGGCACGACGTATTTTCCAAACGGTCGCGGCTGGACACCCAGCCCGCTGCACGCCTACGGTAGTCGAAGAAATAGTATGGGCTCGTATAACTGCCTCGTGAATCTGAACGGCCACAAACATCTGGATGGAAAAACACTTCTTTACATGATCGACGGATTGTATCCTGCGCGAAATCAGACCGGCAGCGTGATTAAGTTTGTGAGTTTTGACAACGACTGGTTCTCGAGCATACTGGTTTCACAAGACATAGTGGCTATCGATTCTGTTGGGCTGGACTTCTTACGAAATGAACAGGTCCTGAATCCAGTTGTTGTTGATGTTACCGGCAATCCCGACAACTATCTGCACGAGGCGGCATCAGCGAATAAACCGCCCTCAGGAACGACTTATGACCCGGAAGGAGATGGTACAGCTCTGGAAAGTCTTGGTGTCCACGAGCACTGGAACAATCCAAAGGACAGGAAATACTCTCGCAACTTGGGAACCGGTAATGGTATTGAGTTGATAACAAAGAACTAATTACAGACAGTTGTGTCATTGTAATCTCAAAATGTTCAACTTCCGGAGTACAATCTTGGATTGACCGGCTGCAATACTCACGGTATATCAATTAAACACAACCACACACCATTTTATTTGTTTTAAAGGCTGGCAGCTTGAGATGCTGTCAGCTCTTTTTTTATTCCTAAAAGAATTACATGACGGATACATTTATTTCTCACCGTATACTTAATCCGAAAAAAATGAAAAATTGCCAAAAAATATTCGCTTTTAGGCAAATACTTGAGGTTCGGTCTTTTCATCAATCATAAAACTTGGTATCTGTAGTGGCAAAATGGAGACATGATGTCACCTGCAAATCAGGGTGTTTTCCAGCTCCTGAAAAAGGAAACTCATAAATTCTAAGGGAGCGAGGTTGACACCTATGAAGAACTCAAAGTCAAATACTAAAATCTCTGTTGTCACAAAAAATTTGCATCAATAGCCAATAAACATTTACATTTGCAAGGTAATTACAGCTCAGACTATCATATTGTAAGAATTTAATAGTAAGGAATTGGCAATGTATGAGCGAAGTGATGTCTTAATGAGAGGCTCTCGGGAAAATAGGATACAAGAAGTCTTTGGCTTGCAAGAATCAGATTGGGATTTCGACGCCTTGTTGGGAATAATACAGGGCATCTTAGACCATGCAGAGAATGTAAGGTTGGCTGCTATGGAAACGCTGCTTGAGATTGCAGGACAAAAAAAAGCTCCCATGAGCCTTACTCCTTTATAGTTATTGAGTACTTTATGTTCAGCTTTTAGCGCTTCCACAACGGCTATACAGAGGATTTTCAAATTCTTGGTTGAAAATACAGATATATCGGGAGCTAATGAAGCTATAGAACGGGCCTTACTTAGAGATGTCCGCAATGAAGACTTTGAAAAGTTTATCGACATTATTGTTGAAGCAAAAAAATTAGAGTTCCTCAAAATTCTGGAAGATAAAAAACTATCGAAAACAAAGACGAAAATCTTAAAGAATGCTCTTAATCTTTAAGCAAAATCAATAAACTGGATAGAAGGTAACAGAATACCATTAATCACCTTCCAAGATGAGAGGCCGGTTTGATTTTTATTGGATCATATAGGTTATCTGCCGATATCCGGTCAATTCAGCATTGACCGGATTACTGAGTATTACACGAAGCTTCTTAAGGTCCTGGATCGGAGGAATTTCGAACTCAATGTGTTTGACTGTTTCACCGGGAATG
>CAZZAX010000296.1:0-4855 GCA_964653075.1 uncultured Pirellulales bacterium
AGTAGCACGAATTTAATATTCTTATGCGCAGATGGAATTGGTAAGCTGATAATTATTTGGAGGATGAAATTATGAAAAGCCTTATTGTATTAACAATAGTTTTGAGCTTGTTGTGTTCGGTTGTCGTGGAAGCCGCCCCAACTGTAGCGCAAATAACACATTCTGAATTCCAGACAGTAGATGCAGGTGGTGAGCACGTTTACAACGCAACCGATATGGTCGTTCTTGAAGGGATTTTGCTGCACAATCCGGCTGACATGTTGGATCCGACACCTGATGATAGTATTACAGAGACGTTCAATCTTGGCGGACAGTGGCAAATCTTCTTCCAGGGCGAAGAAGACGACCACGCAGGTACGGCAGTTTTTTTAGGGCAGCTTTATAACAATCTTCCGTGGATTGCTCCCGACGGAGGGTATTCCAACGAAGAGTTTATAACGAAGCTGAGTCGTCTGAATGCTGCCCAGTTCAGCCCCGGAGACAGGATACGGGTTACGGGTTATTACCTGTCGTATAAGGGGAAATTGAACATCAATGAGCAGCATAACAACAATCCAGACCACAATTTTACCATCGAACTTCTGGAGCGAGGTGTCGGCTTGCCTCGGCCGGAGGTTGTTACGCTGGACGACTTGAAAGACAATGATGACGAGTTCATTTTTGACCCTGGTCGGCAGATTGGCTGTGAGTATTATCAGGCTCGGCTGATAAAGATTGATGATATTTATTTTGCGGACGCAAACGACTGGGATTCGAATGGGGAGCTGGCAATAACCGATGGCAAGAAGACTTTTCCCGTAAAGTTAGGGCGCGGCAATGGAATTTATCCCGGCTCGAATAATCTGAATGAAACTTTTGATGTCATCGGAATTATGGACCAGGAAAGCTCAAACTTAACTAGTGGTTACCGGCTGTATGTGATGAACTATGATGGAAATGGTTCTGTTTTAGCCTCTCGTGAACACCGCCGGGCGGATAAGCCGGGTGACGTAAATTTGGATGGTGTAGTTGACATAGATGATTTTATCGAAATGATCGAGGACTGGTCAATGTGAGAAACTGATGCGGCCGGATATTACAAAAGGTGATAAGCTGTGAAACGTGGCTTTACTTTAATTGAGTTACTGGTGGTTATTTCCATCATTGCTTTGTTGATGGGAATTTTGCTTCCTGTAATGGGGCGGGCCCGTCTTCAGGCAAAAGTTGTTGCTGTCAATGCCGAACTGCGTGAGATAGGTATGGCGCTTGAGGCTTATTCATTCGATAACGACGATAAATATCCCCCGACCCGTGTTGACTGTATGCTCGGAGGTCACTTCTATCAGCTTCCTCTTGAGCTGGTTGAGAGTGGATATCTTCCGGCGCCGCCAAGCGATACTTTTATGGCTGCCGGAATAGAAGACAGGTTTAACCGGGGATACACCTATAAGTACAGGTCGGTAGGGGAGCTGATTTATAATAGAACCGTCGTTATGCAGGATGGGTCATACCTCTGGGTGCCGGATGGATTTCCCGACAATGAAAAGGAAGAAGGGGATACGTATTACAATCTCAAGGAATCTCCTGTAAGCTGGGTCGTTTACAGCCAGGGGCAAAAATTTGATCTGAACGATATGAAGGAATTAAATTATCCTGTGCCGAAGCAAACATGGTATGACCCGCAGACCCGGCAGGGGGTCATTGTTCGGATGCGCATGGCGAATAGCCGCCAGATCGGGTCATTTGAGGAGTAGGCGATGGAGAACAAAGTGTTTGGTTACATATTAGCATTTTCAGCGGCCTTCGGCTTTCTCGGGGTGGGATGTGAAAACAAGACTGGCGAGGAAAGTCATGCGGAGATTGCTGTTACCAATTCATATTTGGGCTGTGCAGTCCTTGAGCTTTGCAGCGATGATGATGATACGGAGGTTCTGTGTTTAGCGCCGCCGGGTATGTGTCCTGGTCACTTTGATATTTCGCCGTTACAGGTCAAGCAGCTTTGTGATTGCAGGATGCTGTTGCTTTTCGATTTTCAAAAGCAGGTTGCCCAGACGCTGTCCCGAATGAAGAAAAGGGGTCTGAAGACAGCCTTGGTGAGAGAGACGGGTGGTTTGTGTGTCCCGGAGACTTACCTTGCGGTTTGCCGGGAGGTGAGTGATATTCTTTTGTCCGAATATCCCGAAATGAATGACCGGTACCAACAGAGGCTGGAAGATATTGGAAACAACCTGAAGCATTTGCGGCAAGAGCTTTTCGAGAAAATGCAGCAGGCCGGCATATCATCAGCCAAGGTTCTGGCATCCAATCACCAGGCTGATTTTCTGAACTGGCTGGGCTTGGAGACAATAGCGACGTTTGTCGGCAGTGACGTTGAAACAGTCGCCGGTATTGATCGATGCATTAGGAAGGCAGAGGGGCAGGATGTGCGATTTGTCATAGCTAATAAACAGGAAGGGACGGCGATGGCGAAGGCGCTGGCCGAACGGCTGGGGGCAAGGGTGGTTGTTTTCAGCAACTTTCCGGAGCTTATTGGTGGGACGAGCGGTTTCGATGCACTACTTCGAGCGAACGTAGATGCGTTACTTCGGGCAAACGTGGGAAATCCCCTTGAGGTGGCGAGACAATGACGGAGGGATGCTTAAGTTTTTCTAACGTTGAGGTTCGTTGGAACGGTCGAAGTATCCTTGCCGTTAAGGATATGCAAGTCCGGCAAGGAGAATTTGTTGGTATCATCGGAACCAACGGGGCGGGCAAGACGACTTTGCTGAAGGTCTGCTGTGGTTTGATAAGGCCAAATCGGGGGACGGTTAAGCTTGACGGTCGTGATTTGGCTCAGCTTAGCGCTTGGCGTAAAGCGAATTTTCGAAAGCATATCGGCTATATTCCGCAGGCAGCAGAGTACAATGCTGAACTGCCTTTTACTCTGCGTGAGCTGGTAGCGATGGGCCGGACGAGCGTCAAGGCCTTACTTAGTCGATTGAACAAAGAGGATTACGAGATTATTGATAGCTGGATTGAGAGACTGGGTTTGTCGGACCGGCGGTCTCAAACGTTCAGAAGCCTCTCCGGGGGTGAGAAGCAAAAGGCCCTTATCGCGCGGGCGATGGCGCAGGACCCTGAGATACTTATGCTTGATGAACCTTGCTCAAATCTTGATTTTAACTGGAAGTATCAGATCACGGAAATCATTGAGCAGTTGCATCGTGAGAGCAAAATAACTGTCATGATGGTTTCGCACGAAACGAGCCTGTTACCTGCGGGCTGCAAGAGGGTGGTTCTTTTAAACGAAGGAAATATCTTGGCTGATGGCGATATCGAGGAGGTCCTTGACCCCAAGGTCCTTGAGAAGGCTTATGAGTGTCGGGTTGAGATGCTGAAGCTCGCAGGCCGAAGGTACACCGTCAATAAGAATTGAGCGTGAGGTTGTTGGTTTATGGATTCATTTTTTTACCTTGTGATGTTTGCGGGTGCTGTTGCCGGCGCGAGTACCGGGTTATTGGGGGTCTATATTGTTGGAATGCGGATGCCTTTTATCGGGATTTGCATATCTCATTCGGCAATGGCAGGGACGATTTATTCGATTCTATTAGGTGTTAATCCGGTCTTGGGGCCTGTATTTTTTTCAGCGATTAGCTCAATGAGTCTTGGTGTCGTCAGAACTGGCAGGTCGAGATTGGATGCTAATGTAGCATTGGCGATATTTTTCAATTTGATGCTCGGGTTCACTTTTTTAGGAATAGGATTGATGCATGGCAGCCGATCCGAGGTGCTTGGACTTCTTTGGGGTAGTTTGCTTTTTGTGAGGAAGAGTAGTGTGGTTGTGATTGCGATTTTTGGTTTGGTTTTTATGGTCTTCGCTGCCTTATTTAACAAAGAGTTGAAAGTGCTGCTGTTCAGTCGAACCATTGCTTCGGCGACGGGTGTTCATGAGAGCTTTGTTTACTGTTTTTTCCTGGCCATGTGCGGCCTGATATTGGCGGTCAATCTTCCTCTTGTCGGCGGCTTGATGATATTCAGTTTAATTACATGCCCTGCGGCGGCGGCGTATCAAATATGTACGGGACACAGGTCCGTTATTATTGCATCGACGCTCTTCGGGATGGCGAGTGCAGTCATTGGCTTCCTGGTCTCGTATTATCTTGATCTGCCCACGGGCGCGTGCATTGTCATTGTAAGCGCAACTTTTTTTGCTGTTTCGGCCTCGTATAGGGCTTTAAGGTGTCAACGTAACTGACCGGTTGTTGCTGTCGTTTTCTCGCTCCTCACGAGGACAGGGCTGCACATCAGAATGTCGGAAGGTAAGCGTTACACCGAAGCGGCGGGGCTGATAGCGTTAGGAGAGAACCTGATATGGAATTTTCGGAAGGACACGGTCCTCAACGGGCGGCACATTCACAGGCACCTTCGAACGGGAATGCAGTCGGAGGCGATGATGCCTACAACCAGGGACATGCGCCCGAAGATTGGTGGGGTGAAATCAAACGAATGCACGGCCATGTCGGGCCCTGGAACGTATTGGGCTGGCGCATCGGCCAGGCGGCATTGCGTGAATTCGATGTCAAGTGGGGCAGGCACGATCTCGATATCATTTGCTATATTCCTATGGAGACTCCGTATTCGTGCATGGCCGACGGTCTGGTCATCGGCACAGGCAACTGTATCGGCCGGCTCGATATTCGTCTGGCTGAGGTAATGTCGCTCGACCTTGTCCACGTCGCAGTCCGCCGCAAAGACGGCATAGGCCCTGTTTTGATTTTCAGACCACAGTCCGAATACCTCAGGCGAATAGAGAGACGCCAGGTGCACGAGCTGGAAAAACTCTCACGCCAGTGCATAAACATGAAAGAGACCGACCTGTTTCGAATCGAGCGGCTTA
>CAZZAX010000297.1:0-4840 GCA_964653075.1 uncultured Pirellulales bacterium
ACTTTTCGCAAAAACAAACCCAATTCACCAATTGTCCAAACAGACGTAACATCTTTTACAACAATGAATTATACGATTTTTACCAGTCTGACAAAAGTCAAAAACAAACCCAATCAAACCCAATTCAAACCCAATACAAAGCCAATTACCGAAAGGCCAATAATGAACATAAGTACCTATTTTACAAGTAAATATATCAATGAAACCGCTTTGAGGTGGCGACAAAACAAACCCAAACAAACCCAATCGCCAAATGCCGGTCCGGCGGGGCGAATAATATTTCTTTCTTAACCTGATGGGTGGTTATGCCGATAAAACGTCTGAATGTTTCTTGACAACCCGTTTTATAATGAGTTGTAAAAAATGAAAAATGTAAACGTTTTGTTTATTTTAACTGAAGGAGATTGAAATGGGGATTCAGGATTGGTCTGAGGATATTATACTCGTGGACTTGCCCCAGGAGCCGGAACTCGGCGATGAGCTTAAGACGGTTACGGAAATGGTGCGTGACAGAGGCGACTGTGACGTGGTAATAGACTTTTCGGGTGTCGATATTGTAACGTCATCGAGCTTGTCGAAGATGCTGAAGCTGCGCAAGATGCTGACCGATTGTGCCCATCAGCTTGTTTTCTGCAGCGTTGCCGCGGCGACGAAAGGCATCTTCATGGTGACCGGCCTTGATGGGATTTTTGAGTTTGCCGACGACAAGTTTGTGGCCCTGGCAAGCTTGCAGATGGTCAGTTCATAAGGAAGCCCGGTTCTTGTTTTTTAAAAAGTATGAGAAAAGGAAGCTTTACAGCCTGGCCGAGCTTTGTTAGTATTAGACTTTTACTGTTGAGCCGTCTACCCCTGCTCTTGCTTTCCAAGGAAAGCGCTGGGGTAATCTGCTCGCAGGGTCCTTATAGAAGCAGGTAGCGATTAGTATGGATAAAGAAACTCTGCAGCAAATCGAGCAGACAATAGATTACGAATTTTCAGACAAAAAGCTTTTAACCAGGGCATTTACTCATTCCTCTGCCGTCGATAATCGTATTTTAAGCAACGAACGGCTGGAGTTCCTCGGCGATTCCGTTTTGGCCGTTGTTATCTGTCAAACACTCTTCGAGCGCTTTCCTGACTATCTTGAAGGCGACTTGACGAAAATCAAGAGCATGCTTGTTTCCCGCGGGACCTGCGCGAAGGTTTCGAGGAAGCTCGGACTTCACAAGTATCTGAAGGTCGGCAAGGGGATGGTCTCGAGCCGTGCGTTGAGCGGTTCTCTTGCCGCCGGCGTAATAGAGACCGCTATCGGCGCAATTTATATCGATGGCGGATTTGAGGCGGCGCACAGTTTTATCCGAAGAGTTTTTGGTTCGTTGATTGACAAGGCCGATGCCGAGCAGGCCCAGGGCAACTATAAGTCGCTGCTGCAGCAGCATGCCCAGGATAAGTTTAATGTTACGCCTGTCTATATGCTGCTTGATGAAAAAGGGCCCGACCACAATAAATGTTTTGAGCTGGAGGTGGTAGTCGATAACCATCATTTCCCGAGTGCATGGGGCACGAATAAAAAAGAAGCGGAGCAAAAAGCCGCTTTCAATGCTCTTGTCGAATTAGGCGTGCTCGAGAAGCCCTCTGAAGATGACAACGAATAATTCGCTGTTATTTTTATAGTCGATGAGTTTCCTATTTTGTATCCGCCCGGATGTGTGCCGAGGTTCACGAGTACATGAGCTTTTGTTGTGTGGAGTTACTCTAAAACCAGCCATGCGATGGCATAGAGGATTAATGCCGTAACGAACATAAAAACAACGATTGAGCCGAACAGGATTACAGCTTCTTTGATGAAGCTGGCGGCTTTTATTTCCGGCAGCTTTGTCGCTTTATAGACGATAGCTATCGCCGCCACCAGAGGCAGCAGCCATAGTAAAGACAGCGGTGTTGTACCGATTTGTTCGGGTATAGTAAAGCTCGCCATTACGAGGGAGGCTGTTATCGTCATTTGTGGTCTCCGGAGGTCTTTGTTTTGCACAGATGAGCCAGATATACGGCGTTGACAATGCACAGAAGATTGAGCAAACCAGCAATGGACGTATATATCTGTCCTATTTCGTTCGGTTTTCCAAAGACGTAATAATCTCCCGTTTTGGCCAGGTGCCCCAGGGCCGCCACTATCGGCGAGTTCATAATTTGTGCCACATACCAGGGTTTTGCTCCGACGGGATTAATAATTCCTATTGAGCCGGCGTATAAGCCTGCACAAAAGGTCAGGATAATAGTTACGGATATGATGAGCGCGCGTTTATGTTCTTTTATCATCAGATGTCCGGCACCCGGTATCAGCCAGGCGAGCAGTCCGACGGTCAGGAGAAATACGGTATGGTTTTCTTTCGCACGCGGTTCGGTCACAACGCTGCCTCCGATTCTTCGGGTGCGTCTGCATCTTCATCTTCGGGTTCATCGGTTTTGGCCGGCTTGAAGTTCATACGCTTTAAGATGTTTTCAGGATGTAGGTGTACGGCCACCATAGTTTCGGATTGAACATAATCTTCTCTTTGTAATGTCATCCCTTTGATTTTTTCGTAATCCTCGAGGCTGACGCGTTTGACTGAAAGGTTTTTTATACAATAATAACTCATATCCGGCTTGAACTCCACCACCAGAGGTAAGGTCTTAACAGAGTTGCTGTCCTTCGGCACGAGTGAATATAGCTTCTCCACGAATCGCTGCTGTTTCCTGCGCCCGTTCAAAAAGAGCGGCGCCGCCGGGTTGCCTGCACTTTGCGCGGCCATAGTTTTTAATGCCGCTTTTGATATTCTTCTCATGCCCGGAAGGTTCTGCAGTTTGAATGGTTCGGCGAGTTTTTCTTCTTCGATTGTCCTAGGGACTCCTGACGGAGAAATCTCGGCTGCGTCAGGGTCGTTCGGGTCTTTTGCGGTTTTCTTTCCGTAGAGTTCGTTAAATTTATCAATTGTTTTGTCCCAGCCGTCCTTGGCCGCCAGGGTAATGAATTCTTCGGCCTTGTTTTTTGCGGTTTCCATTGCGGCGAGTTTCTTTAAGTCTTCGGTGACTTTTTCTCTTACCGAATAGACGTCTTCCTCGTCTTTTTTGTCCGGCTCGAAAGAAGGCGATTTTGTACTAAACGTCTGGTCGATGCCCTGCGGCTCTGCGGCTTTGGCGGTTTTGATTACCCGAACAAGGGCCATTATTTGTCCGGATGTGTCTGTGAGACCGGCCCATGGCGAGCCTAAGAGGTCTTTGAGCGGCCCGATATTCTGGTACATTAAGGGCCTGGCCACGTCGAATGGTCCAAGCTCGCTGGAGGTCAAATCATTGACGGCAAAGACAATCTGAGCCAGTGAGACGGGAGTTTGCCCGTAGCCCTCTAAATACAATCTTGCAAGATATTCGTTGTTTTGCATATCTTCGGAGCGGAGCAGCCCGGTTTGGCCTGCGTATATCCTGATGTTGTTCTTTTTACTTAATTGCTCGGCGGTGGTTTTGTAGTCACCGGCCTTTTCTTTAAGCTTTTCGGTTGTTAGTTTCGAAGAATCCGTATCTATGTCTTCCAAAACCGGGTCGGTCAGTGTTTTTGCCTCCTGCAGTACCCTGTTTGCTTCTGAATTTATTTTATTTTTCACAAGCTGCTTTGTAATGACATCGATGACCTCGGCATAGCTTTTTGTCCGATCTGTCATCGCTGAGTTCGGGTCGTTCGGGTCGGACGGCACCTGCTCGGTGAATCCGCTTGCGGCGGACAGTCTGTTCCTGTTGTAATAATCTTCCTTTTCCTGGTTGGTGGGCTCACTTATCAGCGGTGCGATATCGTCGAGCCTGACGGCGATGTATTCGAACTGAACTCTGTCCGGCAGTTTGTACCCGAAGCCGTAGGGATTTTCGTTGCTTACGTTGGAAGGCACGAAATTCTTGTATTTGTCGAAATGTTCCTTCTGGCGCCAAGTTTCGGGCTTGACGATGTCCGATGTGAATACAGCGGATTCGAATTCCACGAGTTCGGCGTTAATGCTTTCCCGCTCGAAGGCGACGGCCTGCGATATCTGTGAGCTTGTAATATCTTCGTTCGAGCAAATAATCTGGGCGTACTGCATTACAGCCAGCAGCTCGCTGAATATCTCCAGCAGCCGCCCCTCAGGCAGGCCGTACTGGTTCATTAAACTGGCGATTATCTGCGAGTATTTCCGGCCGTTATACAACTGCGGTAATACTTTTCCGAGCAGCTCGCCGGCCTGCTCGTGCGAAACCGTTATACCGGCGGTCTTCGCTTCTTGTTTGAGCAGCATCCAGTATATACTGGACGGCACCGAGCGCCTGTATATATCGTTGATTTGTTTGTCGCTGATTCTGTACTGGTATGTTCTGATGGTTTGCTTGATATGGTTCAGAAGAGCGGGCGAGGTACGCTGCTCGGCAAACAACAGCTCGCCCAGGAGTATTCCCCGCAGGTCCTGGTTTCGCAGCAGAGCGTCGGCCTGCAGTGCCCTGAGTATGTCCAGCTCCCTGCGTGCATTGGATAAGTCGTTGCCCGTTATTTTTCTGTTGTCTCCGAAGTAAGCTATTGTCTTGTGTAGTCCTGTTGACCTTCGACTAAGCTGCTGCAGCAGTGTGCCGCCGCCGATAAAGCCGAACATTATCACGATGACCACCACGGCCATCACTTTCGTGTTATTTTTTCTGAACCACCTGACTAAACTCATATATTCATACTCCAAATAAATTTTATAAAACTGCGTCAGTCTATACAAACAAACAAGACAATGCAAGAAAAATAGCGCATCTAAAGCCGGGACGTGTGCGACTATATTTTCTGGCGGCTATGCGGTCTGTTTTTGTTGAGTTTTCC
>CAZZAX010000298.1:0-4833 GCA_964653075.1 uncultured Pirellulales bacterium
ACCTGTCCGAACCACAGCGGGGTGTTTCCGATGGGTTTCAGCACATCATTCAGATTGGCTGCTTCAATGAGCCAGTGGCCGTTCAGATAAACCGCCCCCGTGTGGTGATTTCGCCCCCTTGGATTGAACCAGTCGCCCTGAATCAAGTCACTGTACGGATTGAAATCCCCGAAAAAGCTGTTGGGGATGACAACCTTCCAGGTGTCATTTTGTACCTTCCGCCAGCCCTTGATGACTTCGGAGCCTTTGATGACGACTTTCTCACCGGGCATAGCCTGGTAAATGATCCGTTTCGTGTCGGACTCACCGCCTCGCGGCGGTTTTATCCGCTCGCGGTAGGTTCCCTCACGCACTGTTATGAAGTCGCCGGGCTGTGCTGCCTCCGCTGCCCTCGAAATTGTCTTAAAAGGGGCTTTGGCTGTCCCTTTGTTTGTATCATCACCTTTGACAGAAACATGATACTCCCGCGCTTGTATGGCCCCGGATAATAAGAGCAGCATGCAAAGTATAAGTGACGTCCATTTGGTGTTATTTGGGATAATCATTGCTACACCTCCATATGAATAGTTCATAAAAAACCTTAGCTGTGCTATTCCTGCTGACTGGAACCACTCTCTATTCCGGCCGCTTGTAACCTTCGAAGCTCTCGATATATTACCCATCTGTATGGTCCGGTATTTATCAAAGTATAGCTGCACTAAACGCCACATCAAGCTCTTTTCTGACCATTTTGTCAAACATTTGAACAACATCAATTAACAAAAAGGCAAATTTGTTGTTAGTATATAAAATATAACCTGCCAAATCGCCGGTTTTTCTCTTTTTGAGAATTTTTCATGAATCCTGTGACTATGGCAAGCTAAAATCTTTTGCTATGCACAGGAAACCTCACAAGATCGATTTCTAAGTCCAGGTGTCAAGTTAGTAATCTATCTATCGGAATCACCCGAGCTTCTGGCTAATGATGACCCGCTCCATCAGGAACATTACCTTGAAGTGGCTCGTCTTTCACTGCCGCCTTCACCCAGGCCGGGCTCGGTAAATAACAAATAGAAAAGCCCCTGCGGTTTGGAGGGAGAGGAAAAAGCGAGATTAGCGAGATAACCCGCAGGGGCGTGATTGCTAAAACATTATTCTTTTTCAGTAGTCCTTAAATTTTCTCATCCACTGTGGCCAGTCTTCTGGTGCGACACCGCCAGCCTTGGTCCAGGGGCCATTTGTATCATAGTTGCGATGCCATTTCAAAGTCCACAACTCCTTGAGTCCAGCTCTTCTGACCGTCCAATCCAGGAAAGTGACATTTATAAAGCCATCGTGCCGATTGATGCAGAAATGCAGCATTTCGTAATTGATACCCAGCCACTGACCATCAAATTGAGGAGGTTCACCGCCGATGCCAGATTCGTACGGCCCACCCCCTTTCCACATGGTATCGGAGAAAATTGGTGCATTATTTCCGCCTTTAACATGGGGAGTATTCCAATTCCATTTAGTTGGGCGGCCTTGAATCTCAGTCAGTCCCGGCCGGCTGTTAAAAGTCCAGTTATTTGACCCATAGCTGCATTCCTCCTGCAGGTCCTCTGGTCCACCAGTTGCCATTTGGTAGGTGCTAAACGGACCGCCATACACATTCCCCCCTCTGGCGCTTTTGGGAGGTTTCGTGGCCATCGGGCATCTAAGTATATCCGACCTTGTCTCCCAGTGAGACCTCAGTGGGTATATCCATGACCCACGTATGTTCTGGCCAAGTGTGTGAAATGGGAAATAACCATTGTTATCATCACAATAGATTGCCCAAATCTGACCCCATGATTTCAACTGCGCCTGACAAACAACCATTTTAGCCTGTTTCTTTACCCGGTTTAGTGCAGGCATCAATATCGCCATTAGTAACGCGATAATAGCGATTACAACCAAAAGCTCTATTAGTGTAAAACCGTTTCGTTTATGCATGAAAGATCTCCTTCTCTTTTTCAGAGAAGGCTTTTTCGAACCGACTACTTATCTCCAATATGATGGTTCTCGTTGGTATGCTTATCTGCTGCAATTATAACACACTCGGTTGCTGTAATGCAAGCTATTGGCAGATTTTTTGAGACTTTAGTGTGTGTCAGATGATACCCCTCAAGAGGAATTCGTTGCTACAACGGCCTGCTGGGCGCTTTAAATTGGAAGATGAGAGGTAGTTTATGAGATTTCATAAATTGACTTATCACAACTCTTTTTGTGATACACTGCACTATGCCGTGTCTCTAAGTCATAGGGGTGTGGTTTACCTGCTTCTTGCGAAAGGCGTAAATGTTAATGCCAAAGACAACACCGCCAGCACGCCTTTGTCCTTGGCAAAAGACAAAGGATATGAGAAAATCGTTGAGCTGCTACGCAAGCATGGGGCAAAAGAATGACATCGATCCAGGATTTTCCATAGACCCTCTGAGAGTTGTTTTATCGTTCTACACTGGCCAAACTCATAAGAAAGAAAAAAGCCCCTGCGGTGCGGAGGGAAAGGCGTATTAGCGAGATATACGCAGGGGCGTGAATGCTAAAACATTATTCTGTTTTCAGTAGTCCTTAAACTTTCTCATCCATTGTGGCCAATCCTCAGGACTCACTCCACCGGCTTTGGTCCAGGGTCCCCTGGTGTCGAAATTCCGGCTCCACTGCAATGTCCACAGCTCCTTCATGCCGACCTTGCGTGCAGACCAGTCGGCAAAGAGACAGTGTTGTGCCCCACCGTGTCGGTTGACGCACAGCCGCTGCATCTCTTGCACGTTGGGTCCCAAAAGGGGCGTGCGGTCACCCAATTCGAAGGGTTCATCCGTGTGCCGAGGCCACCCATCCACCCACCAACTTTCTGTAAAAACAGGGATGTTGAAGGTTCCCCGAACCTGATGGGTCCGCCAGTAGTACTCGGACGGTCCTCGTCCCCAGAGGCTTGCCAATCCGGCTGGGATGTTGCACATCCAGCCGTTTGGAGCATAGCTGCCCTCATCCCCGCCCGTTGATTCACCGGCCCGCCATGCGTCGAAGGGACTCGCCGCTGGCCGCCGGCCCGCGCTGTCCGGCAATATAGAACGGTACTTCGTGGCTGTAGGGCATAGCCACATCTTCTCATCCTTGGACAAAGGCCACATACACTCCCGCCACCATTCGCCCCCGCCCATGCCTGACGAAGAGCCATGTAAATGGCCGCTGTAGAAGTAGCCGTCATTGTCCTGCGTGTACAAAGCGAATATCAATCCCCATTGATGTAAATTGGATTTACACGCCACTCCCCGCGCCTGGCGCCGCACTCGCTGAAGAGCAGGCATCAAGATCGACAGCAGCAGCGCGATAATGGCAATGACAACCAGAAGTTCTATTAACGTAAAGCCATTTCGTTTACGCATGACGATGCTCCTTCTCTTTCAAAGAAGGCTCTTCCAAGCCGACAATTTATGCCAGAGACAATTATTCTCATTGGTATGCTTATCTGCCGTAATTATAACATGCTCGTTTGCTAAAATGCAAGTTATTGGCAGATATACGGCGCAGAATAGGGCTTGTGTGGATTATCAGGGCTTTTTAGGATGGTCGTGATAAAATAATTTAACCTGCTTATTAACTTCGTCCATTCTACGGGCCAATCGCTGCTTCTTTGAGCCAGTTATAGATCTCCATAGTAATTTCATGTCTGATAGACGCCTCTACATTGGTAGGCTCTATCATAACATGGGCATCCTTACATTTCTCTCGCAAAATACTCAACTCGAACTCGTTGCCGTTGCCGTCCTTGCAGAGCCATTTCTCCGAAAGCAGTGTGCGTCCGGTTCGTCTTTTCTTTTGAACCATAGTATGAGACCAGTGGTTCTGCTCGAATTTTTTCTCAAGTTTGCGCATCAGTTTTTCCATTTTTTCCGGCGAAAAGTCTGATTTAGCGAACTCAATTTTGCCGTTTTCGGAGTCAAGTGAAACTGTCTGCTCAAATCGCACCTCTTTGGCCGTCAAGAGCTGTCCGATCCCATTTGCAATATCGCCTCCAAAATCCAAGGCCGCCCCAATAGCTGCACCTGCCACCAGCTCACCGGATTGGTATCCGATAATGCCGCCGAGAATCGTTGCACAACCGGAACAGCACAAACAAGCCAATAACACTACGCACAATGCAAAAGTCTTCATTAAGCTAACCATAACAATCTCCTTTCCTTGTAGGTTGTAAATAAATCCAACCAAATACACGTTTTCTGATTTTTGTTCATCTTAAACTTCTCGGTCATCTCGTAGCTGTTGACTATAGCTCCTAAATTTCTGCTACCCATCCTTATACTTAAAGGCAGTAACTTAACCGTTGGTAACAAAATATTTAGATACTCCTTTAGAGGTATCGTAGAGGATTGCGGCACTGGCTAATCCCACCATGGCCACGGAGAAAAGCAGACCCAAACAGAATCCGAAAACAGGAACACCGGTAAGACTTTATTAGAGGTAAAGTTAGGCACTAAACCTAACGAAATGTCAACGACTATCACTCCCTCAAAAGAAAAATGGGCCGGGTTGGATTCGAACCAACGTAAGCTTCCGCTAACGGGTTTACAGCCCGTCCCCTTTAGCCGCTCGGGCACCGACCCATTTCATATTGCATATGTTTTGTACATTAAAAACTAAAGATTAAAAATAGTCAAGTGCGAATTATTAACAGTTTAATCCAGTTTCATCGGGAAATAGTTTTTGGCATTGTTGAAGCATATGTCCTCGACTATTTTTCCAAGCAGGTCAGAATCATCCGGCAACAGGCCTGTTTCGACGTCATTGCCGAGCATATTGCACAGTATTCTACGGAAATATTCGTGTCTT
>CAZZAX010000299.1:0-4795 GCA_964653075.1 uncultured Pirellulales bacterium
CCGCTTTCACGTTCGCGATACCAGATATTGCCTGTGTTGAAGTAGGCGTAAAGGGCCTTTACGTCTCCGAGCTGGCCTCTATGAATGGCTTTGACAAGGTCGGCATAATGAAAGACGTGGCGGCCGTTGAAGCCGGACAACAAGGCGATATCCTTTTGACGCATCTTGTTCTCGAGGGCGAGTATTCGACGTACGCCGGGCGGGTCGGTTGCGCAAGGTTTCTCTGCGAAGATATGCACGCCCTTGTTGACCGCGTATTCAATATGCTCCGGCCGGAAGCCTGGAGGCGTACAAAGCAGCACATAATCAATATCGGAGTCGATCACTTTCTTATAGGCATCCAAACCCGCAAAGCAATGGCTGCGTCTCACTTTGAGGCCTTTTTGAATCGCTTCGTTTTTACGTTTGAGTTTCGACAATCGGGCCAGGCTGTTTTCGACCTTTGTCATAAAAATGTCGCCCATTGCCACTAATACGACATTCGGGCCTGCGCTCATTGCATCCCTGGCGGCACCGGTGCCGCGGCCGCCGCAGCCTACAAGGCCAATGCGGATTCGGTCATTGTTTGCCCCGTAAACCTGCGTGGTAACGGAGAGCCCTGCCAAGGCGGTGAGTTTGGTACTGGTCTTGAGAAAGCGACGACGTGTCATTGTTTTTTTGTCCGGTTTCATAGGTAGGTACCTTTCTTTTTTAAGATAATTATTATCATCTTTTTTAGAGAACTGATGAGAAATCAATCCACAACATATCTCAATTCAAAAATGCCCACAATCAATTTCATGTTGAATAAATCATTACTAAGTTTTTTTATCCATGATTATGAACAACTGCGTCACAGACACCTCCGACCGCCAGCAAACCAATAAAAAAGCACGAGTATCGTATAAGCCCATCAGGGATAAAACGAATGCTGCGGCATCTTCGATAGCGGCCAGCCGGGAAGTATATCGCACGATTGGAGCGCAAGGATGGCAAAAGCACTGCCGAAATTGGAAAAGTAATGACGGCTGTCAATGGCGGGTGAACGACAGAACCACTTTCCGCTGACTCGCTGGTTGCTCAGCAGCCAGTCGATGCCGCGTCGCAGCCTTGGATCCTTGCTCGAGATGCCCATTTCGCGGGCTACAATTATAGTGAAACCCGTGGCGTATGCATCGCTGGTCTTCTTATCGTGCGGCTTGCCATCCTTTCGCTTAAGGCCCTTCCAGTCCGCCAACAGACCGGGTGTGGACCATCCACCATCGGGTCGTTGAAGTGCAAGCAATTCGTTGAGGGTCTTCGCACGCCCCTGTTCGTTCATCAAATCCTCAACATAACTTGATGCCCAGGCAATCATCGCCCGATGATGCAGTGATAACGGTGGATTGTTCTTCAGGAATCTACGTATTCGGCCAAGACCCCGGCGGGCTTCTTTTGTCTGGACATATTTATCCGGGGCAATTCCCGTAATCAGCGCCGCAAGCGTGACGCCGTAGTGCTCGTCGTATTCTGTTGGCGGATAGCCGTCATTACGCCAGTTCCAGCCTCCATCGTCCCGCTGGAAAACCCACATCACCCGAAGGGCCTGGTGTGTAACAGGATGCAGATGAGCCGTGGTCTGTAAATCATTGAAGGTAAGGCCAGAAGCCACAACCACTATCTCCTGCAAATCCCGCGGAATTTTCTTTTTCCATCGCTTAGTAACATAATCTTCGAACAGACCGCGAACCTCTCCCGAATCCTTCAGGTACGAACTCAGAGCGGGCCTGGCATACATATAGCCCATGTTCACATGACATGCCGCACAGTTGCGAGACTTCTGCCAGAAAAGTGAGGCCGTATCGAGATATCGTGCTGCCTTCTCGGGTGAAAATTCTTCCGCTATGGGCTCGTCGGCAGTGATCGGGCCGGGATCAGCAACATTTTCAAGCGTAACCACATCAGATGCCGGCACTAAACCGGCAGTAAGCAGGACAAGACACCACCCTGTGATGAACGAGCAGCATCTTCCAAATGGAAGCTTTCCAGATTTGCTATTACATAACGATAGTAAGGCTGAGTACCACATACAGATATGATTATACAAACCGGCTTTAACGTGTCAATATAAAAGGCATCATCAGACTCACGTCCATCACCGGCAGTCTGCTATGTTGAGCCGCTTACCAATTGTCCGGTGTTTGGTGCAAAATTTATTGACATTCTTAAACAGATTTGGTAGGTTAGTGGAAAGAGATATATTAATAATTCCGGCTAATACAGGAACTGGTAATCTTCTAGAATGGGTAGTGTAAGATGAGACATACACATTTAATCACAATATCAATGGCAGTGTTAACGATTGTCTTATGTCTTTGTATAGCACAGCCATCGTTCGCAGGTTCCATAGTCGGCTGGGGAAGCATGGCTTTCGATAGTGGCCAACTTAATAGCAACGACTTCATAGCAATAGCTGCCGGACACGATCATAGTCTGGCTCTAAGATCGGATGGCTCTATCGTTGGTTGGGGTCGTAACCGATATGGTGAGGCAACACCTCCTGAAGGAAACAAGTTCGTGGCAATAGACGCAGGCTATCAGTACAGTCTGGCGTTGAAGTCAGACGGCTCTATTGTGGGTTGGGGCCCTGACTACAGTAGAGTGACTACGCCGCCTGATGGTAATGACTTTGTAGCAATTTCTGCCGGGCACGATTACAGTCTTGCTCTTAAGGCCGATGGCTCCATAGTCGGCTGGGGCAGAAATTCTTATGGTCAAGCCACACCGCCTGACGGCAACGACTTTGTGGCCATAACTGCCGGATACGATTACGGCCTCGCTTTAAAATCGACAGGCACTATTGTTGGATGGGGTAACAATTGGAAAGGTCAGGCTACACCGCCAAAAGGTAACGACTTTATAGCAATAGCCGCTGGGCAACTGCATAGTCTTGCCCTTAAGTCTGACGGCTCTATCGTAAGCTGGGGTTACGATTATCAAGGTTATGCCAAGCCTCCGAATGGCAATGACTTTGTGGCAATAGCTGCTCAACGGGGGCGCAGTCTTGCCTTAAAATCCGATGGTTCTATCGTCAGCTGGGGCTACTCTTTTAGCCAAGAAATCCCGCCTAAGGGCAATAACTTTGTAGTAATAGACGTTGGAGCGTATCATTGTCTGGCCCTTAGGTCCGACGGTTCTATTATAGGCTGGGGTAGTAATCAGTATGGTCAGACCACACCTCCTGTCGGCGATGATTTTGTGGCAGTAATGGTGGGAATTAATTACGGCTTGGCACTAAGGTCTGACGGATCTATAGTCGGCTGGGGGTACAATGATCGTGATCAGGCTACCCCGCCTGACGGTAACGACTTTATGGCGATAGCCACTGGCGGAGTTAGAGCCCAGCCTATGATACCATGCGGATATAGCCTGGCGCTAAAGTCCGACGGCTCTATTGTCGGCTGGGGTTCCAGACCGCTTGATATTCCTGATGACAATGACTTCGTGGCTATTACCGCGGGTGCCGATAGTCACGGCCTGGCAATAAAGTCCGATGGTTCTATCGTTGGCTGGGGTTTGAAACATAGTGGTCAGGCTTCACCACCTGACAGCAACGATTTTGTGGCTATAGCTGCGGGATGGGGATACAGTCTTGCGTTAAAATCCAACGGTTCCATCGTCGGCTGGGGTGATAACCGATTTGGTCAGGCCACCCCGCCCAATGGCAACAACTTTGTGGACATAGCCACTGGGAGATCTCATAGTCTTGCTCTGAAATCCGATGGCTCTATCATAGGCTGGGGGAACAATAATGACGGTCAGGCTTCACCTCCTTATGGAAATGACTTCGTGGCGATAGCCGCCGGGAATGGTTACAGCCTTGCTCTAAAATCGGACGGTTCCATCGTCGGCTGGGGGTATAACTATCATGGCGAGGCAACTCCTCCAAAAGGCAACAACTTTGTGGCTATTGCTGCAGGATGGGAACATAGCTTAGCCATAAAGATGGATTGAAAATATGTTCTAACCAGTCCGAAGGCGGCAGTCTGTTATATTAAACTGTCCACTAATTGCACGCGGCACCACCCCGGAAAACCATGGATCTGATTTATTATATAGTAATTTCTATGTCCGGACATATAATAATTGACCGGGAATCAGATTATCAGATAGCTAAGGATAATAGAAATGGGAACTATAGAGCAGGGTGTCAGGCAGGTGGTTGAGAACTGCCTTAGGGTCAAAGCAGGCGAGAGAGTAATAATTATTACCGACGAAGAGACTATCGAAGTCGGCTCGGCCTTGAAAGCCGCGATAGAAAAGATTACCTCAAAGATTCAATTCTTCGTAATGGAGGATTTCGGGCAGCGGCCTATCGATTTCCCGCAAGCTATTGATGATGCCATCAAGGCCGCGGATGTCAGCATCTATGCCGCCCAGGGAGCCGAAGGAGAACTACAGACTTTCCGACGGCACATGATTAAGGCAATCGAAGCAAATCCCAAACTCAGACATGCTCATATGATTGGAATTACACAGCAGATTATGAAAGACGGGATGTGCAGCGATTACAAAGAGATCCAGCGGATCAGCAGATTAGTTTACGATAAGGTCAGAAACGCAAAAAAGATTAAAGTGGTGACTGAAAAAGGGAACGATTTTGTTGCTGAATTCAGTCCGGAGCTCAAATGGCACATTAGTGACGGCGATATCGGCCCGGGCCGTTGGCAAAATCTCCCTGATGGAGAGGTATTAACATCGCCAATCGATGTCAATGGCAGGGTTGTTATCGATGGTTGTCTTGGCGATTTCTTCGCCGAGAGATATGGTTCTCTTG